>NZ_JASERH010000140.1:0-150277 GCF_030766975.1 Streptomyces sp. KL116D | reverse complement strand
CGGCCCGCGCACCGCCGACAGCGTCGCCCTCACCTTCCACGGGCAGGGCGACCCCGCCATCGCCCACGCCCTCCTCAAGGAGGCGGAGCGGGCCCACGCCCACATCACCGTCCTCGCCGTCGGCACCTGGCTCGACGCCCACCCGGACCTCGCCCGGCGCATCCTCGACGGCGGCCACGACCTCGGCAACCACACCCTCCACCACCGCGACATCAACGCCATGTCCGAGGCCGACGCGTACGCCGAGATCACCGGCTGCGCCGACCGCATCCGCCGCCTCACCGGCTCCATCGGGACCTGGTTCCGGCCGTCCCGCACCCCGACGGCGACCCCGCTCGTCACCCGCCTCGCCCGCCGTGCCGGCTACCCGCACGTCCTCTCCTACGACGTCGACTCGCTCGACTTCACCTCACCGGGCGCGGACGCGGTCGTCGACAACGTCACCTCCGCGCTGCGCCCCGGCTCCGTCGTCAGCCTGCACTTCGGGTACACCGACACGGTCGCCGCGCTGCCGCCCCTCCTGGACCACCTCGACCGTCGCGGCCTGTCCGCGGTGACCTGCACGGAGCTGCTCACGTGAACACGCACCCGACCCGCCGCACCGGCGCCCTGCTCGCCGCCGCCACCGCGGCCGTCCTCGCCGTCCTCACCGGCTGCGGCGCCGAGAACGCCGCCGACCGCGGCACCCAGGGCGCCATCAAGCCGGTCAAGCCCGCCGTGCCGAAACAGCAGCCGGTGTACGGACTGCCCGGCATGCCGCCCGTCCTCGACCCGAAGGACGTGTACTCCGCGGACCGCCCGAACAAGCTCTCCCCGGTCGTCAAGGACTTCCCGTCCCGGGTGTACGTCCCCAACACCGAGTCCGACACCGTCTCCGTCATCGACCCGAAGACCTTCAAGGTCATCGAGACGATCCCGGTCGGCCGGCAGCCCCAGCACGTCGTGCCCTCCTGGGACATGAAGACGCTGTGGGTCAACGACGACAAGGGCAACACCCTCACCCCCATCGACCCGAAGACCGGCAAGGCGGGCAAGCGGGTCGACGTGCACGACCCGTACAACCTCTACTTCACCCCGGACGGCAAGAACGCCGTCGTCATGGCCTCGCTCGACCGCGAACTGGTCTTCCGCGACCCGCACACCATGAAGATCAAGCACACCGAGCCGGTCAGCTGCTACGGCGTCAACCACGCCGACTTCTCCCTCGACGGCCGCTACTTCATCGTCAGCTGCGAGTTCAGCGGCGAACTGCTCAAGGTCGACACCGCGAAGATGAAGGTCGTCCAGCAGCAGAAGCTGCCCTTCGACGGGGCGATGCCGCAGGACGTGAAGATGTCGCCGGACGGCAAGAAGTTCTACGTCGCCGACATGATGGCCGACGGCATGTGGGTGCTGGACGGCGACACCTTCGGCAAGCCGAAGCTGCTGCCCACCGGCAAGGGCACCCACGGCCTCTACGTCAGCCGCGACTCCCGGGAGATGTACGTCTCCAACCGCGGCGAGGGCACCATCTCCGTCTTCGACTTCGCCCGGGACGAGGTGACCAAGAAGTGGAAGCTGCCCCAGGGCGGCAGCCCCGACATGGGCGGCGTCTCGGCGGACGGCAACACCCTGTGGCTGTCCGGCCGTTACGACTCCGAGGTCTACGCCATCGACACCAGGACCGGCGTCCAGATCGCCCGGATCCCCGTCGGCAACGGCCCGCACGGCCTGGCCGTGTATCCGCAGCCCGGCCGCTACTCCCTGGGCCACACCGGCATCTTCCGGTAGCTCTCTAGGGGAGGTGCTGCATCAGCGCCTCGGAGCCGACCGCCCGGTAGCCCGCCGCCTGGAACACCCGCACGCTGCGCGCGTTGCCGGGCGACTGCTGGGCCCACACGTGCTCGTCGGGCACCAAGTGCCGGGCGGCGACGGCCAGTTGCCGCCCGAGCCCGTGGTGCCGCAGCGCCTCGTCGACCTCCAGCGACGCCTCCCAGCGACCGCCGAGGCCCCGCCCCAGCGCCAGCACCCCGCCGTCCGCCTCCCACACCCGCACCTCGTCCCGGTGCGACAGCGCCCGCGCCACCCGGGGATGCTCCCGGTCACGGATCTCGCGCAGCGCGAGCGGCGGCGGTCCGGCCAGCGCGGGCGCCACCGTCACCAGGTCGATCGTCTCGTGCGTGCGCCCCGTGCGCTCCATGAACGCCACCAGGAACCGGGCGTTCATCGGCGCCGAGAACGGGTCGCAGTCCACCGCGGCCAGCGCCTCGCGCACCCACCCCTCCGGCTCGTCGGTGACCACCACGGTGTGCGCCGTGAACGCGAGGATCCCCGCGTCGCGCGCGTTCGTCTGCGGCACGACCGTCAGGGTCCCGTCCGGCACGGGGAAGACACCCTTGGCCACCGCGTCCAGAATGTCCCGCAGCATCACGCGCGTACTCCTCACTTGAGTCTCCACCCACTGGAAGGCCCAGACTCCCAGACATGATCGACGACGGCCCCCCGCTGCTCACGATCGGACAGCTGGCCCGCCGCACCGGCCTCACGGTGCGCACCATCCGCTACTGGTCCGACGAGGGCGTCCTGCACCCGGTGACCCGCAGCGACGGCGGCTACCGACTGTACGACGCGCAGTCCGTGGCCCGCCTGGAGCTGATCCGCACCCTGCGGGAGCTCGGACTCGGCCTGACCGCCGTACGGAAGGTGGTGGCGGGGGACGCGGACGTCGCGGCGGTGGCCGCCGCGCACGTCGCGGCGCTCGACGCGCAGATCCGTGCGCTGCGGCTGAACCGGGCGGTGCTGTCGACGGTCGCCAAGCGCAACTCGACCGCCGAGGAGATGGCACTCATGAACAAGCTGGCGCGGCTCTCCGCCGCCGAGCGCAAGCACATCATCGACGACTTCATGGAGCAGACGTTCGGCGGCATCGACACCGCCGACCCCGAGATCCGCAACCGCCTGGTGGTCATGGTCCCCGACCTGCCGGACGACCCGACCGCCGAGCAGGTCGACGCCTGGGTGGAGCTCGCCGAGCTGATGCAGGACCCCGACTTCCGTGCCCACATGCGCAAGATGGTCGAGTTCAACGCGGCCGACCGCGGCCCGGACGTGAAGCCCGGCAGCTCCCTGTGGTTCATGAGCCGCCTGGTGCAGCTGGCCGCCGAGGGCCGGGAGCGCGGCGTCGCCCCCGAGTCGGACGAGGCGGGCGAGGTGCTGCGGGGAATGCTCGGCGACGCGGACCTGCCCGCGGCCCTGGAGCGGCTGGAAGCGGCGGCCAACGAGGACGTGGCCCGGTTCCGCGATCTGGTGTCCCGGGTGCGCGGCCTCGATCCGCTGCCGCGGCACGAGGCCGAGTTCGCCTGGGTACTCGCCGCACTGCGGTTCCGGACGGCCAGCTAATCTGACCCCCGTCAACACAGCAGTACGTAAACGAGGGGTGGTCCCGGTGGCGGACATCGAGTCGGCACGCAAGGCGTTCGAGCGGTTCGACGCGGACGGCGACGGCTACATCACGGCGGCCGAGTACAAGAGCGCCATGGCGCAGATGGGCGACTTCAACGTCACCGAGTCGGTGGCCGAGGCCCTGATCGCCCGGCAGGACGCCAACGGGGACAAGCTGCTGTCCTTCGACGAGTTCTGGGCCAACCTGAACAAGGGCTGAGCCCTGAAGGACGAGACGCGTCCGCCGTCCCCGCACGCCGGGGCGGCGGACGTTTCGCTGCTGACGCTGCTCGGCCTCGGCGCCGACGAGGACGCCGTGTACCGGCTCCTCGTGGACCGGCCCGACGCCGAACCCGACGCGCTCACCGGCCCGTTGGGCCCCGACGCCGTGGCGCGGGCCCTCGGCGTGCTCGTCGAGCGCGGCCTGGTGAGCGCCCGGCGGCCGGCCGGCGACGGCCCGGAGCGCTACCGGGCGGCGTCACCCGTGCTCGCCCTCGGCCCCCTCCTGGAGGCCAGACGCGGTGCCCTCTACCAGGTCGAGCACCTGGTCACGGAGCTCGCCGAACGGCACCGGACCGCGCAGGTCAGGGCCTCCGGCGCGCCCGTCGAGCTGCTGTCCGGCGCCGCCGCGATCCGGCGCAGACTGCTCGCCATGGGCCGCGAGGCACAGCGCGAGGTCTGCTCCCTCATCCCCACCAGGACCGCGCCTGTGGCGCTGTCCGTGGAGGACGGCATCGAGGAGGTCGAGCGGGACTCGATCGCCCGGGGCGTGGTGCTCCGCTCGGTGGTGGAGCGCGGCTGGTTCGACCGGCCCGCCACCGCCGCCTCCCTCGCCCAGCTCGTGGCGGAGGGCCAGAGCGTGACCGTCGCCGACCGGGTGCCGATCAAGCTGGTCGTCGCGGACCGCCGCACCGCGCTGCTGCCCCTCGACCCCGAGCGCGACGAGACCGAACCGGTCGCCCTCGTCGTCCACCGCAGCGGGCTGCTCACCGCGCTGCAGGCCCTCTTCGACCAGTGCTACGCGCAGGCCAGGCCGCTGCGCGCGGGCGCCGCCGAGCCGACGGCCGACGACGACGCCCTCGACCCGCTCGACCGGCAGGTCCTGGCCCTGCTGCACGTCGGCCTGACCGACGCGGCCATCGCCCGTCAGCTCGGCATGGGCCACCGCACCGTGCAGCGGCGGCTGCACGCCCTGATGGCCAGGGCGAACGCCTCGACCCGGTTCCAGCTCGGCGCGCACGCCATCCGCGCCGGCTGGATGGAGTGACCCGTTCCACGAGCCCGAGGCGTATTTACGCCGCGGCGACTTCACGCCACGGGTGATCCCTTGTAGCGGACACACGTCGTGCCGAACCATCAGCACACCGAACACGTGGGGCCGTTGAGCCCCGCGTTTGTGCGTGTGATGGGGAGGACGCTGTGCCGAAGAGACGGATACGCCAGGTCGTGGCAGCGGGGGTGGTGGCCGCGGCCACCGGTTCCGCGCTGCTGGCCGGACCCGCGTGGGCGGCCGACGGGGACGAGACGCCCGTCGGCGGCGCGGCCCCGGTGGCGCCCGCCATGACGCAGGGCCTGGACTCGGCGCCGAGGGCGGGCACCCCCGCCCAGGCGGCCCGCGCCCACATCAAGGACCACCAGGACACCTACAAGGTGCCCGCGTCCGATCTGAGGACCGGCCGGACGACGAAGGACGGCGGCCAGACCACCGTCCGGTTCCGCCAGCAGCACGACGGCGTGCCGGTGTTCGGCGCCGAGTACGCGGTGCAGACCGAGAAGTCCGGCGACGGGCAGCAGGTCACCTCCGCCACCGGCACCCTCTACACCGACCTCACCGTCTCCACGACCCCGCGGGTCGACGAGGCCACGGCGCAGCGCCGCCTGACCGTCCTCGACGCCAACCTGCGCGGCGTCGAGGGCGCGAAGACCGCCGGCCACGGCCTGACCGTGCTGCCCGACGCCCAGGGCGGCCGCCTCGCCTGGCACTTCACGGTCACCGGCGCCAAGAAGGACGGCAGCCCGGTCCGCCAGGAGGTCTACGTCGACGCCCGGGCCGGCGCGCTCGCCCTCTCGTACAACAACATCGACGCCGCCGACGCCGCGCCGGCCCGCGCCACCGGCGTCCGCGTCGACGGCAGCGAGGCGCAGCTGGAGGCCGACAAGGCGGCCGACGGCTCCTACACGCTGGTCGACTCGACCCGTGCCATGTACCCGGTCACCGGCGGCCAGATCCGCACCTACGACGCCCAGCGCAAGAGCTACCTGGACGTCGCGGGCGGCCCCGTCACCGACGACGTGCCGCTGGTGAAGTCCGCCACCGACCGCTTCGACGGCGCGAACACCACGTCCGGCGCGGTCGACGCGCACGTCAACGCCGCCAAGGTCTACGAGTTCTACAAGAACGAGATAGGCCGCGACGGCGTCGACGGCAAGGGCGGCACCATCTACTCGGTCGTCAACGTCGCCAGCAACGGCAAGGACTACGCCAACGCGTTCTGGGACGGCTCGAAGATGGTCTACGGCCACATGGACGGCGTGCCGCTCTCCGTCGGCCTCGACGTCGTCGGCCACGAGATGACGCACGGCGTCACCGAGCACAGCGCCGGACTCGTCTACCTGAACCAGCCGGGCGCCCTCAACGAGGCGATATCCGACTACTTCGGCAACGCCATGGAGACCGCCGACAAGGGCGTCGCCATGGACGACCCGAACTCCGGGCTCATCGGCGAGTACCTCTGCAACGGCACCAAGCCGCTGGAGGAGTGCGCGCTGCGCGACCTGAACGACGGCCGCAACGCGCAGCAGGACTTCGAGCCCATCCCGCTCGACATCGACAACGGCGGAGTGCACTACAACTCCACCATCGTCGGCGGCGCCCTGTGGGACATGCGCAAGACGCTCGCCCCCGAGCTCGCGGACAAGATCGTGTACCGCGCCGCGCAGAACTACCTGACCCCGCTCGCCGGCTTCACGGACATGCGCAACGCGGTCACCCTCGCCGCCAAGTCGCTGAAGGTCTCCGGCGCCGACATGACCGCCATCAAGAAGGCCTTCGACGGACACGGCATCGAGAAGGGCTGGGAGCAGCAGGGCGCCAACCGCGCCGACGGCACCACCATCGGCGCCGACGTGCTGCCCGCCTACGAGGTCTACGGCGGCATCGACGAGCAGGCCGCGCAGATCAGCGGCGACGTCTACGCCATCGGGCACGGCGACGCGATCGCCTGGGACCGGGGCAGCGCCGCGTTCGGCATCACCGTCGGCCGGTTCAGCAAGCAGCACGGCAAGTCCGACCACGAACTCGCCCAGGACGACGCCTACTTGATCGACCCGTCCCTGGACAGGGACCGGGTAGTCTTCACCCGGATCGCCGCCGACGGCATCGGCGTCTACGGCGCGGGCGACAAGGGCCAGGGCGCCATCAAGAAGATCGTCGACGCCCCGGACGCCGACGAGACCGAGCCGGTCACGGAGAACGGCGCCCTCGCCTACATCTCCACGACCGCCGACGGCGAGCAGGACGTCATGCTCCGCAAGGCCGACGGCAGCACGGTGAACGTGACGCCCGAGACCGGCACCAAGGCGGCCCGCCTCGCCATGAAGAACGGCACGATCGCCTGGGCGGGCGGCGACGGCACCTGGGTGTACGCCTACGACATCGCCACCGGCACGACCCAGAGCAAGCGCATGAAGGGCTTCCTGTTCGGCCGGATCACCGACGTCCAGCTCACCTCGGACCGGATCTTCTACCGCGGCACCCAGGCCTTCCTCATCACCAGCGACACCATCGAGTCCGCACCGGTCTCCGACCTCGGCCAGATGAAGTCGCTGAAGGCCCCCTCGTCGACGTACCTCGGCCAGTTCTCGGTCACCGACGACTACTTCGCCTACTCCTCGACCGACCTGTTCGGCGGCCTCGGCGCCTGGACCGGTCCCTGGAAGGCGAAGGTCGCGCCGACCGCCGACGTCGTGAACGGCACCGCCGCGTACCAGCGGATCTCCTGCTCCTCCGGTACGCAGCTGGCCCCGTCCCTCGGTGACGGCCAGCGCGTCGCCTGGCTGGACACCTCGGCCGCCGCGACGGACGTGGTGACCCGCGAGTCGTTCGCCGGTACCTGCGAGGACTGACTCAGCCGGCCCTGACAGCGGCCCGGTTCACCGCGGACAGCACCGCCCCCACGGAGGCGGTCAGCACCGAGGTGTGCCGGGCCGCACCCCATTCCCGTACCTCGCCGACCCGGCAGCGGACATAGGCCACGGCCTCGCTGTCGGGTCCCGGCGCCAGCCCGTGCTGGGCGAACGCCTCGATGTCCGCGTCGACACCGGCGGTCCGCAGCGCGTCCGTGAAGGCGGCCAGCGGACCGTTGCCCTTGCCGTCCAGTTCCCGTACGACGCCGTCGACCTGGGCCGTACCGGCGAACCGGTGCACGGCTCCGTCCCGGCGCACCGACCACTCGCCCAGGGCGACCGGGCCCGGCACGTCCACATAGGCGGCGCGGAACAGCGCGTACAGCTCGTCCGGGCTCGCCTCGCGCCCGCTGTCGTCGGTCGCCTCCTGCACGAGACGCGCGTACTGCGGGCGCATGTCCTGCGGCAGGTCGATCCCGTGCCGGTCCTTCAGCAGATACGCCATGCCGCCCTTGCCCGACTGGGAGTTGACGCGGATGACGGCCTCGTAGGTCCGCCCGACGTCGGCCGGGTCGATCGGCAGGTACGGCACCTCCCACGGCGTGTCCGGGTGCCGGCCGGCGCGCGCGGCCAGTCCCTTGCTGATGGCGTCCTGGTGGGTGCCGGAGAAGGCGGTGTACACGAGCTCGCCGCCGTACGGATGGCGCGGGTGCACCGGCAGCCGGTTGCAGTGCTCGACCGTCCCGCGCACCGCGTCGATGTCCGAGAAGTCGATCATCGGGTCGACGCCCTGCGCGTACAGGTTCATGGCGAGGGTGACGAGGTCGACGTTGCCGGTGCGCTCGCCGTTGCCGAACAGACAGCCCTCGACGCGCTGCGCGCCCGCCAGGACGGCGAGTTCGGCGCAGGCGACGCCGGTGCCGCGGTCGTTGTGCGGGTGCACCGAGAGGACGACGCAGTCGCGGCGGGCCAGGTTGCGGTGCATGTACTCGATCTGGTCGGCGTACACGTTCGGCGTCGCGACCTCGACCGTCGTCGGCAGGTTGTGCGTGACCGGCCGGTCCGGGCTCGCGTCCCACAGCTCCGTCAGCCCGTCGCACACCTCCAGGACGAAGTCCGGCTCGGTCACGTTGAAGGTCTCCGGCGCGAACTGGAAGCGGATGTGCGCGTCCGGCCGGGCGTCCGCGAGCCGCGCCATGTGGGTGGCGGCCGCCCGGACGGTCGCGTGCACCTCGGCGCGGGACCGGCCGAGGACCACGTCGCGCCAGACGGGCGATGTCGGGATGTACAGGTGGACGACGGCGCGCGGCAGGCCCTCGATCGAGGCGAAGGTCCGCTCGATCAGGTCCTGCTTGGCGGGCGTGAAGACGACGGGCGTCACGTCGTCGGGGATCGCGCCGGTCCCGGCCCGTTCGGCCAGATGGCGCACGAAGTCGAAGTCCGTACGGCTCGCCGACGGATAGCCGACCTCGATCTCCTTGAAGCCCATCCGCACCAGCAGCTCGAAGAAGCGGTGCTTGCGGCCGGTGTCCATCGGCTCGGCCAGCGCCTGGTTGCCGTCGCGCAGGTCGACCGGCACCCACAGGGGCGCCTCGGTGATCCGCCGGTCCGGCCAACTCCGGTCGAGGACGGGGACGTCGACCCGCTCGTGGTGCGGGCGGTAGCGGTGGTACGGCATCGGGCCCGGTGCTTGCGGATTCCAGCGGTACGGGGTCGTCATGGCGGGGACCTCTCCTCGGTGCGGTCGACGGGTGACGACCGGCAGCACGGCACCCCGCGGCGGGGTGCCGGTCGCGTCAGGCCCCGCCGCGGCGGCCGAGAAGGAGAAGTCCGCGGATCATGCCGGTACAGTAACCACACCTCAGGTCCTCAGACAAGTACTCCTCAGACAAGTTGGTGCGCACCGATGTCCCAGCCCCCGGCCCTCGGCCCCGTCCGCCCCAGCCCCCTGGTCGAGCAGGCGGCCGAGCGGCTGCGCGCCCAGATCGCCGACGGTGACTGGCCCGTCGGCGCCCGGCTGCCCGGCGAGACCACCCTCGCCAAGGACCTCGGCGTCGGCCGCTCCACGGTCCGCGAGGCGCTGCGCGCGCTCGCCGGCGCCGGCATGGTGCGGGCCCGCCAGGGCGCGGGCGTCTTCGTGACGGCGACCCGCCCGGTCGAGGACTGGCCCACCCGGCTGCGCAGGGCCGCCGTCGCCGACGTCTACGAGGTCCGCACGCTCCTGGAGGTCCAGGCCGCACGACTCGCCGCGCGGCGCCGCACCGACGACGACGTCGCCGCGATGCGCGCCGCCCTCGCGGACCGCAGGGCGGCGGCGGACGGCCCGGGCGACGCGTTCGTCGACGCCGACATCGCCCTGCACGCCACCGTCGTCGCGGCGGCCCACAACCCCGTCCTCACCGACCTGTTCACCGAGTTCGCCCCCGCACTGCGCCAGGCCCTCATCGACCTCCTCGACCTCGTCGACGTCGCCCGCGCCGAGCACGACCACGGCGACACCGCGCACACCGCCCTGGTGGACGCCGTCGCCGCCGGCGACGCGGCGGCCGCGGGGCAGGCCGCGCGGGAGGAACTGGAGGCGATCCAGGGCAAACTGGCCGCCAGGGAGGACGACTGAGACCGGGCCGGCACCCGCCGCGTCAGGACGCCTTGCGGTACTGCCCCGGCGCCACCCCGAACTCCCGCCTGAACGCCTTGGCGAACGCGAACTCCGAGGCGTAACCAGCCCGTTGGGCCACCACCCGCAACGGCTCGTCCGCCGCCCGCAGCAGCCGCCCCGCCGTCGTCATCCGCCACCACGTCAGATACGCCAGCGGCGGCATGCCCACCGCCGCCGCGAACCGCCGGGCGAACGCCGCCCGGGACAGCCCGCCGAGCCCGGCCAGCTCCGCCACCGTCCAGCCGTGCGCCGGATCGGCGTGCATCGCCCGCAGCGCCGCCGCCAGCGGCGGCTCGGTCAGCGCCGACGACCAGCCCGCCGGATGCCCGCGCCCCGGCTCCCGCTCCGGGTCCAGCCACCACGCCCGCAGGATGTACAGCAGCAGCGTGTCCACGAGCGCCGAGACGATCGTGTCCGAGCCGGGCCGCGGCGCGTCCAGCTCGTCCCCCAGCAGCTCGATCGCCGCCCGCAGCGAACGGTGGGCGCCGACCCGGGCCGGCAGATGCACCACGTCGGGCAACTCGCCCAGCAGCGGATGGGCCCGCGCCCGCTCCAACTGGTACGCCCCGCACAGCATCACCGTGTCGGGCGTCGGACCGACCGAGGGCCGCGGCGGGGGAGCGGGCCAGTTGCCGTCCTCGTCCAGCGTCAACGGATCCGGCTCCACCCCGATCTCACTCACCAGCGTGTGCCCGCGGCCGTGCGCGAGGAACACCACGTCCCCCGGCCCCAGCGACACCGCACGCGCCGCGTCCCCCTCCGGCAGCAGCCACGCCGAACCGCGCAACAGCACGTGGAACCCGGCCCCGTCGTGCGCGTCGAAACGACTGCCCCACGGCGCGAACTTGTCCCGCAGCGCCGAATGCGGCCGCCCGAGCCGCATCGCGGCGACCGCGTCACTGAGTACGTCCATCAACCCACCGTAGCCCGGGAGTTGACGCCGTGAGACGAACGGACAGGAAGGTGAGACCAGCGGGCATGGAGCGTCTCGCCGCGGCTGCCTACGGTCGACGCATGACGAACACCACGCAAGCCGCCACCGCCCGCACCGTCCTCTTCGACGCACTCGGCGGCCCCGAGGTCCTCCGCATCCACGACGTCCCCCTGCCCGCGCCGGGCCCCACCGAACTCCTCGTCCGCGTCGAGGCGTTGGGCCTCAACCGCGCCGAGGCCCTCTTCCGCGCCGGCACGTACTACTACCGGCCGACCCTCCCCGGCTCCCGGCTCGGCTACGAGGCATCCGGCACCGTCGAGGCCGTCGGCGACCAGGTCACCGCCTTCGCCCCCGGCGACCCCGTGATGACCGGGTCCGGCATCGAGATGGGCGCACAGGGCGTCTACGCCGAACGGATCGTCCTCCCCGAGAGCTCCGTCGTGCCGCGCCCCGCCTCCGTCGACGCGGTCGCCGGAGCGGCGGCCCGGCTCACGTACACGACGGCGTACGGCGCCCTCGTCGAGACCGCCGGAATGCGCCCCGGAGACCACGTCCTGATCACCGCGGCGTCCAGCGGCGTCGGCACCGCCGCGATCCAGGTCGCCCGCCGGATCGGCGCCGTGCCGATCGCCACGACCCGTACGGAGGCCAAGCGCCGGGCCCTCCTCGACCTGGGCGCCGAACACGTCGTCGTCACCGGGACCCACGACGTGGCGAAGGAGACCCACCGGATCACCGGCACCGGCGCCGACATCCTCTTCGACGCCATCGGCGGCCCCGAACTCCCGCACCACGCCGCCGCGTTGCGCGCACACGGCACCATCGTCGTCTACGGCTGGCTGAACGGACCGATCACCTTCCCGATGAACTGGCCCCAGACCATCCACACCTACGCCAACTTCAGCGTGACCCCCGAGGTCCGCGACCGCTCCGACGCCTTCCTCCACGCGGGCCTGCGCGACGGCACCCTCCGGCCGGTGATCGCGGAGGTCTTCGAGGGCCTGGACCGCATCCAGGACGCGCACCGGCTGATGGAGACCGGCACCCACACCGGAAAGATCGTCGTCACTCTTTGAGCCGCATCCCGGAATAGCCGCCCCGCCCCGCAGGTTCGCAATGCATGCACATGCATAAATCCCGCGGCTTCGGAAGGCAAGGCACGACATGAAGATCGGCATCATCGGCGCCGGCAACATCGGCGGCAACCTCACCCGGCGCCTCACCGCCGTCGGCCACGACGTGCACGTCGCGAACTCGCGCGGCCCGCAGACGCTCACCGCGCTCGCCGAGGAGACCGGCGCCACCCCCGCCACCGTCGAGGACGCGGTGCGCGACGCGCAGGTCGTCGTCGTGACGATCCCGCTCAAGGCCGTGGCGAACCTGCCCCAGGGCCTCCTGGACACGGCCGCCGACGACGTCGCCGTCATCGACACCGGCAACTACTACCCGCAGCAGCGCGACGGGAAGATCACCGGGATCGAGGACGACGGCCTGACCGAGAGCCGCTGGACGGAGCGGCAGATCGGCCATCAGGTCGTGAAGGCGTTCAACGGCACGTACGCCCAGGACATCCTCGACAAGGCCCGCCCGGCCGGCGACCCGGCCCGCGTCGCCCTCCCGATCGCGAGCGACGACACCGCCGCGAAGCGGGTCGTCACGGCGCTCCTCGACGAGATCGGCTTCGACGCGGTGGACGCCGGGGGCCAGGACGACTCCTGGCGCCAGCAGCCCGGCACCCCCGTCTACGGCCTCGCCTCCGACACGACGGCCGTCCGCAAGGCCCTGGAGGCGGCCTCCCCGGAACGCACCGCGGAGTGGCGCGCCTGACCGCTCGCCCCACCGGCCCCCGTCAGGGCGTGGCCCAGTCGCGCAGCGCCGTCTCGCTGCCGAAGTCGGCCACGTTCTTGTCGAGGGGCCGGTCCGTGTACTGGTGGATCGTCCAGTCGGCCTTGATGCGCGGCTTGCCCGCGGTGACGTAGTCGGCGATCCAGAGACCGTCGCCCGCATACGACGTCGTGTCCACGTTCAGCCAAAAATCGCGGTTGCAGTACAACATGACCTTGTGGTGGGGGCGCAGCCGCTTCACCTCGCGGATGAACCGGTCCTTCTCCGCGTTGGAGGCCCGCGTGCCCTCCCCGGTCGTCTCCCAGTCCACCGCCAGCAGGTCCCCGGCCTTCTCCGGTGCCTTGCTCACGAAGTACTCGGCCTGCGCCGTGAGGTTCCCCGGCCACAGGAAGTGGTAGAAGCCCACGACGCAGCCGGCGTCGCGGGCCCGCTTCGTCTGCGCGGCGAGCCGGGGATTGACGTAGGAACGGCCCTCCGTCGCCTTGACGAAGACGAACGACAGGCCGTCCGTGTCGAACGTGGACTGGTACGAGCTGACATCTATTCCGCGCAGCATCCAGGGCCTCCCGGTCGGTGGGGCGACGAGGTCGAGCATCCATCGTCCACGATCCGGCCCGGGCGCAGGTCGCCTTTGCGCAGGTCCGTCCGTCGCCGACGTCGCAGGGCACGTCTACCCGGGGTCGCGGACGACAAGTCGCCGCCGCCGCGGATCGCCGTCCGGGGTGACCGTTTGAGCGTCCGTCGTCTTGGAACACGCTTTACACGTCTACATGCAACTACGGCGGCCCCGTCGCTGTCTGACAGGGAGTTGGGCCCCTGATGAGGGGCGTACGGGGCGGCGGAGAGAGCGGGGCAGGACGTGGGACGGCGCAGGGGTGGCGGAATAGGGATCGCGCTCGTGACGGTCGCGGCGCTGGCGGGCGTGAGCGCCTGTGGCGGTGGCGGCAGCGACAGCGCGGCGAGCGGGGACGACGGGAAGGCGTCGGGGAAGCCGAGCGCGAGCGCCTCGCCCTCGCCGACGAAGCCCAAGGGCCCGCCGATGCTGTTGGAGACGATCACCCCGCAGACCGGTACGACGGTCGGCGTGGCCATGCCGGTGTCGGTGGTCTTCACCGATCCGGTCGCCGCGAAGGCGCGCGCCGCGGTGGAGAAGCACATGAAGGTGAGCACGTCGCAGCCGGTGGAGGGCGCCTGGCACTGGTTCGGTGACAAGCGCGCCGACTGGCGGCCCAAGGAGTACTGGCCGTCCGGTACGAAGGTGAAGGTCGTCGCCGACATGGAGGGCGTCGGCAACGGCAACGGCCGCTACGGCGTGCACAGTTACACCCACACCTTCAAGGTCGGCGACGACGTGCGGGCCGACGTGTCGGTCAGCGGCCACACCATGAAGGTCACCAAGAACGGTGCGGCGGTGCGCACGCTCTCCATCAACGCGGGCAGCGCCGAGTACCCGACCTGGAACGGCACGATGGCCGTCATCGACAAGCAGAAGGAGGTCCACATGACCTCCTGCAGCGTCGGCATCAGCTGCGACAAGGGCAATCCCAACTACTACGACCTGACGCTGCCCTGGGACGTCCACCTCACCCAGTCCGGTACGTACGTGCACTACTCGACCGGTGACCCGAACCCGGGCAGCGGCAGCGCCCGCGGCTCGCACGGCTGCGTCCACCTGTCGATCTCGGACGCCAAGTGGTTCTACGGCCAGGTCAAGCAGGGCGACCCGGTCACCATCACCGGCTCGCCGCGCGCCAAGGCCCCGGCCGACAACGGCTACGCTGCGTTCAACCTGAGCTGGGAGCAGTGGCTCGCGGGGAGCGGGTCGGGGGAGGGCACTACGGCCGCGCTGTGAGCACCCGCCACGGTGTGGTGCCGATGTCGGCCGGCGTGCCGTCCAGGACGCGGGCCGTGCGGCCGGCCGGGTCGAGGGTGACGGTGGCGAGGCTCGCCCAGCGCTGACCGAGGGGTTTCGCGGGGTCGGGCAGGCAGGTGACCGGGGGTTCGCCGTCCCCGGTCACCAGGAGTGCCGCCAACGCGTCGACGGTGGCCGGGAGTTCGCCCTGGAGTCGCTGGGCCATGAAGGCGCGGCGTTCGCCCGAGTCCGGCTGGTAGAGCCAGGACTTCTCGTCTGCCGTGAGCGCCGGCGTCAGGAAGTGGTTCGTCCGCAGCAGGGCGCCGGTCGCCTGGTCCGGCCGGATCTCGTGCACGCCCACCGGGCTGATGTCGAGGAGCACGGCGTCGCCCGCCGCGTCGAACAGGGCGAAGGACCCGGACGAGGCGAGCGGCGCCGAGCGCACGATCGCGACGGCCTCCGCGACGCTGCCCGCCTCGGCGAGCACGGTCGCGGCGAGGACGTGCACGGGGACGCCGCCGACGCGGTCCCGCAGATGGCCGAGGATGTTGAAGTGCAGGGCGAGTCCTGCACTGTTGACGCCCATCTTGCCGAGGATGCCGTGCTCGGTGAGGCCGACGACGGTGTGCCGGGCGCCGCGCGACTCCAGGGTGTGCCAGTAGGGCCGCAGCTCGACGTGCCAGTCCCAGGTCTGTGCGCCGATGCCGCCGAGGACGACGGTGGTGCACTCGCCGGGGGGTACGGCGGTGGAGCGGGCCAGGATCTCCGTACGGGCGTTGAGGACTCCGGCCTGCCATTCCTCGACGCCCGCGCCGGCCGCGATGCCGGCGATCTCGGCGCGGGCGGCGGGCCGGAAGGCGCCGATGGCGTCGAGGGCGCGCTCGGCGTCGTCCCGGGCGCCGGCGAGGTCGATCCCGCCGAGCGCGAGGAGCCGGGCGTACACGTCGAGGGCCCCGGGTATCCCGTCGCGCAGCAACGCGCCGCGGGCGACGCCGCGTTCGTGGGGATCGACGGCGTCGACGGTGGTGTGGGGGCGGTTCATGGGAGCCTTTCTGGGACGGGACGGCACGATCAAGCCCCTCCGGCGATTGAGGAGCGGGGTCCGGGGCGGAGCCCCGAGGCGTAGGAGCGGTACGGCGTCACGAGAACCGGACCCGCCCCCCGAGGACAGTCGCCAGCACGGGATTCCGGGCCTGCGCCGCGGGCGTGAGCTCCAGCGGATTCCCGCCGAGCACGGTCAGGTCGGCGAGGTAGCCGGGGGCGATCCGGCCCCGCTCGTGCGCGGCCCCGGCGGCCCGTGCGGCGGCCAGGGTCATGCCGGAGTACGCCTCGCGGGCGGTCAGCGCCTGGGAGGGCTGCACGGGCCGGGTGTCCGGTTCCTCGACGGGGCGGCGCAGCTGGCAGTCGGCGAGTGAGGTGCGCGGGTCGCCGGGGCCGATCGGCCAGTCGGAGCCGAGGGCGACGACCGCGCCGTGGTCGAGCAGGTCGCGGGTGCGCCAGCCGCGTGCGGCGCGGTCCGGGCCGATGCGGCGGGACCAGTTGTCGGTGCCGTCGGCGCGGGTGTGCCGGGTGCCGTGCACGGGCTGGAGGCTCGCGACGACGCCCAACTCGGCGAATCGGCCGAGGAGTTCGTCGGGGAGGGACTCGATGTGCTCGATGCGGTGCGGGGCCCGGCCGGCCGGGCCCGCCTCCTCGATGACGTCGAGGGCGTGGCGTACGGCCCGGTCGCCGATGGCGTGCGTGGCCGTCGGGATGCCGCGCTCGGTGAAGAAGCGGACGGCGGCGCGGTAGGCGTCGAGGTCGCGCCAGAGGGGTTCGCGGTTCTCGCCGTGGCAGTCGGGGTGGTCGAACCAGGCGGTGCCGTTGTCGGCCGTGCCGTCGAGCATGAACTTGGCGCCCTCGACGTGCCAGCGGCGGCCGTGCAGCCCCTGCTGTCCGGCGATGCGCCGCCACACCTCGGGCGGGGAGTCGGCGGGGACGAGCGGGGAGCAGCGGATGCGCAGGGGGAGTTCGCCGTGGGCTTCTATGTGCCGGTACACGTCCTCGGAGGGCTCGGTGAAGTCGAGGGCGTGCAGTCCGGTCAGGCCGCCGTCGGCGAGCAGGCCGAGCTGGGTGGTGACGTATGCGGCGGCGGTGGCGAGCGGGACCTCGGGGTAGTGGGCGAAGACCAGGTCCATCGCCTGGAGTTCGAGGACGTGGCCGGTGGGCAGGCCGTCGGGTCCGGTGACGACCTGGGAGGCGTCGGTGAACGTCTCCCGGCCGGTGAGGCCCGCGAGTTCCACGGCGCGGGGGCTGATCACGAGTGCGTGGGCGTCCTGCGTCATGAGGGAGACGGGCCGCCCGGGGAAGCGGGCGCCGAGGGCGGTGCCGGCCGGTTCGCCGTCGAAGGCGTTGACGTCGAGGTCGTAGCCGGTGATCCAGGCGTCGGCCGGCAGGCCGTGGGCGGCGGTGGCGACGCGCTCCAGTACGGCGTCGAGGGTGGCGGCGCCGGCGAGGTCGACGCCGCGCCCGATCTCGATGGAGCCCCACACCGGGTGGGCGTGGACGTCGACGAGGCCGGGCAGCACCGTGGCGCCGGGGAAGTCGTGGACCGCGGTGGCCGGGCCGCGCAGTGCGGCGATCTCGGCGGCGGGGCCGACCGCGACGATCCGGCCGTCCGTGACGGCGAGCGCGTCGCCGGGCCGGTCCTCCTCGGTCAGGGTCTCGATGCGGTCGGCGGTCAGGACGACGTCGGCGTGCACAGGTCATCGCCTTCCGTGGAGGCAGCCGCGGCGGGCTGGGGAGCGGGGGTGGCAGGGGTGGCCGGGGCGGCGGGGGGAAGCGTGCCGAGGGCGCGGGCCGTGCCGCCGTAGACGAGGGCGGCGACGGCCATGCCGGACGGGACCGACAGGTCGACGCCGCCCAGGGCGGTGGCGAGCGGGCCGGTCCAGAAGGTGGTGCTCACCCACATCAGGGAGACGAGGCCGCCGGTGAGGAGGGCGAGCAGGCCCGGCCAGTGGATGCCGCCGCGGTACCAGAACGGGCCGCCGCGCTCCTGGCGCAGCAGTTCGGCGCCGTGGTAGCGGTTGCGCCGCAGGGCGAGGTCGGTGACGGCGACGGCCATCGCAGGGCCGGTGATCACGACGACCAGCTGGAGCATGGTGTTGACGCTGGTCAGGAAGTCGAAGACGAGGATCGCGTAGAGCGTCATCGCGGTGCCGAGGGCGCCGATCACGAGGACGGCCGGGATCCGGGCGAGCCGGACGCCCACCGACTGGATGGACAGGCTCGCGCTGTAGGCGGTCATCCCGTTGTTCGCGACGGTGTTGAAGACGACGGCGAGCACGAAGACGGGTGCGAACCAGCCGGGCAGCACCGACTCCAGGGCCGCCTGCGGGTCGGTCATGTCGAGGGCGGTCGCGGCGAGCGCGCCGACGGCGGTGAAGACCACACCGGGCAGGTACGCGCCGAACGCCGTCCAGCCGGCGACGGCCGTGATCGAGCTGTCGCGCGGCAGGTAGCGGGCGAGGTCCGGGCTGTTGCTGTACGAGAGCGCGGTCGACCCGATGATGGTGAATCCGGCGCCGAGCGCGGCGGCCAGCGCGGCGCCGTGCAGCGGTTCGGCCGGTGCGTAGGACCAGTCGGCGGCGTGCAGCACGTACCCGGTGACCACGATGAACACGACGGTGAGCAGCACGCTCAGGGCGGCGTAGAGGCGGACGATCGTGGCGTGGCCGTAGATCGCGACGAGCAGGGTGACGCCCGCGACGAGGCAGATGATCACCGCGTCGAGGGCGGCGGAGTCCGGCAGTCCCCACTGCCCGGCGAGGCCGATGCCCGCGACGGAGGCGGCGGACCAGTTGAGCGCCAGGTAGGCGGAGGCGATCAGCCAGCCGGTGACGACGAGGACCAGCTTGTTGCCGACGGTCCCGTAGAAGGCCCGGGAGATCACCGAGCCGCTGGTGCCGGCCGCCGGTCCGCTGGCGGCCAGGACGCCGGTGCAGATCCACAGCAGGTTCCCGGCCAGGATCACGCCGATCGCCTGGGGCAGCGTGAGTCCCATCAGGACGAGGGAGGCGCCGACCGCGAAGCTCAGATAGCTGACGTTGGGGGCGGCCCAGACGGCGAAGAGCTGCCGGGGGTGTCCTGAGCGTTCCTCGTCCAGGACCAGGTCGATGCCTCTGGTCTCCGGCTGACCTGCGCGTTCGGTCGGTTGTGTGGTCATCGTGGCCTCTCGGACTGCGGCGGCACTGCCGCACGGGCACGGTTATTGGTTGCCTGACCAATAAGCTGTTGGGCGCCCATCCAATAGGCTGCGCGGTATGACGTCAAGAGCCCCGGAAGAGGACCGGCCCAAGCGGACCAGGAAGCCGCCCGAGGAGCGCCGCGCGGAGATCGTGGGCGCCGCGGCCCGCGTCGCTCTCGCGGAGGGCCTGGAACTGATCACGCTGCGCCGGGTCGCGGACGAGCTGGGGGTGCGGCCGGGGTTGATCGGCCACTACTTCCCGGCCGCCGACGACCTGGTCGCCGAGGCGTTCGGGTACGCCGCCACGGGGGAGCGGGAGACGCTGCTGCCGGCGGCGGAAGAGGAGCTGGCGCCGGTCGACCGGCTCGCCCTCTTCCTCGTGCGGCTGACCGGCGGCGACTACGCCGACCTGAGCAGGCTGTGGCTGAACGCCCGGCACCTGAGCCGGTTCAAGGAGCCGCTGCGCCGGGCGGTCGCCGCCCAGGAGACGGCGACGCGCGGCGAACTCGTCGCGCTGATCGGGGAGGGCGGCTTCGAGGCCGAAGGGGGTGCGCTGCGGGCGGCGGTGCACATCCTGATCGCCGTCGACGGCATGGGCACGTACGCCAACGCCGACGACTCGGGCGACCCGCAGGTGGACGGCCTGGACCTCGGCGACCTGGTGATCGAGGCCGCCGAGTCCCGGCTCGGCCTGCCCCCGGGCACGCTACGGGAGCGGGCCAGGGCGCACGGGGTGGGCTGAGCGCCCGGACCGGGCGGTGCTCAGCACTCGATGATGTTCACCGCGAGACCGCCCCGCGCGGTCTCCTTGTACTTCACGCTCATGTCCGCGCCCGTGTCCTTCATGGTCTTGATGACCTTGTCGAGGGACACCTTGTGGGAGCCGTCGCCGCGCATCGCCATCTTGGCGGCGGTGACGGCCTTCACGGCGGCCATGCCGTTGCGCTCGATGCACGGGATCTGCACGAGGCCGCCGACCGGGTCGCAGGTCAGGCCGAGGTTGTGCTCCATGCCGATCTCGGCCGCGTTCTCCACCTGCTCGGGGGAGCCGCCGAGGACCTCGGCGAGCGCGCCCGCCGCCATCGAGCAGGCCGAGCCGACCTCGCCCTGGCAGCCGACCTCGGCGCCGGAGATCGAGGCGTTCTCCTTGAAGAGCATGCCGATCGCCCCGGCGGACAGCAGGAAGCGGACGACGCCCTCCTCGTCGGCCCCGGGCACGAAGTTCACGTAGTAGTGCAGGACCGCGGGGATGATGCCGGCCGCGCCGTTCGTCGGAGCGGTGACGACCCGGCCGCCGGCCGCGTTCTCCTCGTTCACGGCCATCGCGTAGAGCGTGATCCACTCCATGGCGTGGGCCAGCGGCTCGCCCTCGGCGCGCAGCTTGCGGGCCGAACTCGCCGCGCGGCGGCGGACCTTGAGGCCGCCGGGCAGGATGCCCTCGCGGGACATGCCGCGCGAGACGCACGCCTGCATCACCCGCCACAGTTCGAGCAGGCCCGCACGGATCTCGTCCTCGGTGCGCCAGGCCTTCTCGTTCTCCAGCATCAGCGCCGGGATGGACAGACCCGTCTCCTGCGTGAGGCGCAGCAGCTCGTCACCGGTGCGGAAGGGGTACTTGAGGACGGTGTCGTCCGGCATGATCGGGTCGTCGCCCGCGACGGCGTCCTCGTCGACGACGAAGCCGCCGCCCACCGAGTAGTACGTCTTGGTCAGCAGCTCCCCGCCGTCGGCGTCGTACGCCCACAGCGTCATGCCGTTCGCGTGGTACGGCAGGGCCTTGCGGCGGTGCAGGACCAGGTCGTCGTCGTGGTCGAAGCCGATCTCGTGCACGCCGAGCAGGTTGATCCGGCCGGAGTCCTTGATCGTCGCGACGCGCTCGTCGGCCGTCTCGACGTCCACCGTGCGCGGGGACTCGCCCTCCAGGCCGAGCAGCACCGCCTTGGGGGTGCCGTGCCCGTGACCGGTCGCGCCCAGCGAGCCGTACAGCTCGGCGCGTATCGAGGCGGTGTGGGCCAGCAGGCCCTCGTTCTTGAGGCGCCGCGCGAACATGCGGGCCGCGCGCATCGGGCCGACCGTGTGGGAGCTGGACGGGCCGATGCCGATCGAGAACAGGTCGAAGACCGAGATGGCCACGGTGGTACTCCAATGGTGGGTGGTAGACGCCGTTGTCTGCCGGGTGGTGCGGCAAAGCGTGGAACGTGCGGAGCGGGAACCGCCGGGAACAGCGGCAGGGGCACCGCGCGCTGGTTCCTGTGGTTCCAGTGTGCGCGGTGCCCCGGAAGTTCGTACGTACGCCAGGGTACGTAACTCCCTCGGAACCCTTACAGGCCGGGGTACAACGGGTGCTTCTCGGCCAGAGCGGTCACCCGGGCCTTCAGAGCGGCACCGTCGTAGGACGGCTTGAGGGCCTCGGCGATCACGTCGGCGACCTCGCGGAAGTCGTCGGCGCCGAAGCCGCGGGTGGCGAGCGCCGGCGTGCCGATGCGCAGGCCGGAGGTGACCATCGGCGGGCGCGGGTCGTTCGGGACCGCGTTGCGGTTGACCGTGATGCCGACCTCGTGGAGCCGGTCCTCGGCCTGCTGGCCGTCGAGCTCGGAGTCGCGCAGGTCGACGAGGACCAGGTGCACGTCCGTGCCGCCGGAGAGCACGTTCACGCCGTGGGCGCGGGAGTCCTCGGAGGTCAGCCGCTCGGCGAGGATGCGGGCACCCTCGACCGTGCGCTGCTGGCGCTCCTTGAAGTCCTCGCTCGCCGCGACCTTGAAGGAGACCGCCTTGGCCGCGATCACGTGCTCCAGGGGGCCGCCCTGGAAGCCCGGGAAGACGGACGAGTTCAGCTTCTTCGCGAAGTCCTTCTTGGCGAGGATGATGCCGCCGCGCGGACCGCCGAGCGTCTTGTGCGTGGTGGACGTGACGACGTCGGCGTACGGCACCGGGTTGGGGTGCAGACCGGCGGCGACGAGACCCGCGAAGTGGGCCATGTCGACCCACAGGTACGCCTCGACCTCGTCGGCGATGCGACGGAACTCGGCGAAGTCCAGCTGGCGCGGGTACGCCGACCAGCCGGCGATGATCACCTTCGGGCGGTGCTCCTTCGCCAGCCGCTCGACCTCGGCCATGTCGACCAGGCCCGAGTCGTCGACGTGGTACGCGACCACGTCGAACTGCTTGCCGGAGAAGTTCAGGCGCATGCCGTGCGTGAGGTGGCCGCCGTGCGCCAGGTCCAGGCCCAGGATCGTGTCGCCGGGCTTGGCGAGCGCGAAGAGGGCGGCCTGGTTCGCGGAGGCGCCCGAGTGCGGCTGCACATTGGCGTACTCGGCGCCGAACAGCTCCTTGACCCGGTCGATCGCGATCTGCTCGGTGACGTCGACGTGCTCGCAGCCGCCGTAGTAGCGGCGGCCGGGATAGCCCTCGGCGTACTTGTTGGTGAGGACCGACCCCTGGGCCTCCATGACGGCGACCGGGGCGAAGTTCTCCGACGCGATCATTTCCAGGGTCGACTGCTGGCGGCGCAGCTCGGCGTCGACGGCGGCCGCGACGTCCGGGTCAAGCTCGTGCAGGGACTCGTTCAGTACGGACATCAGGGGTCAGCTCCCGGAGAACTCGGTGTACTCGTCGGCGGTGAGCAGGTCCTTCGGCTCCTCGGAGACGCGGACCTTGAACAGCCAGCCGCCCTCGAAGGGGGCCGAGTTCACCAGGGCCGGGTCGTCGACGACGTCCTGGTTGGCCTCGACGACCTCACCGGTGACGGGGGAGTACAGGTCGGAGACCGACTTGGTCGACTCCAGCTCGCCGCAGCTCTCGCCCGCGGTGACGGTGTCGCCGACCTCGGGGAGCTGGGCGAACACGATGTCACCGAGCGCGTTGGCCGCGTGCTCCGTGATGCCGATCGTGGCGACGCCGTCCTCGACGGCCGACAGCCACTCGTGCTCCTTGCTGTAACGCAGCTGCTGGGGGTTGCTCATGATGCGAATTCTCCTGTACGCGGGAAGGTGCTGCTGACGGCGGGGCTGGGAGGCGCTACTTCTGGCGCTTGTAGAACGGCAGGGCCACGACCTCGTACGGCTCGTGGGTACCGCGGATGTCGACGCCGACGCCCGCCGTGCCGGGCTCCGCGTGCGCGGCGTCCACGTACGCGATGGCGATCGGCTTGCCGAGGGTGGGCGACGGGGCGCCGGAGGTGACCTCGCCGATCACCTGTCCGCCGGCCACCACCGACATCCCGGCGCGCGGCACCCGGCGGCCCTCGGCGATCAGGCCGACGAGCTTGCGGGGCGGCGCGGTCTCGGCGCGCGCGGCGGCGGCGACCAGCGCGTCGTGCCCGACGAAGTCGTCCCCGTGCGACGTCTTCTCGAACTTGACGACGCGCCCCAGACCGGCGTCGAAGGGGGTGAGGGCGGTGGTCAGCTCGTGCCCGTACAGCGGCATGCCCGCCTCCAGGCGCAGCGTGTCCCGGCAGGACAGACCGCAGGGGATCAGGCCGTACGGGGCCCCGGCCTCGGTCAGCGCCTGCCACAGCTTCTCCGCGTCGGCCGGCGCGACGAACAGCTCGAAGCCGTCCTCGCCGGTGTAGCCGGTGCGCGCGATGAGCGCGTCGACGCCGGCGACGGTGCCGGGCAGGCCCGCGTAGTACTTCAGGCCGTCGAGGTCGGCGTCGGTGACCGACTTCAGGATCGTGGGGGAGTCGGGGCCCTGCACCGCGATCAGCGCGTACGCGTCCCGGTCGTCGCGCACCTCGGCGTCGAACCCGGCGGCGCGCTCGGTGAGGGCGTCGAGGACGACCTGGGCGTTGCCCGCGTTCGCCACGACCATGTACTCGGTCTCGCCGAGCCGGTAGACGATCAGGTCGTCGAGGATGCCGCCGTCCTCCCGGCAGATCATCGTGTACCGGGCGCGGCCGACGCCGACGGAACCGATGTTGCCCACGAGCGCGTGGTTCAGCAGGTCGACGGCGGCCGGACCGGTCACCGTGATCTCGCCCATGTGGGACAGGTCGAACAGACCGGCCTTGGTGCGCACGGCGTTGTGCTCGTCACGCTCGCTGGCGTAGCGCAGGGGCATGTCCCAGCCGGCGAAGTCGGTCATCGTGGCGCCCAGCGAACGGTGCAGGGCGTCGAGGGCGGTCGGACGAGGAGGGGTGACGGTCATGGCTGGTGCTCCCGGGCATGGCAGATGGCGAGGTAGTCCTCCCCATCTGTCATCGGAACCTGAGAGGTTCGCCCCGAGGGGCTTGCACCTTGGGTGGGGCCGCCGTGTCGCAGGGGCGGCCCGCTTTTCAGATCTGCCTCGCCCGCGCGGTACGGGGCCTGAGAGATTCAAGGGAGGAACTTGCTCCTTCGGCGTCCGGGCACTCGTCACAGTCTTCGACGAGTTCCGGAACTCTCCCGCGCGGATTCAAGCGGCCGGTATGCAGTTTGCGCGCACATCATTGCATGCCCGTGGAACGGGGAAACCCCTCGTAGGGCATTACCTTCTCTTTACACTTGGCGGGCAACAGTGGCGTGACCGGAACGGGGAGGACGATCACGGTGCACAAGGCAGTCGCGGGTGCGTATGCGGGAGCGGTGGCCGGAGTGCGCATCCCGCGCCAGCGCTCGGTGCGGGACCTGCGCGGGCGCGACGGCCGCACCCCGCGCAGGATCGGCTTCGCGGCGGGTGATCTCGTCGTGATCTCCGGACTGCCCGGCAGCGGCAAGTCCACCCTGATGCGGCGCGCCGTCACGGTCGTGCGCGTCGACTCGCAGGACACCCGGGAGCGCTGGGCGGCCCGGGTGCCGCGCTTCGTCCCGTACGCGCTGTACCGGCCCCTCGTCCGCGTCGCGCACTACGTGGGGCTGCGCCGGGCCATGCGCTCCGGCGCCAGCGTCGTCGTGCACGACTGCGGCACCCAGGCCTGGGTGCGCCGCTGGGTGACGCGCACCGCGAGGCGGCGCGGCGCGGCCGTCCACCTGATGCTCCTCGACGTCCCGCCGGACACCGCCCTGGCGGGCCAGCGGGACCGGGGCCGGGGCGTGTCGCGGTACGCCTTCGCGCGGCACCGCAGGGCGGTGGGCGCGCTCGTCACGTCGACGGAGCGCGGGGACCTGCCGGCCGGCATCGAGTCGGCGGTGCTGCTCGACCGCGCGGCGACGGACGTGCTCAGCGGCATCACGTTCCGCGAGGACTGACCGGCCCGCCGCGGCCCTGTGCAACCGGACGGATGCGGAGGGTGT
This sequence comes from Streptomyces sp. KL116D, assembly GCF_030766975.1. Taxonomy (NCBI): domain Bacteria; kingdom Bacillati; phylum Actinomycetota; class Actinomycetes; order Kitasatosporales; family Streptomycetaceae; genus Streptomyces; species Streptomyces sp. KL116D. Next base: position 125,008 of record NZ_JASERH010000140.1, on the reverse strand, counting down.
CCCCCTGGGGGTAGGCGTTATCGTCGGCCTCGCGCAGGAGAGGCCGCGCGCGGGCAGAGCAGAGGTTGAAGACAGCTATGGACACGCCGGGCACCCCGGAGCAGGGACACGAGCACTACTCGCAGGGCCAGGAGGGCGGACACGCCCACCCCTCGCAGGGCTGGCCCGCGAACGAGCTGGAGGAGGTCCTCGCCGCCGCGCTCGGCCGGCCCGAGGCGGGCGGCCGCATCGTCGAGGTGCTCGGCCGCAGCCACGTGTGGATCCCGCTGCCCAAGGGCGGCAGCGGGGCCAGCCGCGACCTCGATCTGCCCACCCTGGAGATCGAGGGCCAGGCCTACGTCCCCGTCTTCAGCTCCGAGCAGGAATTCATGCAGGTCACCGGCGGCCGGATGGACTGCACCGTGGCCCCGGCCGTCGAGTTCGCGCGCGGACTGCCGCCGCAGGTCGGCCTCGCCGTGAACCCGGACGGCACCATCGGCGTCCCGCTGCCCCCGCCCGCCGTCGCCGAACTGGCCCGCGGCGGCCGCACCCCGCTGGACGGCCCGTCCACCGGCGGGCGCGTCGTGCTGTCCGAGCCGGACTGGCAGGACGACCCGGTCGACTTCCTGGCGGCCGTGCGCGAGGAGTTCGACGCGGCCGGCACGGTGCTGACCGCCCGGCGCTGCCTCGCGGTCGTCGAGGACGGCGCGCCGTCGCTCTTCATCGGCGTGGAACTGGCCGGTGAGCCCGGCGCCGCGCGCGACGTCCCGCTGGACGCGCTCGGCCGCGCGCTGGGCCGTGCGGGGGTCGTCTGGCCGGTGAACCTGGTCTTCCTCGACGTCACCCAGGACCCGGTGGCCGACTGGCTGCGCACGCACGTACGTCCGTTCTACGTACAGGAACGGTGACGCCGTCCGTCAAGTCGGTGTCAGTAACGCCGCTTAAGCTGGTTTCATGACCTGACCGGGCGGCGTCACACCCACCGGTGATGGACGATCGGGCGAACTGGCGAAACACGGACTGGCAGCAGTTCACGAAGGGGCGGTTACGGGTGAGTGCGTCGGGCACGGCCGCGGCCGGACAGGTCGAGCACATGCTGCGCCAGGTGACCCCCGGGCGCTACGACGCGTACGAGGCGCTCCTCAAGGCCCTCGCCGACCCCGCGTCGGGCCAGGTCTGGATGCTGCTCTGGCACGGCCAGGCCGGCTCCCCCGACGCCCAGTACGGGAACATGGACGTGGACGGCTTCTCGTACGCCCCCTGCGTCACCTCCGCCCAGGAGCTCTCCGCCTCCGGCTGGTCCCGTGCCTACGAGGTGGTCGGCGGCGTCGACGCGGCCCGCACGCTCTACCCCGACCACTACGGCCTCTGGCTGAACCCGCACGCGCCCGGCGGGGGAGTCGGCGTGCCCTGGCTGGACCTGCGGCGCATCGCGGGCGGCCTGGACCGACAGCCCGCCGGACCGCTCCGCCTCTCCGAACCGGCCATCGAGATCCCCCAGTTCTACGCGGTGCTCGCGCAGAACGCGCACCGCACGACGGCGGTCCGCTCGCTGCGCCGCGCCTGGGTGCAGCCGACGCTCGGCGCCCCGTACCTGGCGATCGGCCTCGACGTGTACGACACGTCCCCGGCGTCGGTGGACGCGGTCCGCGCGATGATGCAGCAGTCGATCTCCTCGGTGCCGGACGGGCTGCCGGTGTCCACGGTCGCGATGTCCGACGAGTACGACCCGGTCGCGATGTGGCTGCGCGCGAACGCGCGGCCGTTCTACGACCGCGAGGCGCACGTCGCCCCCGCGGGGCAGGCCGGCGGGGGCTATGGCTACCCGCCGCCGTACGGCGCGTCGTACTGACCGCCTTGTCCTCAATCGCCGGACGGGCTCGATTTTCGAGCCCGTCCGGCGATTGAGGACGAGCCGTTCAGGCGATCTGCCTGCCGCTCGGCCTCCGTCAACTCCCCCCGCACAGCGGTGATTTCGGGAAGGGGCGGGTTGGGGGGAGAACGGTACTTGTGGGCCCAATGTCCGGACTGGCGCTACTTCCACCCCAACTGCCCACCGTCCGCACGCCGTTCACGGCCGTCCGGATAACGGAACCCCCCAGACAGCATCACGTTTAGGCATCCTTTCCCCGTCAAGTCTGGCAACAGATCGCACACAGGTTGAAGACTCCCGCTCCAAGGGGTTTCGCCTCTGTGTACGACGAGTTCCACGGACTGAACCAAAGCCGCTACAGCGGCAAGTGCGGGCCGGTCACCGCCGGTTGAGAGGGGTCCTTGCCACGATGACGGCACCATTGCACGACACGACTGCGGAAGCGGAACCGACCGCACCGGTCGACGCCGCCGCGAGCGAAGGTGTTCGCAAGGTCGAGGGTCGGTCGCTGAAGCAGATCGCCTGGAACCGCCTGAAGCGGGACAAGGTCGCCCTCGGTGGTGGCATCGTTGTCGTCTTCCTGGTTCTGGTGGCGATCTTCGCCCCGCTCATCGTCAGTCTGCTCGGCCACCCGCCGAACGAGTTCCACCAGGACAAGCTCGACCCCCTGACGAACCTGCCCACCGGCTCGCTCGGCGGCGTGAGCAGCGACTTCCTGTTCGGCGTCGAGCCGAACAAGGGCCGGGACGTGTTCAGCCGCGTCGTCTACGGTGCCCGGATCTCGCTCCTCGTGGCGTTCCTCGCCGCCATCGTCGCGGTGGCGCTGGGCACGCTGTTCGGCATCATCGCCGGTTACTTCGGCGGCTGGATCGACGCCCTGATCAGCCGCGTGATGGACGTGCTGCTCTCGTTCCCGCAGCTGCTCTTCATCATCTCCCTGGTCTCGGTGCTCCCGGACGACCTGCTGGGTCTGACGGGCAGCGGGGTGCGCATCGCCGTCCTCGTCCTGGTCATCGGCTTCTTCGGCTGGCCGTACATCGGACGCATCGTGCGCGGCCAGACGCTCTCGCTGCGCGAGCGCGAATACGTAGAAGCGGCACGGTCGTTGGGCGGTGGCTCGCGGCACATCCTCTTCCGTGAACTGCTGCCGAACCTGGTCGCGCCGATCGTCGTCTACATGACGCTGATGATCCCGACGAACATCCTGACGGAGGCGGCGCTCAGCTTCCTCGGTGCGGGTGTCCGGCCGCCCACGGCGTCCTGGGGCGGCATGCTCCGCGACGCCCTGGAGACGTACGAGCACGACCCGATGTTCATGGTCTTCCCCGGCGTCACGATCTTCATCACGGTCCTGGCGTTCAACCTCTTCGGCGACGGGCTGCGCGACGCCCTCGACCCGAAGGGCACCCGGTAAGGCCCGACAGGCCCACACGACCTGCCCCTGCCGCACCGTCAGGTGGCTTGACTCCATGGTTCTCCGGCAGTGTGCCCAGGACCGCGATCTCGGAGGTTACGAGAAAATGCCCACAAGTTCCTCGAAACGACGGCTCGCCGCCGGCGCGGCCCTCGTGGTCGCGGCGCTGGTGACGACCACGGCGTGCGGCGGCGGCGACGGCGACGACAACTCCAAGGGTTCGTCGAAGGGCGCCGGTTACGACGCGGCGTACAACAAGATCGCCAACGCCTCCACGAAGAAGGGGGGCACGCTGAAGATGGTCGGCAAGCAGGACCTCGACTCGGCCGACCCCCAGCGTGCCTACTACGGCATGTCGTGGGACTTCATGCGCTTCTACACGCGTCAGCTGGTCACCTACGCCCCCAAGGCGGGCGCCGGTTCCACCGAGCTGGTCCCCGACCTGGCCACGGACAACGCCAAGATCACGGACGGCGGCAAGACGTACACGTACACGCTGCGCGACGGCGTGACGTGGGAGGACGGCTCGCCGATCACCTCCAAGGACGTCAAGTACGGCATCGAGCGCATCTGGGCGAAGGACACCATCACCGGTGGTCCGCAGTACCTCCAGCAGAACCTCGACCCGAAGCTCGAGTACAAGGGTCCGTACAAGGACAAGGCCAAGGACAAGCTGGGTCTGAAGGCGATCGAGACGCCCGACGACAAGACGATCGTCTTCAAGCTGCCCAAGCCCAACGGTGACTTCGAGCAGTTCCTCGCCATGCCGTCCGGCTCGCCGGTCAAGCAGGACAAGGACACGGGCGCCAAGTACACCCAGAAGCCGTTCTCCGCGGGCCCGTACAAGTTCGAGTCGTACAAGGCCAACAAGAAGATCGTGCTGGTCCGCAACGACAAGTGGTCCAAGGCCTCGGACCCGATCCGTGCGGCGCTGCCGGACAAGATCGACGTGACGATCTCCGCCAACCTGGAGGAGAACGACAAGCGCCTGATGGAAGGCGACTACGACGTCGACCTGAACGGCACCGGCATGACCCAGTCGGGTCGCGTCACCGCCGTCCAGGACCACCGTGACAGCGTCGACAACATGCGGACCTCCTTCGTCCGTTACGTCGCCCTGATCCACACCGCCAAGCCGTTCGACAACGTCCACTGCCGCAAGGCCGTGTTCTACGCGACGGACTTCGCCGGCCTCCAGCAGGTCCGCGGCGGCAAGCTGGCCGGTGGCGACATCGCCAACTCGACCCTGCCGGTCTCCATCAAGGGTCACAGCGACTACGACCCGTACGGCGTCATCGCGCGCAAGGGCAAGCCGGACGCCGCCAAGGCCAAGGACGAGCTCAAGCAGTGCGGCAAGCCGGGCGGCTTCTCCACCAAGATCACCGCGCGTAACAACAACCCGGGCGAGGTCGACACCGCCGAGGCGCTGCAGGAGCAGCTCAACAAGGTCGGCATCAAGCTCGAGGTGGACGCCCTGGACGGCGCCGAGACCTCCGCGATCACCGGTTCGCCGAAGGTCGTCAAGGCCCGCGGCTACGGCATGACCATGAGCGGTTGGGGCCCGGACTTCCCGTCCGGCCAGGGCTTCGGCCAGCCGCTGTGGGACAGCCGCTTCCTCGCGGACACGGGTAACTACAACGAGTCCCAGATCAAGGACAAGAAGATCGACGGCCTGTTCGACAAGGCCATCGCCGAGACCGACCCCGAGGCGGCCGGCAAGATCTACGAGGAGCTCGACAAGCGCATCCTCGACCAGGCCGACTGGATGCCCTTCATCTACGAGAAGAACATCACCTGGCGTGGTCCGCGTCTGACGAACGTCTACATGTCCGACGCGTACAACGGCCGCTACGACTACGCCTCCCTGGGCGTCGTCAAGTAACACCCCCGCCGGGCACCGGAGCCGATCCGGTGCCCGGCCCCTCTCCTGCTTAGCCGCCGAAACCCGCCAGTCCGAAGGGCAGGTGATGGCCCCTGGCGGTGACCGAGGCCCCCACAAGGGGCGCCGGTGACCGCCGCGGCCGCGCACAGTGCTTGCTTATCTCATCCGGCGCCTGTTCGCCGTAGTCATCATGGTGCTCGTCGTTCTGCTCGCGACCTTCACCATCTTCTTCATGCTGCCCAAATGGGCGGGTCAGGACATCGCCGTCCTCTTCGCCGGCAAGGCCACCGGAGCCGAGCAGCTCGCCGGTATCCGGGTCAAACTCGGCCTGGACGACCCTGTGTTGGTCCAGTTCTGGGACTTCGTCAAGGGCATCCCGATGGGCCGGGACTACGTCAACGGCAATGACGTGACCCACTGCGCAGCGCCCTGCTTCGGGTACTCGTTCCGTACCGAGGCGCCCGTCTGGGACACCCTCAAGGACGCGCTGCCCGTCACCCTGGCGCTCGCCGCCGGTGCCTGTGTCCTGTGGCTGGCCGCCGGTGTCGCCACCGGTGTGCTCTCCGCCCTCAAGCGCGGCACCGTCTGGGACCGCTCCGCCATGACCATCGCCCTCGGCGGTGTCTCCCTGCCGGTCTTCTTCACCGGCATGGTCGCGATGGGGGTCTTCGTCCACAGCCTCGGCTGGGTCAAGATCGCCGACAGTCTCTCGACCGACGACTCGATCGGCACCTGGCTGCAGACGCTGATCCTGCCGTGGATCGTGCTCGCCTTCCTCAACGCCGCGATGTACGCCCGCCTCACCAGAGCCACCATGCTGGAGATCCTGGGCGAGGACTACATCCGCACCGCGCGCGCCAAGGGACTCGGTGAACCCGCCGTCATCACCCGGCACGCCCTGCGTTCCGCGATGACCCCGATCCTCACCGTCTTCGGACTCGACCTCGGTGTGCTGCTCGGCGGCGCCGTGCTCACCGAGTCCACGTTCAACCTGCCGGGCCTCGGCCTCGCGGCGGTCCAGGCCATCAGCAACAAGGACCTGCCCGTGATCCTCGGCGTGACGCTCTTCGCGGCCCTCGCGATCGCCGTCGCCAACCTCGTCGTGGACCTTCTGTACGCCGTCATCGACCCGCGAGTGAGGCTGGGATGACCGATCTGCACACGACCGGAGCGGCGGTCGGCGAACCCGTCTCCGCTTCCGGTGCACCCCGCGCCTTCCTCGAGGTCCGCGACCTCAAGGTGCACTTCCCGACCGACGACGGCCTGGTCAAGTCCGTCGACGGGCTGTCCTTCTCGCTGGAGAAGGGCCGCACCCTCGGCATCGTCGGCGAGTCCGGATCGGGCAAGTCGGTCACGTCGCTCGGCATCCTCGGCCTGCACACCGCGGGTCAGTACGGCCGGCGCAAGGCGCAGATCAGCGGCGAGATCTGGCTGGACGGCACGGAGCTGCTCACCGGCGACCCGAACAAGGTCCGCAAGCTGCGCGGCCGCGACATGGCGATGATCTTCCAGGACCCGCTGTCCGCGCTGCACCCGTACTACACGATCGGCAAGCAGATCGTGGAGGCGTACCGGGTCCACCACGACGTCGACAAGAAGACGGCGCGCAAGCGGGCCATCGAGATGCTCGACCGGGTCGGCATCCCGCAGCCCGACAAGCGGGTCGACGCCTACCCGCACGAGTTCTCCGGCGGCATGCGCCAGCGCGCGATGATCGCCATGGCGCTCGTCAACAACCCCGAGCTGCTCATCGCCGACGAGCCCACCACGGCCCTCGACGTGACGGTGCAGGCGCAGATCCTCGACCTGATCCGCGATCTCCAGAAGGAGTTCGGCTCGGCCGTCATCATGATCACGCACGACCTCGGTGTCGTCGCGGAGATGGCCGACGAGCTGCTCGTGATGTACGGCGGCCGGTGCGTCGAGCGCGGTAGCGCCACCAAGGTCTTCACCGAGCCCCAACACCCCTACACCTGGGGCCTGCTGGGGTCGATGCCGCGGATCGACCGGGAGCAGACCGAGCGCCTCACGCCGGTCAAGGGCTCCCCGCCCAGCCTGATCAACCTGCCGAGCGGGTGCGCCTTCCATCCCCGCTGCCCCTACGCGGACGTCCCCAAGGACAACATCACCCGCACCGAGCGCCCCGAACTGCGCGAGGTCGGCTCCGGCCACTTCTCCGCCTGCCACATGGCGGCCGAGGAGCGGGAGCGGATCTGGACCGAAGAGATTGCGCCGAAGCTGTGACGGACGCCAAAGGACCCGAACCCGAGATGACGACCCCTTCGATCCCCCAGCAGGTGACGACCTCACCGGACGCCAAGGCCGGCGAACCGCTGCTCAAGGTCGACGGCCTGGTCAAGCACTTCCCGATCAGGAAGGGCCTGCTCAAGCGGCAGGTCGCGGCCGTGCAGGCGGTCGACGGCATCAGCTTCGACGTGCGCGCGGGGGAGACCCTCGGTGTCGTCGGCGAGTCCGGCTGCGGCAAGTCGACGATGGGGCGGCTGATCACCCGGCTGCTCGAACCCACCGGCGGCCGCGTCGAGTTCGAGGGCCAGGACATCACGCACCTCGGCACGGGCGGCATGCGGCCGCTCCGCCGTGACGTGCAGATGATCTTCCAGGACCCGTACTCGTCGCTGAACCCGCGCCACAACATCGGCACGATCGTCGGCACGCCGTTCCGGCTCCAGGGCGTGAAGCCCGAGGGCGGGGTGAAGAAGACGGTCCAGGACCTGCTGGAGCGCGTCGGCCTCAACCCGGAGCACTACAACCGCTACCCGCACGAGTTCTCCGGCGGTCAGCGCCAGCGCATCGGCATCGCCCGGGCGCTGGCCCTGCGGCCGAAGCTCGTGGTGGCCGACGAGCCGGTCTCGGCGCTCGACGTCTCCATCCAGGCGCAGGTCGTCAACCTGCTGGACGACCTCCAGGACGAGCTCGGCCTGACGTACGTGATCATCGCGCACGACCTCTCGGTCATCCGGCACGTCTCGGACCGCATCGCGGTGATGTACCTGGGCAAGATCGTGGAGCTGGCCGACCGCGACGACCTCTACTCCAAGCCGATGCACCCGTACACGAAGGCGCTGCTCTCCGCGGTGCCCGTGCCGGACCCCAAGCGCCGCGGCACCAAGAGCGAGCGCATCCTGCTGCGCGGCGACGTGCCCTCGCCGATCGACCCGCCCTCCGGCTGCCGCTTCCACACGCGGTGCTGGAAGGCGACGCAGATCTGCGCGACGAAGGAGCCGCCGCTGATCCCGCTCGCCACGGGTCACCAGGTCGCCTGCCACCACCCGGAGAACGCCGCCGACCAGGCCCCCGAGGACACCCAGCTCCTCTCGGTGGCCAAGGAGGCGATCGACGTGGTGACGGTCCCGGCCCCGGCGGCACCCGCGGACGAGCCGGAGACGACGGAGGCGCCGGCGACGGCGGACGTCTCGGCTACGGAGGCGTCGTCGTCGGCTGCTTCGGCAGGCGACGCCCGGGCGACCGGTGCTCCGGCGGCGGAGGCTCCGGCAGGCGACGCCCCGGCGTCCGACGCTCCGGCAGGCGACGCCCCGGCGTCCGACGCTTCGGCAGGCGACGCCCCGGCGTCCGACGCCCCGGCAGGCGACGCCCCGGCAACCGATGCCCCGGCCGCGGAGGCTTCGGCGACCGATGCTCCGGCGGCGGAGGCCCCGGCAGGCGACGCCCCGGCGGCGGAGGTCCCGGCAGGCGATGCCCCGGCGTCCGACGCCCCCGCGTCCGACGCCCCGGCCGCGGACGACAAGTAGCACCCCGAGGTGCCGCCGCCCCGTCACCCGGGGCGGCGGCACCTTTGCCATATCCGTACCCGATATGACCCACAAGGGTCATGTACACGTCGCCCCCCGAACGGCAGTGTCTCCGTGTCCGATACACCGGAACACGCTCGAAGGGACGCACGCCCATGGCCCTCTCCCGTTCGGCACGCCTCGCCGCCCTCACCGTCGCGGCGGCCTCGTTCACCCTGATCGCCGCGGCCCCGGCCCCCACCCCCGGCTCCGACGGCATCGGCGACCCGTACTTCCCGCAGCTCGGCAACGGCGGCTACGACGCCCGCCACTACGCGCTCGACGTCGCGTACGACCCCGACACGGACCGCCTCGACGGCCGCACCACCCTCACCGCCCGCGCCACCCAGAACCTCTCCTCCTTCGACCTCGACCTGCAGAAGCTCACGGTCACCGGGGTCGAGGTGAACGGCAGACGCGCGCAGTTCAGCCGCTCGGGCGACGAGATCGTGGTCACCCCGCGCACCTCGCTGCGCAAGAACGCCACGTTCTCGGTCACGGTCACGTACGGCGGCGTCCCCGAGGCCCTCAGCGGCCCCATCGTCTTCGGCTCGGACTACGGCTGGATGAAGACCACCGACGGCGTCTTCGTCGCGTGCGAGCCGAACGCCGCCTCCACCTGGTTCCCGTCGAGCGACCACCCCGCCGACAAGGCGACGTACGACATCCGCATCAAGGCGCCCAAGGGCCTCACCGGCGTGTCCAACGGTCGGCTCGTCGACACGTACGACACCGACAAGGGCACCCGCACCGTCCACCACTGGCGCGAGTCGAAGCCGATGGCGACCTACCTGGCGACCGCCACCATCGGCACGTTCGACGTGAAGTCGGGCCGGACCCCGGCCGGTACGCCCATCTACGTCGCCATCGACCCGGTCCTCGCGAACAGCAACACCGTCGACGTCTACGCGGTGACCGCCGAGGCCACCGACTACTGGGCGAGCGTCTTCGGCCCGTATCCCTTCGAGGAGACGGGCGCGATCGTCGACGACATGCCGCAGGCGGGCTTCTCCCTGGAGACCCAGTCCAAGCCCATCTACTCGGCCGTCCGCTCCGAGTCGACGATCGTGCACGAGCTGGCCCACCAGTGGTTCGGCGACTCCGTCTCCGTCGAGCAGTGGAAGAACATCTGGCTGAACGAGGGCTTCGCCACGTACGCGCAGTGGCTGTGGACCGAGCACAAGGGCGGCGCCTCCGCCCACGACTCGTTCCTCGCGGGCTACAACTCCCGCCCGGCGGACTCCGCCTTCTGGCAGACGAAGGTCGGCGACCCGCAGCGCGACACGATGTTCGCCTCCGCGGTCTACCAGCGCGGCGCGATGACCCTCCAGATGCTCCGCGAGCGCATCGGTGACAAGGCGTTCTTCAAGCTGCTGCCGACGTGGACGAAGCTGCACCGCTACGGCAACGCGCAGACGTCCGACTTCATCGCCCTCGCCGAGCGGGTCTCCGGGCAGCAGCTGGACGACCTCTTCGACACCTGGCTGTTCACGACGGGCAAGCCGAGTCTGTAGCGCTCTGACCGGCAGGCAAAATGTTCGGGTGATCCAGGAACTGTTCACCCCCTCCGTCCAGCATTGGCTCGACCTCATCGGCATCTTCGTCTTCGCGATCTCCGGTGCTCTGATGGCCGTCCGCAAGAACTGGGACGTCTTCGGGATCGCCGCGCTGGCCGAGGTCACCGCCCTGGGCGGAGGGGTCTTCCGTGACCTGGTCATCGGCGCCGTACCGCCGGCCGCCTTCACCGACCTGGGCTACTTCACGACCCCGCTGGTCGCCGCCGCGCTCGTCTTCTTCCTGCATCCGGAGGTCGAGCGGACCCAGACGGCCGTGAACGTCTTCGACGCGGCGGGCCTCGGCCTGTTCTGCGTCACGGGCACGACCAAGGCGTACGACTACGGGCTCGGCCTCACCGCGTCCGCCGCGCTCGGCCTCGCCACGGCGGTCGGCGGCGGTGTGCTGCGCGACATCATCGCCAACGAGGTGCCCTCGCTCGTGCGCTGGGACCGCGACCTGTACGCGGTCCCGGCGATGGTCGGCGCCGTGATCGTCGTGCTGTGCATCCGGTTCGACACCCTGAACGCCTTCAGCAGCAGCACCGCCGTGCTCACCGCCTTCATCCTGCGGCTGCTCGCGATGCGCTACCACTGGCGGGCGCCGCGGGCCTGGAACCGCAGGTCGACAGGGGTGGACGTGACGGAGGAGACGCTCTAGCGCGGAGCCCGTCAGCTACCGAAGCTACCGCTTAGTAATTTCCTGTTGTACGTTTCCTGCATGGCAGAAGCAGCATCCACGCAGGCCCGCATCGGGGACAGTGAGTTCGACCGCGACACCGCCGTCACCCGGCGGCCGGGCGAGCCCGGTGTCTACGACATCGACCTCTCCGAGGGCTGGACGATCATCAACGCCGTCAACGGCGGCTACCTGCTGGCAGTCCTCGGCCGCGCCCTCGCGGACGCCCTGCCGCACGCCGACCCGTTCACGATCTCGGCGCACTACCTCACGGCGTCCGCGCCGGGCCCGGCCGTGATCCGCACCGACGTCGTCCGCACCGGCCGCACCCTCTCGACCGGGCAGGCCTCCCTGTTCCAGTACGCGGAGGACGGCTCCGAGGTCGAGCGCATCCGCGTCCTCGCGTCGTACGGGGACCTGGACGCGCTCCCCGACGACGTGCGCACCAGCGCCACCCCGCCCGCCATCCCGCCGATCGACCAGTGCTTCGGCGCCGGTGACGCGCCCGAGGGGGCGCCGCCGGTCCCCGGCAGCTCGGCGATCACCGACCGTCTCGCCCTCAAGCTGGACCCGGCCACGCTGGGGTGGGCGCTCGGCGCGCCGTCCGGCAAGGGCGAGATGCGTGCGTGGTTCGGCCTGGCCGACGGGCGTGACGCCGATCCGTTCTCGCTGCTCCTCGCGGTGGACGCGCTGCCGCCGACCGCGTTCGAGCTCGGCCTCAAGGGCTGGGTCCCCACGGTCGAACTCACCACCCACATCCGCTGCCGCCCGGCCCCCGGCCCGCTGCGCGTCTCCATCACGACGCGGAACCTTGCCGGGGGCTTCCTGGAGGAGGACGCGGAGGTCTGGGACTCGGCCGACCGCCTGGTGGCCCAGTCCCGCCAACTGGCCAGGGTCCGCCTCGGCTAGCGACGCCTGCGGATACGTGGGGCCTGGTCACGCAGTTACCCGCGCCCCTGAGCATCTGCGGTGTCGCGGTGTGCTCTCGAGCGCGGGTCGCGTCGTGGTTGCCCGCGCAGTTCCCCGCGCCCCTGAAAGGCCGGCTACGTCTGCCGGGCGGGGCTTTCATCGCGGGCTGCGGTTCGTCGTGGTTGCTCGCGCAGTTCCCCGCGCCCCTGGGGAGATGCGCCCTTCGGACGGCATCTCCCCAGCGGGGGAAGGCTGCGCGAAGCGCATGCCTTCCAGGGGCGCGGGGAACTGCGCGAGCAACCACGACGAAACCCGCGCTCGAAGATCCGGCCACCACATGGCAGACGCTCAGGGGCGCGGGGAACGGCGCGAGAAGGCCCCACTGGTCGGCAGGCCGCGACGAATCCCTGCGCGAGCGGACGCAGTCGGCTTTTCAGGGGCGCGGGGAACTGCGCGAGAAGGCCCGCCCACCCGCACCCGAACATGGCGACAGCCAAGCGTACGCGGCAGGCTGAGCGCGTGAAGTCCGACCGCCTGCTCTCGATCCTCCTGCTGCTACAGACCCGCGGCCGCGTCCCCGCCCACGACCTGGCCACCCGCCTGGAAGTCTCCGTCCGCACCATCTACCGCGACATCGAAGCCCTCTCGGCCTCCGGCGTCCCGGTCTACGCCGAGCGCGGCCGCCACGGCGGCATCACGCTCCTGCCGGGCTACCGCACGGACGTCACCGGCCTGACGGCCGACGAATCCCGCGCCCTGTTCATCCTCGCCGCCCAGGGCGCCCACGCCGCCCTGGGCCTGGACGAGGCCCTCGGCTCGGCCCTGCGCAAGGTGATGGCGGCCCTGCCCGAACCCCACCGCCCCGCCGCCGAGTTGACCAGCCGCCGCATCCTGGTCGAGTCGTCCCGGTGGATGGGCCCGCCCCCGCGCGAGATCGACGTCAGCGCCCTCCAGGACGCGGTCTTCGCCGACCGCCGCCTGCGCATCCGCTACCGGCACAGCGGCACCGAGACCCCCCGCACGTACACCGTCGACCCGTACGGCCTCGTCTCCAAGGCCGGCGTCTGGTACCTGGTGGCCGACCGCCGCGCCGTACCCCGCCTGTTCCGCGCCGACCGGATGCACGCGGTCACCGTCACCGACGCACCGGTCCAGCGGCGCGCGGGCGTCGAACTCGCCGACGTCTGGGCCGTCCTGAAGCACGGCGTCGAGGTCCGCCCGGGCGGCATCGCGGTCACCGCCCGGGTCCACCGCAGCCGCTACGACCTGTTCCTGAAGATGTGCGGCAACTCCCTGATCGAGAACCCCGTGGGCCCCGAGAACCCCGAGGACCCCGAGGGCGACGGCGCAGGCGAGTGGATCACGGTCCGACTCGGCTTCGGCATCCTCGCCGCGACCCGCACCCTGCTGCCCTTCGCCGACCACCTCGAAGTACTCGAACCACCCGAAGTCCGCGCGGAGTTGGCGAACGCGGCGGCCGCCGTCACCCGGCTGTACGCAGGAACTCCCCAAGCGCCACCGTGAGTTCGGCCGGAGCGTCCTCCTGGACGAGATGACCCGCGCCCTCGACGATCCGCAGCTCGGCACCGGGGATCAGCTTGACCAGCTCGTACGCCCTGGCCACCGGGATCCAGGTGTCCTCGGCGCCCCAGCAGACCAGCACCGGCAGGTCCACCTCCCCGTAACGGCCCTGGATGTCGTCGGTGAACCGCTGGTCGTTCTGCTCGATCTGCCGGTAGAAGGAGTCCTTGCCCGCCTCGGTCAGCCAGGGTTCCACGAGCCGTGCGTGCGTGTCGGGGTGCAGGCCCTGGTGGCTGCCCGAGCTGATGTACCGGTGCACGAGGGCTTCGTGCAGATCGGCGGGCAACTGCCGGAAGACGTCGGAGTGTTCACCGAGCAGCCGGTACGTGGGGGAGCCCCACGGCGCGATCGCCACCGGGTCGACCAGGGCGAGCCGCGAGTACCGCGCGCCGTGCAGCAGCAGCGCGCGCAGCGCGATCGCGCCGCCGAAGTCATGGGCGACGACGGCCGGTTCGGCCAGGCCCCAGTGGTCGAGCAGATCGGCGAGGACCCGGGCCTGGGCGTCCAGCGAGAGGTCCTGGCCGGGGTGCTTCGCGGAGGCGCCGTAGCCGGGCAGGTCCCACACGTACACGCGGTGCCGGGCGGCGAGCGCGCGGGCCGGGCCCCGCCACACGTAGGACGAGAACGGCGTGCCGTGGACGAGGACGACGGGCGGTGCGTCCGCCGGGCCGAGCGCGGCCCACCGGATCTCGCCGGACGAGCTGGAGTAGCTGCGGTCGAGGTTCCACACGGCTGCTGTCATGACCGTAAGGCTAGTTGCTCATGACAGGTCGAGCCAGTGCTTTCGCCCGAGCGTCACCAGGCGCAGCTGCCGCTCGGCGAGACCGGACACCCGGGCGAGGTCCTCCGGGGCGGTGGTGAGGAACGCCGATGCCGTGATCACCATGTGGTCGACGTACAGGGAGGCCAGCATCAAGAGGTCCTCCTCGGTCCAGCCCGCCGCCTCCGGGTCGAGCCGGAGCGCCGCGCGCACCTCCTCCGCGAACTGCCCGAGCTGCTCGCTGATCGCCTCCCGCACCCGCCGGACCCCACCGTGCCGCTCACGGGCGATGAAGCGCACGTGAGCGGGGTACGCGCGGACGTGACGGGCGATCAACTCGACCGTGCGCGCGATGCGTTCGTCGCTGTCCCAGGTCGCCGTCAGGGCGTCGTGGATCACCGCGTGCAGGCTGCCGAGCGCCTCCTCGACCAGGGCGACACCGAGGTCGGCCGTGCTGTCGAAGTGCCGGTAGAAGGCGGTCGGGGCCACACCCACGGCGCGCGTGACCTCGCGCAGCCCCAGGCTGCTGAGGCTCTGCTCCTCCAGAAGCTCCAACGCGGCGTCCAGGAGCGCCTGTCGGGTCTTCTGCTTCTGTGCCTGCCGGATGCCGAGGGTGTGACTCATGTCATCCAGTTAACAACTGTTCTCTGTAATTGGGAACCCGTGTCCAGCGCTAGACTCGTCAGTCAGTGAACAGTTGTAACCCGCTCACCCGGGCCAACTCGAACCAACTCCGTGACGTCCTCGAGAGGTTCTCCATGCTGTTCCTCGTAGCGGCCCTCCTGCTCCTGGGTTTCGCCCTCGGCACCGTGGCCCACGCCCCGCTCTCCTTCACTCTCGTCGCGGCCGCCGTCATCGGCGTCTGGCTGACCGTCTTCGCGATCCGCGAGCGCCACGCCCGCCGCCACCAGCACTGACACCGCGTCCGCGCCCGTGTCCACACCCGTGTTCACGCCCGTGTCCATGTCCATCAGGGGGTACACCATGCAGCTCACCGCAGAATCCGAGTCCTCGGTTCGCCAGGCCGGTCAGGACGGTCAGGACGGTCAGGTCGGCCGGGATCGTGCGGACCGCCCGGTCGGCCGCCGGGACACCGACGGCATGGCCGTCGCCTCGTTCGTCCTCGGCCTCGTCGGCCTGCTCGTCCTGAACGTCTTCCTCGGCCCCGTCGCGATCGTCCTCGCCGGCCTCGCCCTGTGGCGCGGCACCACCCGCCGCGGGCGCGCCCTGCTCGGCCTCGGTCTCGGCATCGCCGACCTCGTCGTGCTCGGCGCCCTCATCGCCGCGGACGGCACGATGTCCTGGAGCATCACGGGCTGACACCCCGCCGAAGTCCGCCGTTCGATGTCCACCGTGTGGGACGGGACCCCACGCGGCGGCGGAGGGCCGCCGACGGGCTCGTAGAATCGTGCCCACCATGGCTTACCTCGACCACGCCGCGACCACTCCGATGCTTCCGGAGGCCGTCGAGGTGATGACCGCCCAGCTCGCCGTCACCGGCAACGCCTCGTCCCTGCACGCCGCGGGACGCCGCGCCCGGCGCACCGTCGAGGAGTCCCGCGAGACCCTCGCCGAATCCCTCGGCGCCCGCCCCAGCGAGGTCGTCTTCACCTCGGGCGGCACCGAGGCCGACAACCTCGCCGTCAAGGGCCTGTACTGGGCGCGCCGTGCCGCCGACCCGGCCCGCACCCGCGTCCTCGCCAGCCCCGTCGAGCACCACGCCGTCCTCGACGCCGTGCACTGGCTCGCCGAGCACGAAGGCGCGACGGTGGAGTACCTGCCCGTCGACGCCCACGGCCGCGTCCACGCCGACGCGCTCCGGGACGCGATCGAACGCAACCCGGACGACGTCGCCCTGGCCACGGTCATGTGGGCGAACAACGAGATCGGCACCATCCAGCCGGTCCGCGAACTCGCCGACGTCACCGCCGAGTTCGCGATCCCCCTGCACGCCGACGCGGTCCAGGCCTACGGCCAGGTCCCCGTCGACTTCGCGGCCTCCGGACTCGCGGCGATGACGGTCTCCGGCCACAAGGTCGGCGGCCCCTACGGCATCGGCGCCCTCCTCCTCGGCCGCGAGCACACCCCCGTCCCCGTCCTGCACGGCGGCGGCCAGGAGCGGCACGTCCGCTCCGGCACGCTCGACGTCCCGGCCGTCGCCGCCTTCGCCACGGCCGGCCGGATCGCCGCCGAGCAGCGCGACTGGTTCGCCCGCGAGATCGGCGGCCTGCGCGACGCCCTCGTCACGGCGGTCCGCGCGGCCGTCCCCGAAGCGATCCTCGGCGGCGACCCGGCGAGCGCGGGCCGGCTCCCCGCCAACGCCCACTTCACCTTCCCCGGCTGCGAGGGCGACTCGCTCCTGCTGCTGCTCGACGCCCAGGGCATCGAGTGCTCCACCGGCTCCGCCTGCACCGCGGGCGTCGCCCAGCCCAGCCACGTCCTCCTCGCCACCGGCACCGACCCCGACCTGGCCCGCGGCACGCTCCGCTTCTCCCTCGGCCACACGTCGACCAAGGCGGACGTGGAGGCGGTGGCGCAGGCGATCGGACCGGTGGTGGAGCGGGCGAGGTCGGCGGGCCTCTCGTAGCGCCGCGACGGCTACATGCGGCTACGTGCGGCTACGCCTTGGCGGACCCCGCCCGGTCGTACGCCGCCCGCACCAGCTTCATGTACCGGTCCCAGTCCCAGTGCGGACCGGGATCGGTGTGGTCCGTCCCCGGCACCTCCACGTGCCCGATGACGTGCTCCCGGTCGACCGGTATGTCGTAGCGTCTGCATATCCGGGCGGTCAGCCGCGCCGACGCCTCGTACATGGCGGCCGTGAAGTCCTGCGGCCGGTCCACGAACCCCTCGTGCTCGATGCCGACACTGCGCTGGTTGAAGTCCTTGTTCCCCGCGTGGAACGCGACGTCCAGCTCCCGGATCATCTGCGCGATGTGCCCGTCCTGCCGCACCACGTAATGCGCGGCGGCCCCGTGCCAGGGATCCTTGAACACCTTCAAGGTCCCCTGATAACTCCCCTGCGTCACGTGAATGATCACGCGGTCGATCGCATAGTCCGCGGGCCGGTCCGCCCGCCGCCAGTTCGCCGCGGCCGCGGCCACCCACTCCGCGCCCTTGAAGTCGACCTCACCGGCCTTGCGCGGCTTGTCGACGCCCGGCACCTGCCACCACATGCGGGCGAGGTCACTGCGGGCGAGCAGTCCGATGCCCACCGCGGACGCCGCACCGCCCACGATCAGGGCCCGCCGGCTGATCACCCGATCCCCGTCCCGGCCCTTGCCGGCTCCCTGCTTCCCCATGTGGCGCCCCCGTCCCCCACCAGCCCGTACGAGATCCACAACGGATATCCGCGGGATTCGGTTCCCGTGGCCCCTTACCCTGTTAGTGCTATGACTTCGCAGACCTCGATGCTCCCCACCGACCGCCCCCTCCGCGTCCTCGCCGCCATGTCGGGAGGCGTCGACTCCGCCGTGGCGGCGGCCCGCGCCGCGGAAGCGGGCCACGACGTGACCGGCGTTCACCTGGCCCTCTCGGCGAACCCGCAGTCCTTCCGCACCGGCGCCCGCGGCTGTTGCACCATCGAGGACTCCCGCGACGCGCGCCGCGCGGCCGACGTCATCGGCATCCCCTTCTACGTGTGGGACCTGGCCGACCGCTTCCGCGAGGACGTCGTCGAGGACTTCGTCGCCGAGTACGAGGCCGGCCGCACGCCGAACCCGTGCCTGCGCTGCAACGAGAAGATCAAGTTCGCCGCGCTCCTGGACAAGGCCCTGGCCCTCGGCTTCGACGCGGTCTGCACCGGCCACTACGCGCAGGTGATCCTCACGGAGTCCGGCGAGCGCGAGCTGCACCGGGCCTCCGACATGGCCAAGGACCAGTCGTACGTGCTCGGCGTCCTGGACGACCGGCAGCTCGCCCACGCGATGTTCCCGCTGGGCGACACGGAGACGACGAAGGAGGAGATCCGCGCGGAGGCGGAGCGACGTGGCCTCGCGGTCGCCAAGAAGCCCGACTCCCACGACATCTGCTTCATCGCCGACGGCGACACCCAGGGCTTCCTCGCGGCCCGCCTCGGCAAGTCCGAGGGCGACATCGTCGACGAGCAGGGCACCAAGCTCGGCACCCACGAGGGCGCCTACGGCTACACGATCGGCCAGCGCAAGGGCCTGCGCATCGGCACCCCCGCGGCGGACGGCAAGCCCCGCTACGTCCTGGACATCTCCCCGGTGAACAACACGGTGACGGTGGGCCCCGCCGCCTCCCTCGACGTCACGTCCCTGACAGCGATCAAGCCCCGCTGGTGTGGCACGCCCCCCTCGGGCCCCGGCACGTACACGGCCCAGCTGCGCGCCCACGGCGGCGAGACGGAAGTCACCGCGGACCTCCTGAACAACGAACTCCACGTCCACTTCACGGAGCCGGCCCGGGGCGTGGCACCGGGCCAGGCGATCGTCCTGTACGACGGGACGCGTGTGGTGGGGTCGGCGACCATTGCCACGACGGAGCGGGTGGCGGCGGGGGTCTGACGGCTTACGTGAACTTCAAGAGGCACGCGGCCAACAGCATGCCCGGCACCACCAGCAGGGCGGCACACGACGGCATGGGCTGTTTGCGCCGCCATCCCTGGACAGCCAGGCAGAGGCCGTAGAGCAGGACCAGTTGGAGGCCGATCAGGGGCCAGGTGATGACGCCGCGCAGTGCCCGGGGCACCGTCACGTACCCACAGACGGCGGTGAAGACGCTCACCCAGGCAGTGATAATGCGCTGGTTGTGGTGAAATTCTGCCTCACTGGGCATGGGATGTTCTAAGTTCATCTGATCTCTCATGGCGGAATGGAACGTGACTGCCGGGTGGTCACGCAGACATGAACAGACCGCTCACGCCTGCCAACCCGAGCAGCACGACTACGGCGATGGCGGTAAGTGGAAAGTGCTTCTTTCGCCAGCCCTGGAATGCGATGAACCCGTTGCAGATCAAGACGAGATCGGCGGCGAACCAGGTGAGGGAGAACATCCCTCTCCAGAGATCCACAATCAGATTCCCTGTCGCAAGCGCGCACAGCATGGCAGTCAGGAACGCCACCTTCTCCTGAACTCTTTCCGCCTGTGTTCTGGGGCGGTTCCGCTGTCCGAGTTCCACGTGATTTCCTTGCGTCTCGATCGGTGACTAGACGAGTGCGTTGTCGTAACTCTTGCCAACGACCGGGAAGTCCCGCACGTCCTTGCTGACGGAGCAGATGAATCCGCCCGCGGCGAAAGCCGCGTTGACGGCCTGCATGAGGTGCTCGTACTTCTCCACGAGACTCTTGTACTTCGCGACCATGGAGGCCACACGCTGCGCGGCGAACGCCGCGCCGATGAACGCTCCGGTGAACCCGACTCCGGATGCCGCCAGGGCAGTCGAAGCCGCGGCTGCCACGGCGGCTTGCACGCCCTCGTCGCACACCTCTGCCAGGACCCCTTTGGCTGTCTCGGCGACCGAGTAGACCATCGTGGCCACTCTCCTGTAGAGGTCATACAGGTCGTGAAAGGCATCGCGCGCGGCCTCGAGCTTCTTGGCGATGTTGTCGAAGTACTTCCATGCGGCCTCTGCGGCATTTCCGCGCCACGTGGTACTCAGCACGCCGTTTCCGTGCCGGATGTTCTCGGCCATGTCGGCACAGGCGTCACCAAGACATTTCCAGGCATCGGCGCACCCTGCGTAGTTCTGCCAGTCGCCTCCGAAGAGGTTGGCGAAATAGCCCAGGATGTCCCACCCGAAAGCAAGCTTGAGGCCCTCGTTGACCAAGGCCGATGGGCTGCCGAAGTCCAGCAGGGTGCCGACCCCCTTGTTGGCGGGGGCGAATGCGGCTTCTGCCAGGTGCCCTTGCAGCCAGCCGTCCGCCCCTCCGGGGGGTTTGAGGCGGCTGACGGCATCGCGCACATCGCGGAACGAGGTGGCGCCGTGGGGCACGACACGGGGAACCGGGGCGGAATGGCCGGACGGGTAGGTGGCGTCCAGCTTTCTGGCCGTGTCGAGGTCGATCGAGTCGTACCAGGCGGCGGTCTTCTTCAGTTCGCTCTTCGACGCCTGAAGGATCGTGCCGAAGCGGCTCAGGAGATCGCGAGCGTCCCGTACCTGCTCCTCGTGGTGCCCCAGCACCTTGTCCCAGAGAGGTGCAGTTGCCGAAGCTTTGATGCCGGTGCTGCGGGCCAGATACGCGCCTGCACTGCCGCTGTCCTCGCTTGCCCGGCGCACCAGGTCTGCGTAGCCGACCACGTCGTCGGACCGAACGGCCAGCGTCACAACCGCCCCCTCCCCACACGCTCCGCCTCCATGAGCGCCCGCTCCTCCGCCACCTGCCGCTCGCCATCACGCGCGAGCGCCTCCCGTTCGGAGTTCGGCATCGACTCCCACCGGGTGCGGAACTCGTGGCCCTGGTCGAGGACCGCCTCCGCGTAGGCGGGGATCCGCACCGCGTCACGCAGGGCGATGCGGCCGGCCAGTACCTCCTGGGCCAGCTCCCTCAGGACGGGGCCACCCCCGCCCTGCCGGAACACCTCCAGTGCCTTGCGCAGTAAGCGTTGCTGGACGGGATCGTCCGTCAGGTCCATGTACGCCGCCCGGTCGAGCGGGGGCGGGGTCTCGGGGGTCACCAGGCGTCTCCTCGGTGCGGTAGCGCGGGAGAGCGGCACAGTAGTGATGTCATTCCCTGCGAAAAGCACACCGAGCGACGGCGCGGCCCCGGGCGAAACGAAACCGCTCAACGGGGTCTTGATCGCGCGCCGCCGCACCGCCTCATCCGATCGGGCGAGGAGTCAACTCCCGTCCGGCGGAGGTGAATGGTGAATCAGGCGCGGCCCTGCAAGTAGTGGGCGAGGACCGGGGGGAGCTCGGCGCACCACGTCCGGGCCTGGGAGCGGCGGCGGGCCCGGACCGCGCACGTGTAGACCGGGCCGTCCACGGTCACCGCGGTGACGGTCACCCCGGCGTCCAGCGGCTGGAACTGGACCGTACGGAGGCGGGCCCACGGCAGGTCGATGGCGTGCGGGCCCTGTTCGAAGTGGACGCCGTCGGCATCGACGACCAGCCCGTTGTACTGGTCCGCCGCCACGAACTCCGGCCCCGCCCCGGGCGAAGGCATCGGCATCGGCACCGGCACCGGCGCGGGCTGGAACATGGGAGGGGGCGCGCCGAAACCACCCGGCGCGCCGCCCTGTTGCCCGTATCCCGGTCCCTGTGTCACTTCTGCCCGCCCCTTCGTGTGCGTGGGGGACCGCTCCGCCGGGCCTGCCCCACCGCCCTATCCCACCACCTCGACCTCGTAGAAGCACAAGTGCCCCTTGATGGCGGCCACTTCGCTCTTGGGCTCCGGGTAGGCCCAGACGAGGTCCTGCGCGTCCGGGAGCGACCAGTAGGAGGCGGTGCCCTTGAAGGGGCAGTACGTCGTCGTGTCCGAGGGGGAGAGGAGGTCGGTGCGGACGTCCTCCGGAGGGAGGTAGTAGCGGACGGGACAGCCCGTCTCGCGCAGCACCAGCGGGCGGGTGCTGTCGGCCAGCACGTGCCCGTCACGGACGACGCGCACATGTTCGGCGCTCTGCTCGACAGTGATCGTGTGTCCTGCGGATCCTTGCGTCATGTGAGCCATGTATAGGGCAGCGCCCGGCGCGCGGGGGTTCTTCCCGGCGCGCGGCACCCGTCCGGGCCGTCTGGAAGGATCACGGGCGACGAGAGGACCGCCATGGCGTTCACCCCCGAGGACCGCACCGCCGTCACCGAACTGCTCGCGCTGCACGGCCACCTGTTCGACGCCGGTGAGCTGGACCGGCTGGACGAGCTCTTCACCGTCGACGTGGTGTACGACGTCACGGACTTCGGCGGGCCGCCGCTGCGGGGCGTGACCGCCATCCGCGACGCGGCGCTCGCCCTGGGCGCGGGCAACCCCGTCGCGCACCACGTCACGAACGTCGTCCTGACCGAGGTCACGGACGACCGCGTCCACGTCCTGTCCAAGGGGCTCGGCATCAACGCCGACGGCACCAGCGGCAGCGTGACCTACGAGGACACCGTCGTACGCGGCGACGGCGGCTGGCGGATCGCGCACCGGAAGGTGGTCGCACGCCGGGTCCCGCTCGGCGGCAAGGGCGGCGCATGAGGGCCGGCGAGGACCGCGGGCGACGGGCCGTACCGTGGACGCCATGAACATCTGTGTCTTCCTCTCCGCCGCCGACCTCGACGACCGCTACACCCGCCCCGCCCGCGAATTCGCCGAGCTGCTCGGCAAGGGCGGCCACACGCTCGTGTGGGGCGGCAGCGAGAGCGGGCTCATGAAGGTCGTCGCGGACGGGGTGGCCGACGCCGGCGGGCGGCTCGTCGGGGTCTCCGTGGACTTCCTCGCCGCCAAGGCGCGGACCGTCACCGCGCCCGACGAGATGGTGATCGCCAAGGACCTCGCCGAGCGCAAGGCGCTGCTCCTGGAGAAGGCCGACGCCGTCGTGATCATGGTGGGCGGCACCGGGACGCTCGACGAGGCCACCGAGATCCTGGAGCTGAAGAAGCACGGGAAGACGGACAAGCCCATCGTGCTGCTCAACTCGGCCGGGTTCTACGACGGACTCAGGCAGCAGTTCCGGCGCATGGAGGACGAGGGGTTCCTGCCGATCCCCCTCACCGACCTCGTCTTCTTCGCCGAGGAGCCCGTCGGCGCCCTGGCCTACCTGGAAGAGTCGCGCGGCATCGAGTAGTGCGAGCATGGCGGCCATGACAGGCACAACCACCCATGTGATCACCGGTGCCGGTTCCGGCATCGGCGCCGCCGTCGCCCGCCGCCTCCACGCGCGCGGGGACGAACTCTTCCTGCACGCGCGCGACGCGGGGCGCGCGAAGGAGCTGGCCGCCGAGTTCCCCGGCGCCAGGACGCTCGTCGGGGACCTCTCCGACCCCGACAAGCTGTCCTGGGCGTTCTCGCACCAGACGCTGCCCGACCGGATCGACTCGCTGCTGCACGTCGCGGGCGTCGTCGACCTCGGCCCGGTCGGCGAGCTCACCCCGAAGACGTGGCTGCACCAGCTCAAGGTGAACCTCGTCGCCCCCGCCGAGCTGACCCGCCACTTCCTGCCGCAGCTCCGCGTCGCCCAGGGACACGTGCTCTTCGTGAACTCCGGCGCGGGGCTCAACGCCTCCGCCGACTGGTCCGCGTACGCCGCCTCCAAGCACGGCCTGAAGGCGCTCGCCGACTCGCTGCGCCACGAGGAGCACGCCAACGGGGTGCGCGTCACCACCGTCTACCCCGGCCGCACCGCCAGCCCCATGCAGGCCAAGGTGCACCAGCAGGAGGGCAAGGAGTACGACGCCTCCCGCTGGATCGACCCCGAGTCGGTCGCCACCACGATCGTCATGGCGCTCGACCTGCCGCGTGACGCGGAGGTCAACGACCTGACAGTGCGCCCCGGGCGCTGATGGACGGGCCGCCCCGGGCGTTACGTACCCTTCCTGGGTGAGCGAAAAGAGCGACTTCAGGTGGGGGCCGGCCACGGGCATCGGCTCGATGCCCGGCGGTGACGCCCGCGAGGCGGCCAAGACCGTGACCGGGTCCTTCGAGGACTTCCCGTTCCTGGCCGAGCTGCCCGCACGCGGTCCCGGCGCCGACATGATCGGCCGGACCGCGGGGCTGCTCGTCGACCTCTACGCGCGCGTGGAGCCCAGCGGCTGGCGGATCGGCGACCGGCCGGGCCGCGACACCAAACGCGCGAAGTCCTGGCTCGGCGAGGACCTCGACGCGCTGGAGGAGTTCACGCAGGGGTACGAGGGCCCGCTCAAGGTCCAGGCCGTCGGGCCGTGGACCCTCGCCGCCGCACTGGAGTTGCGGAACGGGGAGGTGGCGCTCTCCGACCCCGGCGCCTGCCGCGACCTCGCCGGATCCCTCGCCGAGGGGCTGCGCGCCCACCTCGCCGACGTCCGCCGCCGGGTCCCCGGCGCCCGGCTCGTCCTCCAGCTCGACGAACCCTCCCTCATCGCCGTCCTGCGCGGACAGGTCAAGAGCGCCAGCGGCTACCGCACGCACCGCGCCGTCGACCGCCAACTCGTCGAGAGCGCGCTGCGGGACGTGATCGACGTGCACGACGGCCCCACCGTCGTGCACTCCTGCGCCCCCGACGTGCCGTTCGCACTGCTGCGCCGATCCGGCGCCGACGCCGTCTCCTTCGACCTCGCCCTCCTCACGGAGCGTGACGAGGAGTCGATCGGTGAAGCGGTGGAGGCGGGCACGAAGCTGTTCGCCGGTGTCGTGCCCGGCGTCGACGGTCCATTGTCAGACCCTGCCGGTAGCGTCATGGGTGTCAGGACGCTGTGGCGCAGGCTGGGGCTGAATCCGGGATCGCTCGCGGATGCGGTCGTGGTCACCCCGTCGTGCGGACTCGCGGGCGCCTCTCCCGCGTACGCCCGCGCGGCCCTCGCCCACTGCGCCCGGGCGGCGAGATCACTCGCGGACAACCCTGAGTGACCGGGGACGAAGGAAATCGGGAGGACGAGACGGTGGCTGCCGCAAGCGCTGGAAACACGCCGGAGACGAAGGACTCCGTGCCCGCCGAGGCGCGGGACGAGCACGCCCAGCTCGCCGAGCAGATCGAGGAACACCGCTTCCGGTACTACGTGAAGGACGCGCCGGTCGTCTCCGACGCCGACTTCGACAAGCTGCTGCGCTCCCTGGAAGCGCTGGAGGAGAAGTACTCGGAGCTGCGCACCCCGGACTCCCCGACGCAGAAGGTCGCGGGGAACTACGCGACGGAGTTCACGTCCGTCGAGCACCGCGAGCGCATGCTCTCCCTCGACAACGCCTTCGACGACCTGGAGCTGGCGGCCTGGGCCGAGCGCGTCCAGAAGGACGTCGGCACCACCGACTACCACTTCCTGTGCGAGCTGAAGGTCGACGGCCTCGCGGTCAACCTGACGTACGAGAACGGGCGGTTGACGCGCGCCGCCACCCGCGGCGACGGCCGCGTCGGCGAGGACATCACGCCCAATGTGCGCACGATCGCCGAGATCCCCGACCGCCTCAAGGGCGACCGCATCCCCGCCCTCGTCGAGATCCGCGGCGAAGTCTTCTTCCCCATGGAGAAGTTCGAGGAGCTGAACGCGCGACTGGTGGAGTCCGGCGACAAGCCGTTCGCCAACCCGCGCAACGCGGCGGCGGGTTCGCTCCGCCAGAAGGACCCGCGCGTCACCGCCACGCGTCCGCTGCACATGGTCGTCCACGGCATCGGCGCCCGCGAGGGTTTCGACATCGTCCGCCTCTCGGAGGCGTACGACCTCCTCCACGAATGGGGCCTGCCGACCGCGAAGCACAACAAGGTGGTGGACGACCTCGACGGCGTCCGGGAGTTCATCGCGTACTTCGGGGAGAACCGCCATTCCGTGGAGCACGAGATCGACGGTGCCGTCGTCAAGCTCGACGAGATCCCGCTCCAGGGCCGCCTCGGCTCCACCGCACGCGCCCCGCGCTGGGCCATCGCCTGGAAGTTCCCGCCCGAAGAGGTCAACACCAAGCTGGTGAACATCCGGGTGGGCGTCGGCCGCACGGGCCGCGTCACGCCGTACGCGCAGGTGGAGCCGGTCACGGTGGCGGGCTCCGAGGTCGAGTTCGCGACGCTGCACAACCAGGAGATCGTCAAGAAGAAGGGTGTCCTCATCGGGGACACCGTCGTCATCCGCAAGGCCGGTGACGTCATCCCCGAGATCCTCGGCCCCGTCGTCGACCTGCGCGACGGCAGCGAGTACGAGTTCGTGATGCCCGCCGACTGCCCCGAGTGCGGCACCCCGCTGCGGGCCATGAAGGAGGGCGACATCGACCTCCGCTGTCCGAACGCGCGGACGTGCCCCGCCCAGTTGCGGGAGCGCCTCGCCTACCTGGGCGGCCGCCAGTGCCTCGACATCGAGAACTTCGGCGAGGTCGCCGCCGCCGCGCTCACCGCCCCGCTGGAGCCCGCCGAGCCGCCGCTCACCGACGAGGGCGATCTCTTCGACCTCACCATCGAGGAGATCCTGCCCATCAGGGCGTACGTCCTCGACGCCGACAGCGGACTGCCCAAGCGCGACCCGAAGACCGGTGAGGACAAGGTCGTCACGGTTTTCGCCAACCAGAAGGGCGAGCCGAAGAAGAACGCGGTCGCGATGCTGGAGCACATCGCCGCGGCCAAGGACCGCCCCCTGGCCCGGATCATCAACGGGCTGTCGATCCGGCACGTCGGCCCCGTCGCCGCCGAGGCCCTCGCCCGCGATTTCCGCTCCATCGACCGCATCGACGAGGCCACCGAGGAGGAGCTCGCCGCGACCGACGGCGTCGGCGGGATCATCGCCGCCTCCGTGAAGCAGTGGTTCGCCGAGGACTGGCACCGCGAGATCCTGCGCAAGTGGCGCGAGGCCGGTGTCCGCATGGAGGAGGAGGGCGCCGGCGAGGAGCAGGGGCCGCGGCCGCTCGAAGGACTCACGGTCGTCGTCACCGGCACCCTGCAGAACTTCACGCGGGATGGCGCAAAAGAGGCCCTGCAGAGCAGAGGCGCCAAGGTGACCGGTTCCGTTTCCAAGAAGACGTCTTTTGTCGTCGTCGGGGACAACCCGGGATCGAAGTACGACAAGGCCATGCAGGTGAAGGTTCCGGTTCTGGACGAGGACGGGTTCGCCGTCCTGCTCGAACAGGGGCCGGAAGCAGCCACCGACGTGGCGCTTCCCGCCGAAGAGTCGACCCAGCAGTAGCGGTTGAAGACCACCCGTTCAGCGCATACCAGATGCATACGAGTGGCCGGGTCGCATTCGGGCAACCGCGCTCGGGCGCGTCCGTCTGGTGCCCGTGGAAGCCTTCTGCGGCCTACTGTTGAGGTGTGCGCCTGCCGTGTCCTGCTGCGGATGGGGCATCTCCTGCTCATCAGAAGCTCATCCGGAGCGGGGGAGCGGGCAGCGGACGTGGGCACCGCCGGCTGTGAGAGGGACGGGAATGGAACCGACCGATAGCGCCGCCCCGGACTCACGCCTGCGCCCGCGCCGACGCGTTCGGCGCGGCGGCACGGCTCGAAGCACGGACGGGGGCGACGGCATCGAGAGCGGTCGCGGGGAGAACGAGCGCGGTGGTGTGGTGAACTGGCGCAATTGGTGGCGCGGGAGCGGACTGGGTCTCGTCCGCCCGGGCGCGGATCGGACACGTAGGGCCGCGGCCGACGGCCCACCGGGCCTC
This sequence comes from Streptomyces sp. KL116D, assembly GCF_030766975.1. Taxonomy (NCBI): domain Bacteria; kingdom Bacillati; phylum Actinomycetota; class Actinomycetes; order Kitasatosporales; family Streptomycetaceae; genus Streptomyces; species Streptomyces sp. KL116D. The sequence continues at coordinate 97,361 of NZ_JASERH010000140.1, read as the reverse complement.
TCGCCCCCTGCGGGCAGCGGCAGTTCACGCCCGGCCGACCCCGAGGGCACCGGCCCCGGCGCGGCCGTCGTACCGGGTGAGCGCCGCACGGCGGGTGCCCGCGTCCCGGGCGCTCCCGCGGTGCACGGCGGCCTCGCCACCGGAGTGACCGCGGACGCCGGCGTGCCGGGCGCACCCGTCGGGCCGCCCGGCAGCGGCCGGGTCGGCGCGGCCACCCCCGCGCGCAACCACCAGACGGGCCCCGCCGACACCTCGCGGGCCGCCGCGCTCCCGCTGCTGCCCGGCGCGATCGTCACCGGCGCCGCCGTGGTCCTCGCCGCCGGCTTCTACCGAGCGTTCACCGGCAGCCACGCCCTCTTCCCGTCCGGCACCGTCGGCTGGTCCCTCGCCGTCCTGACCGGCATCATCGTCGGCCATCTCGTCGCGCTCGGCCGCGACCGCTGGTGGGGCGGCACCGGATCGGGTGCCGCCCTCACCCTCGCCGTGCTGCTCCTGTACGGCTGGGTGCCCGCCGGGATGGTCAGCCTCACCGTCGTCGTCCTCGTCGGCGCCGCCCGCCGGCACCGCTGGCGCCAGGGCGTGCTGCACGGCGCCATCGACATCCTCGGGATCGGGGCGGGCGCGCTGGTGCTCGCCGCGTTCGGCCGGGTGCCGTCGGTCGAGTCCCCGTGGAAACCGGAGACCTGGGACCTGTACGCGGTCCCCGAAGTCGTCCTCGTGGCGTCCGCGTACCTGCTGGTCACGCGGGCGCTGCTCTGGTACGTGCACGCACCGCGCCCCCACGGACTGCCCACGGTCGCCCGCACGGCGCTCGTCCGGCAGGGCCTGGTCGGTGTCGCGCTGCTCGGCATCGCGCCGCTGGTCTGCGTCGTCGCGATCGCCCTGCCCGTGCTGCTGCCGCTGTTCGCGGTCCCGCTGATCGCGCTCGACTCGACGCTGTGGATCGCGCGGGCCCGCGCCGAGGAGCAGCTGCGCGACCCGCTCACCGGGCTGCCCAACCGGCAGTGGCTGCTGGAGCGGACCTGGACCGCGCTCGACGACGCCGAGCGGATCGGGGCGCGCAGCGCGCTCATGCTGATCGACCTCGACCGCTTCCGGTCGGTCAACGACACGCTCGGTCATCTCGCCGGTGACCGGCTCCTGTTGCAGATCGCGGACCGGCTGCGGGCCGCCCTGCCGCGCGGGGCGGAGGCCGCGCGGCTCGGCGGCGACGAGTTCGCCGTGCTGCTCCCGGTCGCCGACTCCACGACGTCCGCGACCCGCGTGGCCCGCAACCTCGTCGCGGCGCTCGGTTCGCCGTTGGACCTGGACGGGCTGACGCTGGTGCTTGAGGCGAGCGCGGGACTCGCGGTCTTCCCCGACCACGCGCTGGACGCCGAGGGGCTGCTGCGCCGGGCCGACGTCGCGATGTACCAGGCCAAGCGGGACCGCACGGGCGTCGAGGTCTACGAGTCGAAGCGCGACTCCAACACCCCGGACCGCCTGGGCCTGTTGGGCGATCTGCGCCGCGCGCTCGACGCCGGGGACGTGGAGCTGCACTACCAGCCGAAGGTGCGCTTCGACGGGCAGGTGGCCGGTCTGGAGGCGCTCGTCCGCTGGGTGCATCCGGAGCGAGGGAAGGTTCCGCCGGACGAGTTCATCGCCATCGCCGAGTCGTCCGGGCTCATGCCGCACCTCACCGAGTACGTGCTGGAGACGGCCCTGGCGCAGGTCGCGCGCTGGCGGGCGCAGGGCCTGCACGTGCCGGTCGCGGTGAACGTGTCACCGCGTGACGTGCACACGCCCGGGTTCGCCGGGGCGGTCGCGGCGCGGCTCGCCCGGCACGGGGTCCCGGCCGGATCGTTGCAGCTGGAGATAACGGAGCACGTGCTCCTGGAGGACCCGCAGCGCGCCGCCGACACCCTGGCCGGGCTCACCGGGCACGGCGTGAAGATGTCGCTCGACGACTTCGGCACCGGCTACTCGTCGCTCGTGCACCTGCGGCGGCTCCCGGTGAGCGAGCTGAAGATCGACCGCTCCTTCGTGGCCCGCCTCGCCGTGGACAACGAGGACGCGGAGATCGTGCGCTGCACCGTCGACCTCGCGCACTCCCTCGGACTGCTGGTCGTCGCGGAGGGCGTCGAGGACGACGAGACGTGGGAGCGGCTGCGGGACCTCGGCTGCGACGCGGTGCAGGGGTGGCTGGTCGCCGCCGCGATGCCGCCGGACGAGACGACCGCCTGGCTGCGGGCCCGGGGCGACCGGGGCTGGCAGCGGGAGCCTGCGGCGCTTCCGGCGGCTCAGGGAGACGATCCCCGGCCCTTCAGCTGAGCTCGGCCCGAAGCGGGGGCGGGGGCGCCCTCCGGGTGGGGGGGGCTGTGGGGGTTCGTCGGCGGGTGCGGGCTCGTCGTGGCCGGGCGCGCAGTTCCCCGCGCCCCCAAGAATGGTCACCCGATGTGTGCTCGTTGTGTGCTCGTTCGTGAGCGCGACGCCGAGGTGATCGGCGGCTCCGGGGAAACCGTTTAGGGGGCACGGGCCCGCGCCCCATAGGATTGGGCCCAAACCACACACACTCACCCCAGAGGATCGCTGCATGCCTGGCATCACGCGCGAGGAGGTCGCCCACCTCGCCCGGCTGGCGCGTCTGGAGCTGAAGCCCGAAGAGCTCGACCACTTCGCAGGCCAGCTCGACGACATCATCGGCGCGGTCGCCCGCGTCAGCGAGGTCGCCGACCAAGACGTACCGCCGACCTCCCACCCGCTGCCGCTGACGAACGTCATGCGCGCGGACGAGGTCCGTCCGTCGCTCACCCCCGAGCAGGCGCTCTCCGGCGCCCCGGCCCAGGAGCAGCAGCGTTTCAAGGTGCCGCAGATCCTGGGGGAGGACTAATCACCATGACGGACATCATCAAGCTCACCGCCGCCGAGATCGCCGGGAAGATCGCTTCCGGCGAGCTCACGGCCGTCGAGGTCACCGAGGCCCACCTGGCCCGGATCGAGGCCGTCGACGAGAAGGTGCACGCCTTCCTGCACGTCGACCGCGAGGGCGCCCTGAAGCAGGCCGCCGCCGTCGACGCCAAGCGCGCCGCCGGCGAGAAGCTCGGCCCGCTGGCCGGCGTCCCGCTCGCGCTGAAGGACATCTTCACCACCGAGGGCATCCCGACCACCGTCGGCTCCAAGATCCTCGAAGGCTGGATCCCGCCGTACGACGCGACGCTGGTCAAGAACCTCAAGGCCGCCGACGTCGTCATCCTCGGCAAGACCAACATGGACGAGTTCGCCATGGGGTCGTCGACGGAGAACAGCGCGTACGGACCGACGGGCAACCCGTGGGACCTGACCCGCATCCCCGGCGGATCGGGTGGCGGCTCCAGCGCCGCCCTCGCCGCGTACCAGGCCCCGCTGGCCATCGGCACGGACACCGGCGGCTCCATCCGCCAGCCCGCCGCCGTCACCGGCACCGTCGGCGTCAAGCCGACCTACGGCGGCGTCTCCCGCTTCGGCATGGTGGCCTTCAGCTCCAGCCTCGACCAGGGCGGGCCCTGCGCCCGTACGGTCCTGGACGCGGCCCTGCTGCACGAGGCCATCGCCGGCCACGACCCGCTCGACTCCACGTCCATCGACGCCCCGGTCCCCGCGGTCGTCGAGGCCGCGCGCAACGGCTCGGTGCAGGGCATGCGCGTCGGCGTCGTCAAGCAGTTCCGCGGCGAGGGCTACCAGGCCGGTGTCGTGCAGCGCTTCGACGAGTCCGTCGAGCTGCTGAAGTCGCTGGGCGCCGAGATCGTCGAGCTGGACTGCCCGACGTTCGACCTGGCGCTGTCGGCGTACTACCTGATCGCGCCGTCCGAGTGCTCCTCGAACCTCGCCCGGTTCGACGCCATGCGCTACGGCCTGCGGGTCGGCGACGACGGCACGCACTCCGCCGAGGAGGTCACCGCGCTCACCCGCGAGGCCGGCTTCGGCGACGAGGTCAAGCGCCGCATCATCCTGGGCACGTACGCGCTGAGCTCCGGCTACTACGACGCGTACTACGGCAGTGCCCAGAAGGTCCGCACGCTCATCACGCGCGAGTTCGAGGCCGCGTTCGAGCAGGTCGACGTCATCGTCTCCCCGACGACGCCGACCACCGCCTTCCCGATCGGCGAGCGCGCCGACGACCCGATGGCGATGTACCTCGCGGACCTGTGCACCATCCCGACCAACCTGGCCGGCAACGCCGCCATGTCGCTGCCCTGCGGCCTGGCCCCCGAGGACGGCCTGCCGGTCGGCCTGCAGATCATCGCCCCCGCCATGAAGGACGACCGCCTGTACAAGGTGGGCGCCGCCGTCGAGGCCGCCTTCGTGGAAAAGTGGGGACACCCGCTGCTCGAGGAGGCTCCGTCGCTGTGAGTGCAATCGGTAAGGCCAAGGGCTTCAAGAAGTCCAAGTCCGGCACGTACCTGTCGATCGGGACGACCGCTTTCGGCGCGCTCAGCGTCGCCAAGCAGGCGAAGAAGGCCCGCAGCGAGAACGACACGCTGCGCCTCGTCGACGCCGTCGTCTCCGCCGCCGCCATCGCCACGGGCCTCGCCCTGCTCCTGCGCGAGTTGAAGCGCCTGGGCGACGACGACGTCCTGCTGGGCTGAGAGGGAAGTACCAGAAATCGTGACTGCCACGACCACTCCCGAGCTGCTGTCGTACGAGGACGCACTCGCGTCGTACGACCCGGTCATGGGCCTCGAGGTCCATGTCGAGCTCGGCACCAAGACGAAGATGTTCTGCGGCTGCTCCACCGAGCTGAAGCAGGACGCCAACAGCCAGACCTGCCCGACCTGTCTCGGTCTGCCCGGCGCGCTGCCGGTCGTGAACGAGATCGGCGTCGAGTCGGCCATCAAGATCGGCCTCGCGCTGCACTGCGAGATCGCCGAGTGGTGCCGCTTCGCCCGGAAGAACTACTTCTATCCGGACATGCCGAAGAACTTCCAGACCTCCCAGTACGACGAGCCCATCGCCTTCAACGGCTACCTCGACGTCCAGCTGGAGGACGGGGAGGTCTTCCGCGTGGAGATCGAGCGCGCCCACATGGAGGAGGACACCGGCAAGTCGACGCACGTCGGCGGTGCCACCGGCCGCATCCAGGGCGCCTCGCACTCGCTGCTCGACTACAACCGGGCCGGCATCCCGCTCATCGAGATCGTCACCAAGCCCATCGAGGGCGCGGGCGAGCGGGCCCCCGAGGTCGCGAAGGCGTACGTCGCGGAGCTGCGCGAGGTCATCCGTTCCCTCGACGTGTCCGAGGCCCGGATGGACAAGGGCCAGATGCGCTGCGACGTGAACCTGTCGCTGCGTCCCCACGGGACCGAGAAGTTCGGCACCCGCAGCGAGACGAAGAACGTGAACTCGCTGCGTTCCGTGGAGCGTGCGGCCCGGTTCGAGATCCAGCGCCACGCGGCGGTGCTCTCCTCCGGCGGCACGATCGTGCAGGAGACCCGGCACTTCCACGAGGAGGACGGCTCCACCACCTCCGGCCGCATCAAGGACAACGCCGAGGACTACCGGTACTTCCCGGAGCCCGACCTGGTCCCCGTCGCCCCGTCCCGCGAGTGGGTCGAGGCGCTGCGTGCCGGTCTGCCGGAGCTGCCGCTCGCGCAGCGCAACCGGCTGATCGAGGAGTGGGGCATCACCGCCCACGACATGCAGTCGATCCGCAACGCGGCGGCCGTCGGCCCGATCGTCGCCACCATCAACGCCGGTGCGGACTCCACGTCGGCCCGCAAGTGGTGGATGGGCGAGCTGGCCCGCTCCGCGAACGAGCAGGGCGTCGAGCTCGGCGAGCTGCCCATCACGCCGGAGCAGGTGGCGCGCGTGTCGGAGCTGGTCGCCAAGGGCGACCTGAACGACAAGCTGGCCCGCCAGGTCATCGACGGCGTCCTCAAGGGCGAGGGCACGCCCGACGAGGTCGTCGAGAAGCGCGGCCTGAAGGTCGTCTCCGACGAGGGTGCGCTGACCACGGCCGTGGAGGAGGCGATCGCGGGCAACGCCGCGATCGCCGACAAGATCCGCGGTGGCAAGGTCGCCGCCGTCGGCGCGCTCGTGGGCGCCGTCATGAAGGCGACCCGGGGCCAGGCCGACGCGGCCCGCGTCAAGGAACTGATCCTGGAGAAGCTGGGCGTCAGCGAAGGCTGAGTGTCTTTTCCGGAGGGGCTGGACACGTCCAGCCCCTCCGGCGTGTGAGGAGCGGGGTCCGGGGCGGAGCCCCGTGGAACGGAGCAGCACCTTTTGAGTACGACCTCGGCCGAAGTGCTGGCCGTCACCCTCCTCCTGCTCACCCTCGCCTTCGCGGTGGTCCGCCCCCGCAACTGGCCGGAGGCCGTCGTAGCCGTACCGGCCGCAGCGGTCGCCGTGGCCACCGGCAGCGTCAGCGCCACCCACGCCTGGGCCGAGACGAAGGACCTCCTCCCGGTCGTCGGCTTCCTCGCCGCGATCCTCCTCCTCGCCCAACTCTGCGCCGACGAGGGCCTGTTCAAGGCCGCCGGCGACGCCGTGGCCCGGGCCTGTCACGGCAGCCCGACACGCATGCTCGGCGGCGTCTTCGCCGTGGCCGCCGCGATCACCGCCGTACTGAGCCTGGACGCCACTGTCGTCCTGCTCACCCCGGTCGTCTTCGCCACGGCCGCCCGGATCGGCGCCCGTCCGCGCCCGCACGTCTACGCGAGCGCCCACCTCGCCAACTCGGCGTCCCTCCTGCTGCCCGTCTCCAACCTGACGAACCTGCTGGCCTTCGCCGCGAGCGGGCTCACCTTCCTGCGCTTCGCCGGGCTGATGGCGCTGCCGTGGCTGGTCGCGATCGCCGTCGAGTACGCGGTGTTCCGGCGGTACTTCGCCGACGACCTGGCCGCCCCGGCGCACGAGCCCGACGCCGAGGCGCCCACCGGCGTCCCGGTGTTCACGCTGACCGTGCTGGCGCTCACCCTCGTGGGCTTCGTCGTCACGTCCTTCGCCGGGATCGAACCGCTGTGGGCGGCACTCGCGGGCGCCGCCGTGCTGGGCGCCAGGGCGCTCGCCCGGCGCCACAGCACCCCCGGCGAACTGCTCAAGGCCGCCAACCTGCCCTTCTGCGTCTTCGTCCTCGCCCTCGGCATCGTGGTCAAGGCCGTCGTCGACAACGGCCTCGGCGACGCCATAGGGCGCCTCCTGCCCGACGGCTCGTCGCTGCCCGCGCTGCTCGCGATCGCCGGGGTGGCCGCGGTGCTCGCCAACCTCATCAACAACCTGCCCGCGATCCTCGCCCTGCTGCCCGTGGTCGGCCCGGCCGGTCCCGGCCCGGTGCTCGCCGCGCTGATCGGCGTGAACCTGGGGCCGAACCTCACCTACGTCGGCTCCCTCGCGACCCTGCTGTGGCGGCGCATCGTGCACGCCCACGGCACCGAACCGGAGCTGGGCGAGTTCACCCGGCTCGGACTGCTGACCGTGCCCGCGACGCTGCTCGCCTCGACCGTCGCGCTCTGGGCCGGACTGGCCGTCCTCGGCTAGCAGTTGGACCTTTGTCACGGACGCTTGGACGTTTACGCCTTGGCTGGTTCTCGTACTTCCCAGGGACATCTGGCCTCGCTACCGTCCCCGCCGAAACAGTCAATGGGTCGGTAGCAGACCATTACGCGCGGAGGTCACCCGTGTCCCCGGAGTCCCCGGAGTTGTCCCGCAGACGCCTGCTGGCCGTCGGAGGAGGCGCGCTCGGCGTCGCCGCCGTCGGGTCGTTCCTGCCGCCCTCCCTCCAGCAGGCCCTCGCCGCACAGGCCGAGGCGGGAGCGCCGCCCCGCGGCGGCCTCGACGCCGTCGAGCACGTCGTCATCCTGATGCAGGAGAACCGGTCCTTCGACCACTACTTCGGCACCCTGCGCGGCGTGCGCGGCTTCGGCGACCGCAACGCCATCCGGCTGCCCAGCGGCAAGAGCGTCCTGGAGCAGCCCGGCGCGCTGCGCACCGTCCTGCCGTTCCCGGTCCGCGAGGCCGCCGAGACGCAGAAGAAGGACCTCCAGTACATCGGCGCCCTCGACCACTCGTGGTCCGGCGGCGCCAAGGCCTGGCACGACGGCTGGCACGACGGGTGGATCACCGCGAAGACCGCGGCCACCATGGCGTACTACACGCGCGAGGACATCCCGCTGCACTACGAGCTCGCCGACACCTTCACGGTCTGCGACGCCTACCACTCCTCCATCCACTCCTCCACCAGCCCCAACCGCAACCACCTGTGGAGCGGCAAGACCGGCTACGAGGCGAACGGCAACCGCGCCGTCGGCAACGACGCGTACGACGAGGGCACCCACCCCGGATACGACTGGGGCACGTACGCCGAGCGCCTGGAGAAGGCGGGCGTCAGCTGGCGGACGTACACCGAGTGGGAGAACTTCACCGACAACCAGATCGAGTTCTTCACCACCTTCAAGGCGATCGCGAAGAAGGTCCTCGCGGGGACCGGCCTCACCTACATGGAGGCCTTCTACGCGAAGGTCCGCGACGCCAAAGACGACGCCGAGCGCGCGACGCTGCTGGCCGGCCTCGACAAGGGCGTCGCCACGCTCACCAAGAGCGAGCGGTCGCTGTTCGAGCGCGCGCTGCGCCGCGTGCCCACCGGGAAGCTCGCCGAGACCTTCGCGGCCGACGTCGCCGCCGGGAAGCTGCCCCGCGTCTCCTACCTCGTGCCGTCCGCCGTCGACTCCGAGCACCCCTCCGTGTCGTCGCCGATCCACAGCGCGACCATCGTCTACAAGGTGCTCGACGCCCTCGCCTCGCACCCCGACGTGTGGCGCAAGACCGCCGTCTTCATCAACTACGACGAGAACGACGGCTTCTTCGACCACGTGCCGCCGCCGGTGCCGGGCGCCGACGTGACCGAGGAGCACTGGAAGGGCCTGCCCACCGGGCTCGGCGTGCGGGTGCCGATGCTGGTCGTCTCGCCGTGGACCGTGGGCGGCTACGTGTGCTCGGAGGTCTTCGACCACACCTCGGTGATCCGCTTCCTGGAGCAGTGGACCGGGGTGCGCGAGCCCAACATCGGGGCCTGGCGCCGCCAGGTCACCGGTGACCTCACCGGCGCCTTCGACTTCCGGCACGCCGCCCGCCGGCCCTCCGTCGAGCAGCCGGGCCCGGTCCCGGAGTTCAGCGGCCGCTGGGCCCCGCAGCCGCCCCTGAACCAGACGATGCCCGAGCAGGAGCCCGGCAGCAGGCCCGCCCGCCCGCTGCCGTACCAGCCGGACGCCTGGGTGCGGACCGCCGACGGGAAGCTGACGCTGCACCTCGACAACTCCGGCCGCTCCAGCGCGCACTTCGCGCTCTACCCGTACGCGGGCGAGTTCACGGCGCCGCTCCACGTCGACGTCGTACGGGAGGCGACCGTGGCCGTGCCCGTCCGGGACGGCGCCTACGACTTCGTGGTGACCGGGCCGAACGGTTTCCGGCGCGAGTTCCGGGGCCGTGCGGACGCCGGGGCCGACGTCACGACCACCGTGGACGCGCGGGCCCGGGCGCTCCGGATCCGGCTGCGCGCCACGGGCGACACGGCACGGACGTTCACGGTGGGGAAGCGGACCGTCACCGTGCGGGCCGGGCGGACGGTGACCGTCGTGCACGACGCGGGCAAGGAGCACGGCTGGTACGACGTCGAGGTCGCCACGGTCGGCACGGACGGGACGGACGGCCCGTACCGGCGGCTCATGGGGCACATCGAGAACGGGCGGCCCAGCGTCTCGGGCTGACCGACGCCTCGTGTGAGTAAGCGCACGAAAGCGACAAACGATCACGTCTGACTGCAAGAGTGTCTGGCCATTGCTCATGTGTTCTTTGCGGGCTGTTCAGGCGATCACCGACTGTTCCCGATAAAGATCCACGAAACACCCAGGGAGCACGTCCGTGGCCGCACTCGCACGATGGTGTGTCAGTCATCGGCTCGTCGTCGTCCTGCTGTGGCTGCTCGCCCTCGGCGGGACCAGCGCGGCGGCCGCGGTGGCCGGGTCCGCGTACTCGAACGACTACGAGGCACCCGGCACCGAGTCCGGCCGCGCCACCCAGCTCCTGGACGAGGGCTTCCACGGCCTCGGCGGCGACAGCGACACCGTCGTCTGGCACATCGACGGCTCCACGGTGCGCGCCGCCGACGTCGAGACCACCATGAGCAACGCGCTGGACGAGATCGGCAAGCTGCCGGGCGTCTCGTCGGTCGGCTCCCCGTACGAGGCGGCCGGCGCCGCCCAGATCAGCGCCGACGGCCACACCGCGTACGCCACGGTCACCTTCGACGAGCAGGCCGACGACATCCCGCAGGGCCAGGCCAGGGCCGTCGTGGACACGGCGCTCGACGCCGAGAACCACGGCCCCGACGGGCTGCAGGTCGAGCTCGGCGGCAGCGCCGTCGCGCTCACCGAGTCGGCGTCCGCGCACACCTCGGAGATCGTCGGCGTCGTCGTCGCGGCCGTCGTCCTGTTCCTTGCCTTCGGCTCCCTCGCGGCGGCCGCGCTGCCCATCGCCACCGCGCTGGTCAGCGTCGGCACCGCGTACGCGGGCATCGTGCTGCTCGGGCACGCCATGACCGTCGCGGACTTCGCGCCGATGCTCGGCATGCTCGTCGGGCTCGGCGTCGGCATCGACTACGCGCTGTTCATCGTGACCCGGCACCGCAAGGGCCTGAAGCGCGGACTGCCGGTGGCCGTCGCCGCCGAACGGGCGGTGGCCACCACCGGCCGCGCCGTCGTCTTCGCGGGCGCCACCGTCTGCATCGCCCTGCTCGGCATGCTGATCCTCCGGCTCAGCTTCCTCAACGGGGTCGCCATCGCCGCCTCCGTCACCGTGCTGCTCACCGTCGCCGCGTCGGTGACGCTGCTGCCCGCCCTGCTCTCGTTCATCGGGATGCGCGCCCTGTCGCGGCGCGAGCGGCGCCGGCTCGCCGAGCACGGGCCCGAGCCGGAGCTGCCCACCGGGCTCGCCGCCCGCTGGGCCGCCTTCGTCGAGCGCCACCCCAAGCTCCTCGGCGGCATCGCCCTCGCCGTGATCACGGTCCTCGCGCTGCCGATGATGTCGCTGCACCTGGGCACCTCCGACCAGGGCAACAACCCGAAGTCGGCCACCACCCGGCAGGCCTACGACCTGCTGGCCGACGGCTTCGGACCCGGCGTGAACGGGCCGCTCACCCTCGTCACCGAGGTCGACGGCGCCCAGGACAAGGCCGCCCTGACCGAGCTGACCGGCGCCCTGCGGACCACCGACGGCGTCGCCTCCGTCTCCCCGATCACGTACAACGCCGACGACAGCACCGCCTACCTCACCGTCGTCCCGACCTCCGCCCCGCAGTCCGAGCAGACCAGCGCGCTCGTCGACCGGCTGCGCACGGACGTCGTCCCGGACTCCGGACTCGACGCGCAGATCGGCGGCGTCACCGCCAGCTACGACGACTTCGCCGAGGTCATCGTCGGCAAGCTGCCCCTGTTCGTGGGCGTCGTGGTCGGACTCGGCTGCGCCCTGCTGCTCCTCGCCTTCCGCTCGATCGGCATCCCGCTCAAGGCCGCCGCGATGAACGTCGCCGCCGTCGCCGCCGCCTTCGGCGTCGTCGTCGCGATCTTCCAGTGGGGCTGGGGCAGCGAACTCCTCGGGCTCGGCCGCTCGGGGCCCATCGAACCCTTCCTGCCCGTGATCATGGTGTCGGTCCTCTTCGGGCTCTCCATGGACTACCAGGTGTTCCTGGTCAGCCGGATGTACGAGGAGTGGCTGGAGACCGGCGACAACCGGCGGGCCGTGCGCGTCGGGCTCGCCGAGACCAGCCGCGTGATCAACTCGGCCGCCGTGATCATGATCTCGGTCTTCCTGGCCTTCGTGCTCAGCGGGGACCGGGTGATCGCGATGTTCGGCATCGCGCTCGCGGTCGCCGTCGCCGTCGACGCCTTCATCCTGCGGACGCTCCTGGTGCCGGCCCTGATGCACCTGCTCGGCGGCGCCAACTGGTGGCTGCCCAAGTGGCTCGACCGGCGCCTGCCCCGCCTCAGCATCGAGCCGCCGGAGTGCCGGGCCGCCGCGGATGCGAGGATCCCGGGACAGCGCGGCACCGTCGCCGAGCTGGACGATCTGCTGGCGAAGGAGCCTGATGTACGCGATATCCCTGGGTGACGACGGCGCCGAACTGCGCCCCCTCGACCCCTGGCGCGCCGAGGAGTTCCTGGCGCACCTCGACCGCGGCCGGGACTTCATCGGGCAGTTCATCCCCTTCGGCTCCCAGGCCACGGACGTCGCCTCCGCCCGCGCGACCCTCCAGCGGTACGCCGACATGCGCTGCGCCGACACCGGCGGGCTGCACGGCATCTGGCTGGACGGAAAGCTGGTCGGCGGCGTGCTCACGCTGAACGTCGACGCGGAGCTCGGCAACGCCGAGGTCGGCTGCTGGCTGGAGCCCGCCGCGTCCGGCCGCGGTCTGGTCACCCGCGCCATGCGCTTCCTGATCGACTCGCTCGTCGAGCAGCGCGGTTTCCACCGGGTGGAATGGGTCGCCGCGTCCGGCAACACGCCGAGCCTGAACGTCGCCCGCCGCCTCGGATTCACCCAGGAAGGCGTGCACCGCGAGGCCCGTCCGTGGCGCGGGATCCGCCATGACCTGGAGGTCTGGTCCGTGCTCGCGCCGGAGTGGCGCAGCGCACGCGACGGACACAAGAAACGTTAAGAGACCTCTCAGACTCCGTCCGTACGGTGCGCAGCATGACTACGAAGACTGATGCGCAGCGCGACGCCGAGGTTGCGGAGGAGACGGCCGTCACGGAGGGTGCCGAGGCCTCCGAGGCCGCCGCGAAGACCGAGAACACCGCGAGCACCGAGAGCACCGAGAGCACCGAGAAGACCGAGTCGACCGCGGGGACGGCCGGGACGGCCGGGGCGGCTGAGACGGTGGACCGGGCGGAGGCCGTCGCCGGTGACGCCGGTGACACCGCCGATGACGACGCGGCCGAGGCCGCCGCCGAGGCCGAGCTCGCCGCCCTGGCCGAGGCCGAGGCCCAGTCCGGCCCTTCCGGCGTCGGCCAGGGCGCCGGCGCCATCGTGTCCGTGGCCCTCGGCATCGTCGCCCTCAGCGGCAGCTGGCTCGGCACCATCGCCTCCGCCCGCGAGTCGCTCATCGGCCAGCTCAACACCTCGCAGTCCGCGAGCGTCGCCCAGCAGGTCTCCGAGGTCTACGGCGACTCCTGGCACGCCGCCGCCGTGGTCGGCGGGACCATCTCGCTGATCGCCCTGCTGGTCGGCGCGTTCGTGCTGGTCAAGCCCGCGTTCGGAGTCCCCGGCAAGCCGCAGGCGCTGTGGATCAGGTCGACCGCGTGGGCCGGCGTCTCGCTCGCCGTCCTCGGCCTGCTGCTCGCCGTGGCCAAGTACTCGGACCTCCTCCTGGGCCTGCCGAAGACCAGCTGAGGCCCCGCCTAAGGCGATGAGCCCCCGGACCGGGGGCACCTAAGGCCCCTCAGGCGGGGGCTAAGGCATCCCCGCCCCAGGAGATCCGGCACTCTCCCGATGTGCCGCACCCCCCTGGGAGACGAATCTTGAGGCATCGCAGGGAACACCCCGCGAGACCGACAGGGATCGTCACCAGGGAGACGGCATGTTCGAGTACGAGCTTCACCAGGTCCGCGCCGCCGAGCTCATCCGGGAGGCCGACAACTACCGACTGGCCCGCGAGGCGCGCACGGCCCGCAAGTCCCGCCGCCCGCAGGGCGGTTCGGACAGCCAGGACGCCGAGGGGCGGGTGAGTACCCACCGCCCGCGTCGGCACCGTGCCGCGCGCACCGCGTGAGCGCGGCACCCCGGCACGGGGGAGCGGGGGAGGACGGACTGCCTGCCGTCCTCCCCTTTCCGCTTTCCCCCGTGCCTGCGCAGGCCGCGCCGCCCGCCCGGGGCCACCGCGCGACGGCTTCGCCCGCCGCTGAATTCGCTGCCCAGGTCACGTACTCGTGTGCGATGCTCGGCGACGTGGAGACCAGGTCCGTCAGCCCGGTGTTCGTCGGTCGCTCCGACGAGCTGGGCATACTGAACACCGCCCTCGAGCGTGCCGCCGCCGGCGAACCCCAGGCGCTGCTGCTCGGCGGCGAAGCCGGCGTCGGCAAGACGCGACTCGTCGAGGAGTTCGCCGCCGAGGCCTGCAAGCAGGGCGCCGTCGTCGTCACCGGCGGCTGCGTCGAGATCGGCGCCGACGGGCTGCCCTTCGCCCCCTTCTCCACCGCCCTGCGCTCCCTGCGCCGCACCCTGCCCGCCGAGGTCGACGCGGCCGCGGCCGGCCGGGAGGACGAACTGGCCCGCCTGCTCCCCGAGCTGGGCGACCGGACCGTGCCGGGATCGGACGCGCGCGGCGACGAGAGCGCCACCGCCCGCCTCTTCGAACTCACCGGGCGCCTCCTGGAACGCGTCGCCGCCGAGCGCACCGTCGTGGTCGTGCTCGAAGACCTGCACTGGGCCGACGCCTCCACCCGGCACCTGCTCTCCTACCTCTTCCGCACCCTGCGCAACGGCCGCCTCGCCGTCGTCGCCACCTACCGCGCCGACGACGTCCACCGCCGCCACCCGCTGCGCCCCCTCCTCGCCGAACTCGACCGGCTGCGCACCGTGACCCGGATCGAGCTCGGCCGCCTCAGCCGCGAAGAGGTCGCCCGCCAGGTCGCCGGGATCATGGCCGCCGAACCCGACCGCGCCGTCGTCGACGACATCTTCCGCCGCTCCGACGGCAACGCCTTCTTCGTCGAGGAACTCGCCGTCTCCGCCGCCGAGGGCTGCGCCACGGGACTGACCGACTCGCTGCGCGACGTCCTCCTCGTCCGCGTCGAGTCGCTGCCCGAGGACGCCCAGCGCGTCGCCCGGATCTGCGCCGAGGGCGGCTCCACCGTCGAGTACCCGCTGCTCGCCGCCGTCGCCCGGCTCGGCGAGGACGACCTCATCGAGGCACTGCGCGCCGCCGTCGGCGCCAACATCCTGCTCGCCTCCACGGACGGCGACGGCTACCGCTTCCGCCACTCCCTGGTCCGCGAGGCCGTCAGCGACGACCTGCTGCCCGGCGAGCGCTCCCGCATCAACCGCCGCTACGCCGAAGCCCTGGAGGACGACCCCGCCCTGGTCCCCACCGAGGCCCGCGTCATGCGCCTGGCCAGCTACTGGTACCACGCCCACGACGCGGCGAAGGCCCTGCCCGCCGTCCTCGACGCCTCCGTCGAGGCCCGCCGCCGGCACGCCTACTCCGAGCAGCTCCGGCTCCTGGAGCGGGCGATGGAGCTGTGGGACGAGGCACCCGAGGAGATCCGTGCGCAGCTGCGGATGGGCGACTACGCGGTCGCCTACCTCTCCTGCGGCTGCGACCCCGCCGAGACCCGCCTCGACTACCTCGACCTGATGGCCGAGGCGGCCGCCGCCGGCCGCCTCTGCGGGGAGCGGGAGCGCGCCCTCAAGATCGGCAAGCGCGCGATCCGCATCCTGGACGAGGCCGCGGCCACCGGCGCCGCCGACCCGCTGCGCCTCGCCTGGTTCTGGATCCAGCGCTCCCGGATCATCTCCCACATCGCCCGCGGCAACGGCTGGGACGAGATCGCCAAGGCCCAGGAACTGGTCCGCGGCCTGCCCCCGTCCGCCGTGCACGCCGAGGTCCTCGCGCACGCCGCGGCCTGGGGCATGCTGCACAACCCGGGCGGCGAGACCCTCGCCGCCGCCGAACGGGCCGTCGAGTACGCCCAGATGGTCGGCGACGACGAGACCGAACTGCACGCCCGCCTCATCCGCGGCGGCCTCCTCGTCGACGCCGGCTCCATCGACCAGGGCTTCGCCGAGATGTACGCCGTGCGCGACCGCTCCGCCGAACTCGGCCTGATGGCCCGGATCAGCAACGTCAACGTCAACCTCCCCTCCCACCTGGAAGGCGCCGGCCGCTCCGCCGAAGCCGTCCGGATCTGCGACGAGGGCGTCGAGCTGTGCCGCCGGTTCGGCCTCACCGACACCAAGGCCTGGGTCCGCTCCAACCAGGCCGAGTCCCTCGTCTCGCTCGGCCGCTGGGACGACGCCGTCAAGGCCGCGAACTGGACCTCCCGCTTCGCCCTGAGCGACAAGCCGCGCGCCACGGCCACCACGCACCTCGCGTCCGTCGCCCTCGGCCGCGGCGCCTTCCAGGAGGCCACCGACCACCTCGCGGCGGCCCGCCGGTACTTCGGCACCCACGATCCCCAACCCCAGCACGACCTCCCCCTCGCCCACCGCGCCATCGAACTCGCCGCCGCCCAGGGCCGCCTGCTCGACGCCCGCGCCGAACTCGACCGCCTCGTCACCGCCGGCCTGCCGCCCTCCCTGCAGCGCTACATCTGGCCCCTGCTGCTCGCCGCCGCCGAGGCCGAGGCCGACGCCCGCGGCCTGCCCGCCGCCGACGCCGGCCGCGCCGAGGCCGTCGCCCGCATCCGGGACGCCGCCAAGCGCCAGGCCACCCCGGTCCCCGTCTGGCAGGCGTACGAACAGTGGGTCCGCACCGAGCTCCTGCGTGCCGAGGGCCGCGTCACCCCCGACGACTGGTCCGCCACCGTCACCGCCCTCGAACCCGTCGACCGCCCCTACGACCTGGCCCGCGCCCGCACCCGCCTCGCCGACTCCCTCCTCGCCAGGGCCGAGGGCGACGACCGTGACCGCGCCACCGAACTGCTCCGCCTCGCCTCCGCCGTCGCCGACCACCTCGGCGCCCGCCCGCTCGCCGAGTCGGTCGCCCTGCTCGCCCAGCGCGCCCGGCTCAGCCTCACCCGCGACCTGCCGCGCCAGGACGGTCCGGCCGACCCCGCCGAGGACTTCGGCCTCACCAGCCGCGAACGGGACGTCCTCCGCCTGGTCACCGCCGGCCGCAGCAACCGGCAGATCGCCGAGGAGCTCTTCATCTCCCCGAAGACCGCCAGCGTCCACGTCTCCAACATCCTCGCCAAGCTGGGCGTCGCCGGCCGCGGCGAGGCGGCGGCCCTGGCGCACCGGCTGCGCCTCTTCCCCCAGCCGACCGCCTGAGCCCGCCCGCAGGGGCCTCCCGTACGCTGGACGGGAGGCTCGGCCAGGACCCCTGGAGGCGCGGTGTTCAACATGTTCGAGGAACTGTTCGCCCCCGGCCGCAAGCACACCAACGACGAGCGCAAGCGCCTGGAGCTCACCCGCGTCGACCTCAACGACGGCGATCCCGGCCGCGGCCCCATAGACCTCACCTCGGGCAAGGTCGTCGTACGCGTCCAGCCGCGGGACGCATCCGGTGAGGACGATCACGCCGATGACGGCCGTGATGCCAGTGACGGCGGTGATCACCAGGAGGGCAGCGAGGGCGGCGTGGGCAGCGCGGGCAGCGACGAAGCCGGTGCGGGCCCCGGCGACGTGGCCGGTCCGAGTGGTCGGAGTGGTCCGAGTGGTCCCGGTGCCGTCAGCTGACCTTCAGCTCCAGAATCCGGTCGTCCCCCTTCCCCGGCGTGCCCCGTGTGTCCGTCTCGCTCGTGACCAGCCACAGCTTGTCGCCGCCCGCCGCGACCACCGTGCGCAGCCGCCCGTACTTCCCCTCCAGGAACGCCTGCGGGTCATGCGCCGCCTCGGTGCCGTCCAGCGGGACCCGCCACAGCCGCTCGCCGCGCAGGCCCGCCATCCAGATCGACCCCTCCGCGTAGGCGATCCCGCTGGGCGAGGCGTCCTGCGTGTGCCACTGGGCGATCGGGTCGTGGAACCCGGAGCCGCCGCCCTTGCCCTCGGCGTCCGGCCAGCCGTAGTCGTCGCCCGCCACGATGTTGTTCAGCTCGTCCCAGGTGTCCTGGCCGAACTCCGAGGCCCACAGCCGCTTGTCCTTGTCCCAGGCCAGGCCCTGCACATTGCGGTGCCCGTACGAGTACACCGGAGAGTCGCCGAACGGATTGCCCGGGGCGGGCTCGCCCTCCGGCGTCAGCCGCAGGATCTTGCCGCCCGTGGACTTCTTGTCCTGCGCCAGCTCCGTCTTGTACGTCTCGCCCGTGCCCACGTACAACAGGTCGTCGGGGCCGAAAGCGATCCGTCCGCCGTTGTGGTTCGTGCCCTTGGGGATGCCCTTGAACACCGTGTCCGGCGCGCCCAGCTGCTCACCGGCCGGCTTCTTCTCGTCGTACTGCATGCGCGCGATGCGGTTGTCCGATTCCGTCGTGAAGTACGCGTACACCATGTGGTCCGACGCGTACGACGGGGAGAGCGCGAGGCCGAGCAGGCCGCCCTCGCCCGCCGGCGCCACCCCGGGGACCGAGCCGAGCTCCGTCTTCTTCCCGGTCTTCGTGTCGACCCGGGTGATCGTGCCCTCGTCACGCGACGAGACCAGCAGACCTCCCTCGGGCAGCGGGGCCAGGCCCCACGGTGACTTGAGGTCCTCGGTGATCGTGCGCACGACGCTCACCGAGCCCCTCGCCGGCGGGACGTCGTCCGACCGCGGCGAGGCGGAGCCGCCCGGATCGCTCGCACTCGGCGCGGAACTCTTGTCGGTGCTCGACTGCCCGTCGTCGCCGGAGGAGCATCCGGCCGTGAGCAGGAGCGTGGCACAAGCGGCCAGGGCCACGGTGGGCCGCACAGCTGGACGAAGCACGATCAGGATCCCTTCGACGCGAGGTTCTACTGTTCATACACCGCTCGCGCCGCCCAGGTTCCCGATCTCCACGCACACGATCCGGCCGGGCGGCGGCCGGGGACGACAGCCGGTGCCGACGACCAGCCGGGGGGCGGGCCGGCGGCCGCGGAGCTCAGTCCCACGACCCCCGCGCCGTCGGCAGCTCGGCGAGTTCCGCCAAGTCCGCGTCCGTCAGCCGCAGTTCGGCCGCCGCCGCGTTCTCCCGCGCCCACCGCTCGTGCTTGGCGCCGGGCACCGGCACCACGTTCCGCCCGCGCGCGAGCACCCAGGCGAGCGCCACCTGCGCCGGTGTCACGTCCTCGCCGTGCCGTGCCGCCACCCGGCGCAGACCCACCACGACCGGCTGGTTCGCGGCCATCATCTCGGCGGTGAACCGGGGGTGCCGGGCCCGCACGTCGTCCGGCTCGAAGCCCTGCCCCGGCGTCAGCGTCCCGGACAGGAACCCGTTGCCGAGCGGCATCGCCGCCAGGAACCCGACGCCCCGCGCCGTGCACCACGGCAGCAGCGCCTCCAGCGCCTCGGGCGACCACACCGACAGCTCGGCCATCACCGAGCTCACCGGGAACACCTGCTGGATCCGCTCCAGCTGCCGGATCGTTCCGGCATGCAGTCCGGCCCGGCCGTCGCGGCGCGTGGCCCGCGCGCCGACCGCGCACAGCCCCAGCGAGCGCACCTTGCCCGCGCCCACCAGCTCCGCCATCGCGCCCCAGGTCTCCTCGACCGGGACCTCGGGGTCGGCCCGGTGCAGCTGGTAGAGGTCGATGACGTCCGTCTGCAGACGTCGCAGCGACGCGTCGCAGGCCCGCTTCACATAGCCGGGACGGCCGTTGGCCACGATGTGCTGCTCGCCGACCAGCAGGCCCACCTTGGTCGACACGAACGCGTCCGCGCGCCGCTCCTTCAGGACCCGGCCGAGCAGCAGCTCGTTGGTGAACGGCCCGTACATGTCGGCGGTGTCGAGGAGCGAGCACCCCGTGTCCAACGCGGCGTGCACGGTGCGCACGGACTCCTCGCCCCGCTGCCGAGAGCCGGTGTACGCCCAGCTCATCGGCATGCAGCCGAGTCCGACCGCCCCCACTTCGAGTGCCGCCGCGCCGATCGCCTTGCGCTCCACCTGCTCGTGACCCTCCCTGGCCCCGCCGGCCCTCCCCTGTCAGAGGTCCCCAACCTAACCTCTGCGGGTCGGCGCGTCTGACATAGCCTCCTGACCATGACTGATGATGTGTGGCTGCCCTTCCCCGCCGACGAGGTCCCGGGGCTCCCCGAGGGGCTCAACTACCGTTTCTGGAACGGTGAGCCCGACTACCCCGCGGACCCCGCCGACTGCGCGTTCTACGTCGTCCCCTACATGAAGCCTCCGGGCGTCGGCGTGCGACCGCTGCCCGGGATGACCTCCGTACGCGCCGTGCAGACGCTCTCCGCGGGCGTCGACCACGTACAGAGCGGCCTCAAGTACCTGCGTCCCGGCGTTCAGTTGTGCAATGCGCGCGGGGTGCACGACGCGAGCACCGCCGAGCTCGCGCTCACCCTGATCCTCGCCTCCTTGCGCGGCGTTCCCGACTTCGTGCGCGGGCAGGACCTGGGGGAGTGGCGGTCCGGGTTCCGTCCCGCGCTCGCCGACAAGACCGTCCTCATCGTCGGCTACGGCGCCATCGGCTCCGCCATCGAGGACCGGCTCGTCCCGTTCGAGGTCGCGCCCGTCGTGCGCGTCGCGCGCTCCGCCCGCACGACGGAGCGCGGCCTTGTGCACCCGCTCTCCGACCTTCCCGCGCTGCTGCCCGAGGCCGACGTCGTCGTCCTGGTGACCCCGCTCACCGAGGACACCCGCGGCCTCGTGAACGCCGCCTTCCTCGCCCGGCTCAAGGACGGCGCCCTCCTGGTGAACGTCGGCCGCGGCCCCGTCGTCGACACCAAGGCGCTCCTCGCCGAACTGGAGAGCGGCCGGATCCGCGCGGCACTTGATGTCACGGATCCCGAACCGCTGCCCCGGGACCACCCGTTGTGGCAGGCTCCGGGAGTGCTCATCTCTCCGCACGTCGGCGGTCCGACGTCCGCCTTCATGCCGCGGGCCAAGAGGCTTCTCGCCACACAGCTCACTCGGTTCGCAGCAGGGGAGCCGCTCGACAACGTCGTGCTCACCGTCGGTTGACACCGGCCGACAGCAGCCCCACCGGCCCCACGGACAACTCCGGTGCGGCCGCTCGCCGTTGGGCGCCCACGCTCCGCGCCCGTCCGGCTGCACCCAGTGCCCGCATCTCCGCTGGTCGTCACGGAGAGTAGAGGAACTATGTCCCTGAGTGACGAGACTGGTGTATCGTCCCGACTGGGGCAGCGCCGCGCAGCACGCGGCGCCGGGGATGAGTGACGGACTGCGAGGGGGGCGACGGGCGATGCACGGCCTATGGGCGAACGATCCGACGCGACGGGGCCACCGACGGGGACCCTCACGCGCACCGATGCACGGGCGAAGTCCCGGCTGCCGCAGGACCCATACCCACCGGAGCGGCCCGCGCGGCGGCCGCAGAAGGCATCCGCACACCGGCCAGGGCAAGCGGGACACGGGAGCGGCCCGACGGACCGAGGCGGCCCGGTGACCGCCCACCCGCCGCCGAGCACCGCGCTGGGCGCCGCACTGCGCCCCGGCGGCCCGTTGTCGATGCGCGCGCAGGGGCGCGGTGGCGGCATGGGCCCCCAGGTGGTGCTCGCCCTGCTGTGCACGGGGTACGCCACGGGATCGGCGCTCGGCTGGGGTTCCGAGGAACTCGCGCTGTTCATGGGCGACTTCGGCCTCAGCGTCGCGGCCTTCGTCGCCGCCGTGTCGAACTTCCTGTTCGCCCGGAGCAGCCGCAGCCGCTTTCGACCCGCCTGGCTCCTGTTCGCGCTCTCCTCCCTCATGGCAGCGCTCGGTAACGGGGTGTGGGGCTGGTACGAGGTGGTGCTGCGCCTGCCGGTGCCCAGCCCGAGCCTCGCCGACCTGTTCTTCCTCTGCTTCGCGCCACCCGCGATCATCGGCCTGCTGGTCCTCGCCAAGCGGCCCGTGACGAAGGCCGGCTGGATCTGCCTCGCGCTCGACGCCTGGCTCATCGCCGGATCGCTGATCACCCTCTCCTGGAGCCTCGCCCTCGCGCACACCGCCGAGTTCGAGGGGCAGAGCGTCACCCGCACCGCGCTCTCCCTCGCGTACCCACTGCTGGACATCGCGCTCGTCAGCATGGTCCTCGCGCTGCACTTCCGCCGCTCGCCCGGCAACCGCACGGCGGTGAACACCGCGATCGGCGCCCTCGCGCTGACCGTCATGTGCGACGCCCTGTTCACCTCGCCCCTGCTGCACGCCAGTTACCGGTCGGGGGAGATCCTCGACGCGGGCTGGTTCGCCGGTTCGCTGCTGCTCGCGTACGCGCCGTGGGTGGGCCCGCGGCACGGGGTGCGGCACGAGGAGCCGCCCAAGGGGCCGGGCGGTCGCTATCAGGTCAGTTACACGCGGCCCATCTCCGGATCGCTGGCCGCGCTCACGCCGTATCTGGCCGCGGCCGTCTGCACGTTGGGGATTCTCTACAACGTCCTGAACGGCCACAGCGTCGACCGGGTCGTGCTCTTCACGGCCTGCACGGTCGTGCTCGCCCTCGTGGTGCGCCAGGGCATCATGCTCCTCGACAACATCACGCTCACCCAGGAGCTGGCGCAGAAGGAGAACCACTTCCGCTCGCTGGTGCAGGGGTCGAGCGACGTGATCATGATCGCCGCGCCGAACGGGATCCTGAGGTACGTCAGCCCGGCCGCCGCAGGGGTCTACGGACGCGAGGCGGAGGAGCTCGTCGGGTCCGAGCTCGCGTCGATCATCCACCCCGAGGACCTCGGGCGCGTGGTGCACGAGGTGCGCAGGTTCCTCGCCGCGAGCCAGATCGAGGAGCCCACCACCCGCATCGAGTGCCGCTTCCGCTCCGGCACCGGAGCCTGGCTGAACGTGGAGTCCACGATCAACCGCCACCACGGCGGCCTGATCCTCAACAGCAGAGACGTCACCGAACGGGTGCGCCTCCAGGCGCAGTTGCAGCACAACGCCGAGCACGACCCGCTCACCGACCTGCCCAACCGGGCCCTGTTCACCAAGCGGGTCAGCCAGGCCCTCACCGGACGGCGGGCCACCGATCACGGCACCGCCGTGCTCTTCATCGACCTCGACGGCTTCAAACAGGTCAACGACACGATCGGCCACCAGGCGGGCGACGAACTGCTCGTGCAGGCGGCAAGAAGGCTGGCCGACTCCGTACGTTCCGGAGACACCGCGGCTCGTCTCGGCGGTGACGAGTTCGCGGCACTGATCGTCGGAGACGGCGGCAGGGATCACACCGCCAGGGAGCAGCACATCTACGAGCTGGCCGACCGGCTCCGCGTCACCCTGTCCCAGCCCTACTCGATCGGCGGGCACGAGGACGTGCGCGTGGCGGCCTCCATCGGGGTCGCCTTCGCCGAGACCGACGTCACGGCCGGCGAGCTGCTGCGCAACGCGGACCTGGCGATGTACCGCGCCAAGGCGGCCGGCAAGGGCCGGGTCGAGCTGTACGCGCCGCAGATGCAGGCCGATGTCGTACGGAAGGCGGAGCTCGCCACGCGGCTGCGGTCCGCGCTGCACGACGGCGAGTTCGCGCTGCTCCACCAGCCGATCGTGTCGCTCGACGACGGCCGGATCACGGCGGTCGCCGCGCAGGCCCGATGGCGGTCGGCGCAGGGCATCCTCTTCACCCCCGCCGAGTTCCTGCGCGTGGCCGACGACAGCGAGCGCACCGCGGAGCTGGGGCGCTGGATGCTGGAGGAGGCCGTCGAGCAGGCCGCGGAGCGGGGGCACAGCGGGCACGCGACGCCGGTCGCCGTCCGGATGAGCGCCCGCAGACTCCTCGACCGGGCCATGCCGCTCGGTTCGATCGAGGCGCTGCTCACCCGGCACGGGCTGCCGTCGGGCGCGCTGATCATCGAGCTCGCGGACAGCGACCCCAGAGTGCCCCTGGAGGAGCTGGAGCGGCGGCTGACGGCGCTGCGCCGACTCGGTGTCCGGATCGCGCTGGACGGATTCGGCAGCGGCTATGCGGCCATCACGGCGCTTCGGCGGCTCCCCGTCGACGTACTGAAACTGGACAGATCGCTCGTCGAGGGCGTCGTCGAGTCCGCCCGGCTCCACAAGATCACCAGTGGGCTGCTGCGGATCGCCGGGGACCTCGGGCTCACCTCCGTGGCCGACGGCGTGGACCTGCCGGAACAGGTCGTGGCGCTGCGGGCGATGGGGTGCACGCACGGACAGGGCATGGCGTTCTCCGGACCGCTCGACGAGTACCGGCTGCGCCGCGCGCTCGTCTCGGGGGAGTTCCCCGTGCCCACGGGTCCGGCCGAGCCGGTGTTCGCGGGCGTGCCCGCCCTCCGCTCACATAATGAGACTCCCGTCCCACCTACTTGACACGCACGGCGTGCCGGGGGGAGGGTCAATGCCATGCGCACCCGAATTCTCGTACTTGGAAAGCGCGTCGGCTGAAGCTGGGACCCACCGGGCTGAGATCACGAAGCACCGGAATCCCCAGCAACCGCTCCCGGCGCGCTCCCCTCGCTTGCCTCACGGCACGAGGGGTTTTTTGTTGCACCGGCACAGGACGCAACTCGTAAGACCTCTGCACAAACCTCGCAAAAACCCTCAGCATCGAGAAGAGAATGCCGATGACCGAGCAGGCCACCGGGGCCCACCATCCGCAGCCGCGGCCCCGTTCCGGAGGACAGCAGTCCGCCCCCGTCGAGCACGTCACGGGTGCGAAGTCCCTCATTCGCTCGCTTGAGGAGGTCGGGGTCGACACCGTATTCGGCATTCCCGGCGGCACGATCCTTCCGGCGTACGACCCGATGATGGACTCGAGCCAGGTGCGCCACGTGCTCGTCCGGCACGAGCAGGGTGCGGGGCACGCGGCCACCGGTTACGCGCAGGCCACCGGCAAGGTCGGCGTCTGCATGGCGACGTCGGGCCCGGGTGCCACCAACCTGGTGACGCCGATCGCCGACGCGATGATGGACTCGGTGCCGCTGGTGGCGATCACCGGTCAGGTCGTCTCCAAGGCGATCGGCACGGACGCCTTCCAGGAGGCGGACATCGTCGGCATCACGATGCCGATCACCAAGCACAGCTTCCTGGTCACCAAGGCGGAGGAGATCCCGCAGGCGATCGCCCAGGCGTTCCACATCGCCTCGACGGGCCGCCCGGGTCCGGTCCTCGTGGACATCCCGAAGGACATCCTGCAGACGGAGACGACGTTCTCCTGGCCGCCGCAGCAGGACCTGCCCGGCTACCGCCCGGTGACCAAGCCACACGCCAAGCAGATCCGCGAGGCCGCGAAGCTGATCACGAGCGCGAAGCGTCCCGTCCTCTACGTGGGTGGCGGCGTCCTCAAGGCGCACGCCACCGCCGAGCTCAAGGTCCTCGCCGAGCTCACCGGAGCGCCCGTCACCACCACCCTGATGGCGCTCGGCGCATTCCCCGACAGCCACCCGCTGCACGTGGGGATGCCGGGCATGCACGGTGCGGTCACCGCCGTCACCGCGCTGCAGAAGGCCGACCTGATCGTCGCCCTCGGTGCCCGCTTCGACGACCGCGTCACCGGCAAGCTGGACAGCTTCGCCCCGTTCGCCAAGATCGTCCACGCCGACATCGACCCCGCGGAGATCGGCAAGAACCGCGCCGCGGACGTGCCGATCGTCGGTGACGCCCGCGAGGTCATCGCCGACCTGATCCAGGCCGTCCAGAAGGAGCACGCCGAGGGCCACCAGGGCGACTACGCCGCCTGGTGGAAGGACCTCAACCGCTGGCGCGAGACCTACCCCCTGGGCTACGACCAGCCCGAGGACGGCTCGCTCTCCCCGCAGCAGGTCATCGAGCGTGTCGGCCAACTCGCCCCCGAGGGAACGATCTTCGCGGCGGGCGTCGGCCAGCACCAGATGTGGGCCGCGCACTTCATCCAGTACGAGAAGCCGGCGACCTGGCTCAACTCCGGCGGCGCCGGGACCATGGGCTACGCGGTGCCCGCCGCCATGGGTGCCAAGGCCGGTGCCCCGGACCGCACGGTCTGGGCGATCGACGGCGACGGCTGCTTCCAGATGACCAATCAGGAACTGACCACCTGCGCCCTGAACAACATCCCGATCAAGGTCGCCATCATCAACAACGGCGCCCTCGGCATGGTCCGGCAGTGGCAGACGCTGTTCTACAACCAGCGCTACTCCAACACCGTGCTGCACAGCGGCCCCGAGGACATCGGCCCCAACAAGGGCACCCGGGTCCCCGACTTCGTGAAGCTGTCCGAGGCGATGGGCTGCTACGCGATCCGCTGCGAGCGCCCCGAGGACCTCGACAAGTGCATCGAGGAGGCGAACTCGGTCAACGACCGCCCGGTCGTGATCGACTTCATCGTCCACGAGGACGCCATGGTCTGGCCGATGGTCGCCGCCGGCACCTCGAACGACGAGGTCATGGCAGCCCGGGGGGTCCGCCCCGACTTCGGCGACAACGAAGACGACTGAGCGAGAGAGACAGAGAGACCACCGACATGTCCAAGCACACGCTCTCCGTCCTGGTGGAGAACAAGCCGGGTGTCCTGGCCCGGATCACCGCCCTGTTCTCGCGCCGCGGCTTCAACATCGACTCCCTCGCCGTCGGCGTCACCGAGCACCCCGACATCTCCCGCATCACCATCGTGGTCAACGTGATCGACGCGCTCCCGCTCGAACAGGTCACCAAGCAGCTCAACAAGCTGGTCAACGTCCTGAAGATCGTGGAGCTGGAGACCGGCTCCGCCGTCCAGCGCGAGCTCGTCCTCGCCAAGGTCCGCGCCGACAACGAGACGCGCTCGCAGATCGTCGAGATCGTCCAGCTGTTCCGCGCCAAGACCGTCGACGTGTCGCCCGAGGCCGTCACCATCGAGGCCACCGGATCGAGCGACAAGCTGGAGGCGATGCTCAAGATGCTGGAACCCTTCGGCATCAAGGAGCTCGTCCAGTCCGGGACCATCGCCATCGGCCGCGGCTCGCGCTCCATCACCGACCGGAGCCTGCGCGCCCTCGACCGCAGCGCCTGACCCTGCTCGCATAGCGAGACCCGAAAACTTCCTGTCCTTCTCCCGCCGTACGGTGGGACGCAACACCAGCACACCAAGGAGAACCCCAGTGGCCGAGCTGTTCTACGACGACGACGCCGATCTGTCCATCATCCAGAACCGCAAGGTCGCGGTGATCGGATACGGCTCCCAGGGCCACGCGCACGCGCTGTCCCTGCGTGACTCGGGCGTCGACGTGCGCGTCGGTCTGCACGAGGGCTCCAAGTCCAAGGCGAAGGCCGAGGAGCAGGGCCTGCGCGTGGTCACCCCGGCCGAGGCCGCGGCCGAGGCCGACGTCATCATGATCCTGGTGCCGGACCCGATCCAGGCCCAGGTCTACGAGGAGTCCATCAAGGACAACCTGAAGGACGGCGACGCGCTGTTCTTCGGCCACGGCCTCAACATCCGCTTCGACTTCATCAAGCCCCCGGCCGGCGTGGACGTCTGCATGGTCGCCCCCAAGGGCCCGGGCCACCTGGTGCGCCGCCAGTACGAGGAGGGTCGCGGCGTCCCGTGCATCGCGGCCGTCGAGCAGGACGCCACCGGCAAGGCCTTCGAGCTGGCGCTGTCCTACGCGAAGGGCATCGGCGGCACCCGCGCCGGCGTCATCAAGACGACCTTCACCGAGGAGACCGAGACCGACCTCTTCGGCGAGCAGGCCGTCCTCTGTGGTGGCACCGCCGCCCTGGTGAAGGCCGGTTTCGAGACGCTGACCGAGGCCGGCTACCAGCCGGAGATCGCGTACTTCGAGTGCCTGCACGAGCTGAAGCTCATCGTGGACCTCATGTACGAGGGCGGCCTGGAGAAGATGCGCTGGTCGATCTCCGAGACCGCCGAGTGGGGCGACTACGTCACCGGCCCGCGGATCATCACGGACGCCACCAAGGCCGAGATGAAGAAGGTCCTCGCCGAGATCCAGGACGGCACCTTCGCCCGTGAGTGGATGGCCGAGTACCACGGCGGTCTGAAGAAGTACAACGAGTACAAGACCCAGGACGAGAACCACCTCCTGGAGACCACCGGCAAGGAGCTGCGCAAGCTCATGAGCTGGGTGGACAACGACGAGGCGTGAGTCTCGGGACGACGGGGCCGCGGCACACGCCGCGGCCCCGTTCTCCATAGGTCGTCCACACGGCCGGCCCCGGCTTGTCCACGGCGTCCAGCCACGGACGAGTGATCCTTCCAGGGAGGCGCAAGAGTGCCTCCCGCGCGCCACTACACTGCTGAACTATTCGCGTCGGGCCCACAGCGTCGTGCGTCTTCCACGCGGCCATGCACCCACCCCTCCACCGCTTGCGGCCGTCGGGACGGCCGTCCGCATTGGGACTTGTGAGGACTCACGTGAGCACTGCTGCCAACGGCAAACCCGTCGTACTCATCGCTGAAGAGCTGTCGCCCGCGACCGTCGACGCGCTGGGCCCGGACTTCGAGATCCGCCAGTGCAACGGCGCGGACCGCGCCGAGCTGCTGCCCGCCATCGCCGATGTCGACGCGATCCTGATCCGCTCGGCCACCAAGGTCGACGCCGAGGCGATCGCCGCCGCGAGCAAGCTGAAGGTCGTCGCACGAGCCGGCGTCGGCCTCGACAACGTGGACGTGTCCGCCGCCACCAAGGCCGGCGTGATGGTCGTGAACGCCCCGACGTCGAACATCGTGACCGCCGCCGAGCTGGCCTGCGGTCTCCTCATCGCCACCGCGCGCAACATCCCGCAGGGCTCGCAGGCCCTCAAGGGCG
Source organism: Streptomyces sp. KL116D (assembly GCF_030766975.1). Taxonomy (NCBI): domain Bacteria; kingdom Bacillati; phylum Actinomycetota; class Actinomycetes; order Kitasatosporales; family Streptomycetaceae; genus Streptomyces; species Streptomyces sp. KL116D. The sequence continues at coordinate 68,899 of NZ_JASERH010000140.1, read as the reverse complement.
GCGAGTGGAAGCGCAGCAAGTACACGGGTGTCGAGCTCGCCGAGAAGACCCTCGGTGTCGTCGGCCTCGGCCGCATCGGCGCGCTCGTCGCGCAGCGCATGTCCGCCTTCGGCATGAAGGTCGTCGCGTACGACCCGTACGTGCAGCCCGCGCGCGCCGCGCAGATGGGCGTGAAGGTGCTGTCCCTCGACGAGCTGCTCGAGGTCTCCGACTTCATCACCGTGCACCTGCCCAAGACGCCCGAGACGATCGGTCTCATCGGCGACGAGGCGCTGCACAAGGTCAAGCCGTCGGTGCGCATCGTGAACGCCGCGCGCGGCGGGATCGTCGACGAGGAGGCGCTGTACTCGGCGCTCAAGGAGGGCCGCGTCGCGGGCGCCGGTCTGGACGTGTACGCGAAGGAGCCCTGCACGGACTCCCCGCTGTTCCAGTTCGACCAGGTCGTCTGCACCCCGCACCTCGGCGCCTCGACGGACGAGGCGCAGGAGAAGGCCGGTGTCGCCGTCGCCAGGTCGGTGCGGCTCGCGCTCTCCGGCGAGCTCGTGCCGGACGCGGTGAACGTCCAGGGCGGCGTCATCGCCGAGGACGTCAAGCCGGGTCTGCCGCTCGCCGAGCGCCTCGGCCGGATCTTCACCGCGCTTGCCGGTGAGGTCGCGGTCCGCCTCGACGTCGAGGTCTACGGCGAGATCACCCAGCACGACGTCAAGGTGCTCGAACTCTCCGCGCTCAAGGGCGTGTTCGAGGACGTCGTCGACGAGACCGTGTCGTACGTGAACGCGCCGCTGTTCGCCCAGGAGCGCGGCGTCGAGGTCCGGCTGACGACGAGCTCCGAGTCGCCCGACCACCGCAACGTCGTCACGGTGCGCGGCACCCTCGGCGACGGCCAGGAGATCTCGGTCTCCGGCACGCTGGCCGGCCCCAAGCACCTCCAGAAGATCGTCGCCGTCGGCGAGTACGACGTGGACCTGGCGCTCGCCGACCACATGGTCGTCCTGCGCTACGAGGACCGTCCCGGCGTCGTCGGCACCGTCGGCCGCGTGCTCGGCGAGGCCGGCATCAACATCGGCGGCATGCAGGTCGCGCGCGCCGCGGTCGGCGGCGAGGCCCTCGCGGTCCTCACCGTCGACGACACCGTCCCGGCGGGCGTCCTCAGCGAGGTCGCCGCGGAGATCGGCGCCAACTCGGCGCGGTCCGTCAACCTCGTCTGAGGTCCGACCAGGCACAGCAACGGCTGAGGGCCGGGTCACCCGCGGGTGACCCGGCCCTCAGCCGTTTCCCGTGTCGGACGACTCCCGTGTCAGGCGGACGCGTCACGAGGACGCGCTGGTCTCCGGCTCGATCAACCCCTCGCGGTAGGCGATGCCCACCGCATCGGTGCGGCTCGAAGCGCCCAGCTTGGCGAGGATGTTCGACACGTGGACGCTCGCCGTCTTGCCGCTGATGAACAACTCCTCGCCGATCTGGCGGTTGGTGCGCCCGCGGCCGAGCAGCCGCAGCACATCGCTCTCCCGGGCCGTCAGCGCGGCGATGCGCTCCCCGGCGGCCGGGGCGTCGGAGAGCCGGCCGCGCCGGATCAGCGCGTCCAGGGCGTCGAGCAGGGGTGCGGCGCCGAGCCGGACGGCGGTGTCGCGGGCCGCGTAGGCCTGCTCGGCGGCCTCGTCGCGGCGGTCGGCGGTGAGCAGGGCCTCCGCGAGCCGCCGCCGGCAGCGGGCCAGCTCGTACGGTTCGCCGTAGCCGAACGCCGTCACGGCACGCTCCCAGGCCGCGACGTCGGGACCGCTCGTGGCGCGGATGGCCTCGGCCTCGGCGCGGGCCAGCCAGGCCAGCCCCTCCGGACCCTGCTCGGTGCCGTCCTCGCCCCGGGCCGCCGTGTCGCGGGCCAGCTCCACCAGTTCGGCGGCGGTGCCCGCCCAGCGTCCGGCGGCGGACGCGTCGCCGGTCAGCCGGGACTCCTCTGCCGCGTCCGCGACCGCCGCCAGGGCGAGCGCGGCGAGCCGCACCACGGCGTCGGGCCGCTCGGAGCCCGAGTTCTCGGTGAGCTTGTCGACCCAGTCCCGCATCTGCCGCACGCAGTCCTCGGCGTCGCCGCTCAGCGCCGCGTCGTCGGTGAGCACGATGCTCGCGACGAGCGACGCCATCCAGTCGGTGGTGCCGTCGAGCAGCGCACGGGCCCCGGCGACCGCCGCGTCGTGGTCGCCGCGGGCCAGGACGACGTACAGGGCGGGCGCCGTCGTGAACCCGCCCGCGGCCGTGAGCAGTTCGGCGTCGGTGGCGGCGGCCCGTACGCACTCGTCCCAGCGGCCCAGCGTGTACAGCAGCAGGGACTGGAGGTAGCGCAGCTCCAGGGCGTACGGCGAGGAGAGCACACCGGCGCGCCGGGCGCCGTCGAGGCCGTCGCCGATCCAGGTCAGGCACGCGTCCAGGTCGCCGGACTCGTAACAGCCGATGGCGAGGTTGTAGAGCGCCCGCATCTCCACGGACAGGTTTCCCGCGGTGCGGGCCAGTTCGCGGGCCCGCACCAGGTCCAGGCGGCCCTCGGGGGTGCGCCGGTTGTGCGTCCGCAGGCCGATCCGCGAGATCAGCAGGTCCGCCTGGGCGTCCGGCAGCCCCAGCCTCTCGGCGATGTCGATGGCCTGCCGGGCGACCCGCTCGGCGTCCTCGTCGCGGCCCACGTACCGGGCGGCCATGACATGGGTCGCGGCGGCCCACACCCAGGTGCGGGTGGGCGGCTCGGCGGGGATCAGCGAGAGGGCCTCGCTGCTGTACGTGAACGCGGCCTCCAGGTTGTCGATCCGCATCAGGTTGTCCGCGAGGGTGTAGCGCACCCGCGCGGCGAGTTCGGAGTCGGCGTCCGAGCCGGCCCGGGCGAGCGCGGAGCGGGTCAGCTGGACGGCGCGGTGCGGCTCGCCCGCGTGGGCGGCGGCGCCGGAGGCGCGCAGGGTGAGGGTGACCGGGTCGGTGTGCCCGGGGTGGGCGGCGGCGTCCACGACGGCCCACAGTTCGAGCGCGGTCTCCAGGTGGCGCAGTTCCTCGGCGGGCGCGCGCACCCGCCGGGCGTGGTCGGCGGCTTCCAGGGAGGCGGCCAGCGCGTCGGCCAGGTCGTGGCTGGCGCGCGAGTGGTGGGCGCGCTCCGCGGCGCTCTCCGCCGCCCGGCCGTCCGCGGCCAGGAGCGTGGCGAACAGCCGGTGCAGCCGGATCCGTTCGCCGGGCAGCAGGTCCGCGTAGACGGCCTCGCGGGTGAGGGCGTGCCGGAACGAGTACGTCGCGTCGTCGCCCGGCACCAGCTGCTGGTGCCCGATGGCCTCGCGCAGCGCCGACTCCAGCTCCTCCTCCGGGAGTTGGACGGCGTCGCGCAGCAGGTCGTGGCCGACCCGGCGGCCCGCGACGGCCGCCGTGCGCAGCACCTGCTGCGCGGTCTCGGTCAGCTGCTCGATCCGGATCAGCAGGACGTCAGCCAGGCCGCCGGGCATGGCGGAGGAGCCGGGGCCCTCGTCGTCGGGCAGCGCGGCGAGCAACTCCTCGGCGTAGAAGGCGTTTCCCTCGGCGCGGTCGACGATGGTGCGGACCGTGCTGTCGGGGACGGGGCCCGAGTGCTGCGCGCGCACCAGCCGGGCCATGTCGGCGTCGGCCAGCGGGCGCAGGTCGAGGCGGTCCACGGCGGGCAGCCGGATCAGCTCGGCGAGCAGCGGGCGCAGCGGGTGGCGGCGGTGCAGGTCGTCCGTGCGGTACGAGGTGAGGACCGCGAGGCGGCGGGGCGGGCCGCCCGGCGCGGGCCGTTGCAGGACGCCCCGGCTGAGCAGGAAGCGGAGCAGGTCGCGGGAGGACTGGTCGGCCCAGTGGAGGTCCTCGACGACCAGCAGCAGCGGGGTCAGGTCGGCGAGGTCGGCGAGGAGCCCCGCGACGCCCTCGAAGAGCTGGAGCCGGCCGCCCGCGTCCGATCCGGCGGCCGTGCCGATCAGCCGGCTCACCGCGGGGTACGCGGCGAAGGCCGGGGCGAGCCGCTCGTCCGCGGCGGCCGCGCCGAGGATCTCCGTGAACGGGAGGTACGGCAGGCCCACGTCGCCGAGGTCCACGCAGTGCCCGGTCAGGACGGTCGTGCCGGTCGCGGCGGCGTGGGCCGCGGCCTCCGTCAGCGTGCGGGTCTTGCCGACGCCCGCGTCCCCCGCCACCAGGACCGCGCGCGGCTCGCCGGCCGCGGCCCGGTCCAGCACGCCGGTGAGCCGGGCCAGTTCGTCGTCCCGGCCGATGAGCGGCGTGTCGAATGTCTGTGCCACGGGCCCATCCTGGCACGCTCCGGGCTGGTCGCGGTCGCTGGTTGCCGGTTGCCGGTCGCCGGTCGCCGGGTGTCCCGGCGTCCCGGTGCTGCCGGGCGTCGGACGCGGTGCTGCCGGACGCGATGCGGGGCGGGCCGGAGTGGTCCGGCCCGCCCGGCGTCGTGCCCGGCAGAGGTGGTCGTCGGTGAGGGTCGTCGGTGGCCGTCAGTGGTGGTCGGCAGGGGGTCGTCGTGGGGTCAGGCCGCTGCCACGTCGGCGGCGGTGGTGTCGGTCGCCGCGGCCTCGGGGGCCGGCACCTTGCGCAGGCTCGCCACGGCGAGGACGGCGGCGGCGAGGAGCAGCGCCGCCCCGGCGATCGCGGCGGCCTGCATGCCGTGGGTGAAGGCTTCCCGGGCGGCGGCGGTCAGGGCGCGTCCGGCCTCGCCCGGCAGCTGTCCCGCGACGGCCAGCGCGCCGCCGAGCGTCTCGTGGGCCGCGGCCGGGGCGTCGGCCGGGACGCCGTGGCGGTAGACGGCGGTGCCGATGGAGCCCAGGACGGCCATGCCGAGGGCGCCGCCGAACTCGGCGCCCGTCTCCAGGAGGGACGCGGCGGAGCCGGAGTTGGCGGGCGGGACGGTGCCGAGTGCCAGATCCATCATCTGGGACATCACGGTGACGATGCCGGCGGCGAGGACGCCCGCCCCGGCCAGGACCAGCCAGAGCGAGTCGGTGCCGGCCAGGGTCAGCAGCCCGTATCCGCAGGCGGCGACGGTGAAGCCGCCGGCGACGACGTGGGCCCGGTGCACGCCCTTGGCGACGAGCTGGGCGGAGACGGGGGCCGCGACACCGACCAGGACGGTGGGGAGCAGCGCCCAGAGCGCGGCGGCCATGGAGCTCTTGCCGAGCACCGACTGGAGGTACTGCGTGGTGAAGAAGGCCGAGCCCATCATGCCGAAGGAGGAGACGAGGTTCAGCACGACGGCGGGGGCGAAGCCCCGGCCGCGGAACAGGGCGGGGGAGATGAGCGGGGACGTCGCGGTGCGCTGGCGGTGCACGAAGAGGGCGGCGAAGAGCAGGCCGACGGTGATCGAGACGACGTACTGCGCGTGGAAGCCCTCGGAGGGGATCTCCTTGATGCCGTAGATGACCGGCAGCACGGCCGCCATCGACAGCGGCACGCTCAGCAGGTCGAAGCGGCCCGGCTCCGGGTTCTTCGACTCCGGCAGCAGGAACGGGCCGAGGACCAGCAGCAGCGCCATCGCGGGCAGGTTGACCAGGAAGACCGAGCCCCACCAGAAGTACTCGACGAGGACGCCGCTCATCACCGAACCGAGGGCCACGCCACCGGTCATGACGGCCGACCACAGGCCGATCGCCTTCGCGCGCTGGCCGGCGTCGGTGAACATCGTGCGGACGAGCGCCATGGTGGACGGCATGAGGGTCGCGCCGCCGATGCCGAGCAGGGCGCGGGCGGCGATCAGGGTCTCGGCACTGTTCGCGTAGGCGGCCAGGGCGGAGGCGGTGCCGAAGGCGGCGGCGCCGGTCAGGAGCAGCTTGCGGCGCCCGATGCGGTCGCCGAGCGAGCCCATCGTCATCAGCAGACCCGCGAGCACGAACGCGTAGATGTCGAAGATCCACAGCTGCTGGGTGCCGGACGGCTCCAGGTCGGCGCTGATCTCGGGGATCGCGAAGTAGAGGACCGAGACGTCCATGGAGACCAGCAGCAGCGGCAGCATCAGGACCGCCAGCGCGGTCCATTCCTTGCGCCCGGCAAGGGAGTCGGAGCTCGGGGTGGTGCTCGTCGGGTTCGTCATGCCAGGAACTGTACGAGTGTCTTAAACACTTGTCTAGAACGAATGTGTAAGACAGTCGTCTGGATCCTGGGTAGGGTGGTGGCATGGGACATCGCGAAGATCTGCTCGAAGGCGCCAAGCGCTGCCTGCTGGAGAAGGGGTTCGTGCGCACGACGGCGCGCGACATCGTGAAGGAGTCGGGGACCAACTTGGCGTCCATCGGCTACCACTACGGGTCGAAGGACGCGCTGCTCGCGCAGGCCTACGTGGCGCTGGCCGAGGTGGCGTCGGAGAGCTGGGGCGAGCAGGACGAACTGCCGGGCGAGCCCGGGTCGTTGGAGCGGTTCGGCGCCGTGATGTCGGGGATCACCGGCAGCCTCGGCAAGCCGGGCTCGATCTGGCACCTGAGCATCGAGCTCATCACGATGGGCGACAAGCTGCCGGCCGTACGGGAGTACCTGGCGGCGGCCCAGCGGGAGGCCGGCCGCGGCTTCATCGGCATGATCATGGGCGGCGAGGAGCCGCCGGCCGACGACCCGAGCGTGGACACCCTCGGCAAGTTCTTCTCGGTGCTGGTGCTCGGACTGATCGCGCAGCACACCTTCGACCCGGAGTTCTCGCCGAGCGCCGAGCAACTCACCGAGGGGCTGCGGCAGTTGACCGAGTCCGTGGCGAAGGCGAAGTAGCCGCGTGCCCGAGCAGCAGCCGCCGGAGCGGACCCCGCTCGACCGCCTGACCGCACGCCTGCCACCGCCCGCCGCGGCCGTCGACGCACAGGGCGACTGGGCCGCCGCGGAGCGGGCGCTCGGCCTCCGGCTGCCCGACGACTACCGACGCCTGGTGGAGACGTACGGCCGCGGCACCTTCTGGGACGTGCTGAACCTGCGCACCCCGTTCGGCGACGCGGGACCGATGCGGCTCGACGCGGACCTCGCCGCGGACTTCGGCCCGCTGCGGGAGACGTCGCCCGAGGACTACCCCTACCCCCTCTTCCCCGAGCCGGGCGGCCTGTTCTCCTGGGCGCTGACCGACAGCGGCGGACACGTGTGCTGGCTGACCGAGGGGGAGCCCGACAGCTGGCCCGTCGTCGTGTGGTCGCGCGACGACGACTACGAGCGCTTCGCGTGCGGCACGGTCGCGTTCCTCGACGCGTGGACCGCCGGCCGGCTCACCGGCGAGCTCCTGCGCCCCGAGCCGGGCCTCGCCCCGTACTTCGACGCGACGATCGAGCGGGACCACGTCTACGTGCGGCTCGGCGAGGGAGACCTCCCGTACGACGAGCGGCTCGGCATCCTGCGCGACGCCCTCGGGCCGACCGCGGACCGCGGCTCCTTCGAGCACGACGGCGCCCGCCAGGACCACTTCCTCGTCCCGCGGACCGGCTGGCACCTCACCTACGAGACGGCGTACGGCCACACGCTCCGCGTCGCCTTCCCGCCCGCCGACAGCGAGGCGGCCCGCCGCGCGGTGCTGGACGCCGTCCGCCGCACGGGCTGCGCCGTGCTCTCCTGCGACACGATCCACGGGACGTCGTCCTGGTGCGACGCCTGACCTTGTAGAGGCGTGCCGCCTAGAGGCGCGCCGCCTTCAGGCCCATGTGCAGCAGCAGCCGGTCCTCGCCCTCGTCCAGGTCGAGGCCGGTGAGCTGCTCGACGCGGGAGAGGCGGTAGTAGAGGGTCTGCCGGTGGATGCCCAGCGCCGCCGCCGTGCGGCCCGCCTGGCCCGCGCAGTCGAGGAACACCTCGGCGGTGCGGGCGAGCTGGCGGTGGGCGGGGGCCAGCAGCGGGGCGACCACCGGATCGTGGGCCGCCTCGGTGGGCAGGGCGGTCAGCAGGCGGTAGGGGCCGATCGCCGACCACCGGGTGTCGGGGCCGAGCCGGGGATTGGCCAGCGCGGTACGGGCCGCGGCCGTCGCCTCCTGCCAGGCCGTGGCGAGCTCCGCCAGATCGGTGCGGGGCGCCCCGATGCCCGCCGCCACCGGACCCGACCCGGCCCGCGCGCGCAGCTTCGCCGCCGCCGTGAGCGCCGGGGCCAGCACCTCGGCCGACCGCAGCCGCACCAGCAGCGCCAGGCACTGGCCCGTCGGGCCCCACGGCACCGTGCACAGCGCGTCCGCGGCCGGCAGCGTACGGACCGACGGGGCGTCGGCCGGGTCGGCCGACGGCCACGGCGCCACGCAGACCACCGTGTGCAGGCCGTCCGCGCGGGAGCCGAGCGCCGTGCGCAGCGCCGCCACCGCCATGTCCCGCTGCCAGCCCCGCTCGGCCGTGAGCACGGAGTGGAACTCGCGGGTCAGATCGGCGCCCGCCTGCGCCTCGTCGGCGAGCTGCGCGCCGATCCGGCCGGCCACCTCCATGGCCGCGTCCAGCTGCTCCTGGGTGGGGCCCGGCTCGTCGTCGAGCAGCCACACGTAACCGAGCACGATGCCCCGGTGGCGCACGGGCAGACAGATCCGGCCCCGGTACACCCCCGCCTCGGGCGTCGCCGGGATCCGGACCGGCTCCGTCGCACGGGCGATGCCGAAGCCCTCGAACCAGGCGCGGACGGCGGCGGTGGAGCTGCGCGTGAGGATCGAGCGGGTGCGGACCGGGTCCAGGGTCGACGCGTCGAAGTCGGTGTCCCCGTCCTCGCCGTCGCTGAGCTGCGCGCCGAACGCGATCAGCCGGAAGTCGCGGTTCTCCAGGGTGGCGGGGGCGCCGAGCAGCGCCGAGATCTCGTCGACCAGTTCCTGGTAGTCACCCTTCACCCCACCATTCTCACGCATCTCATGCAGGGCTTCATACATATGTCTGAGGTGGCGGCCACAGATGCGTGACAGCTGTCGATGGCACAGGATCGGAGGGATCCTTAGATTTCACGGTGGTTCCCCGTGCCGTTCCCCCTTTGCGGTGGTTCGGCCTGTCCTCAACTCATGCTCCGTGGAGGTGCCCCGTGCTGGCTCCCCTGATCCTCGCCGCGTCGCGCAGCGACAAGATGCGTTCCTTCGTGTCGGCGGCGCCGGGCACCAAGCAGGTCGTCGACCGGTTCATCGCCGGTGAGACGGTCGAGCAGGTCGTGCCGATCATCGAGGACGCCGCCGCCAAGGGCCTCGAGGTCACCCTCGACGTCGTCGGCGAGGACATCACCACCGTCGAGCAGTCGCACGCCGCGCGCGACGCCTACCTGGAGCTGATCGAGCGCCTCAAGGTGCTCGGCCTCGGCACCAAGGCCGAGATGTCCGTGAAGCTGTCGATGTTCGGCCAGGCGCTGGAGGGCGGCCACGAGCTCGCCCTCGCGAACGTCCGCCCGGTCGTCGAGGCCGCCGCCGCCATCGGCACCACCGTCACGCTCGACGCCGAGGACCACACCACCCTCGACTCGATGTTCGCCATCCACGAGGAGCTGCGGAAGGACTTCCCGCAGACCGGCTGCGTCATCCAGTCCTACCTCTTCCGCACCGAGGACGACGCCCGCCGCCTGGCCGCCGCCGGCAGCCGCGTACGGATCGTGAAGGGCGCCTACAAGGAGCCCGCCGAGGTCGCGTACCAGGACAAGGCCGAGATCGACAAGGCCTACGTGCGCATCATGCGCATCCTCATGGAGGGCGACGGGTACCCGATGATCGGGTCCCACGACCCCCGCCTCATCTCCATCGCCCAGGAGCTCGGCCGGCAGGCCGGGCGCAAGCTGGACGAGTACGAGTTCCAGATGCTGTACGGGATCCGCAGCGACGAGCACCTGCGGCTCGCCGCCGAGGGCCACCGGATGCGTGTCTACACCGCGTACGGCACCGACTGGTACGGATACTTCATGCGCCGCCTCGCGGAGAAGCCGGCCAACCTGCTCTTCTTCGCCCGCTCGATCCTCACCAAGGGCTGAGCCCCCTACTCGTAGGGCCCACTCGCTTTACCGATAACTCCCCGACCCCCCGAAGGAGATACGGACCCATGACGCTGGACGCCGTGACCCAGGTCCCCGCCCCGGTCAACGAGCCGGTGCACGGCTACGCCCCCGGTTCCCCGGAGCGCGCCCGCCTGGAGGCCAAGCTCAAGGAGCTGGCCGAGAACCCGATCGAGCTGCCCTGCACCATCGGCGGCGTGCGGCGGATGGGTGGCGGCGAGCGCTTCGACGTCGTGCAGCCGCACAACCACAAGGCCGTCATCGGTACGTACGCGAACGCCACCGAGCAGGACGCCCAGGACGCGGTCGACGCCGCCCTGGCCGCCGCCCCGGCCTGGCGCGCGATGTCCTTCGACGACCGCGCCGCGATCATCCTGCGCGCCGCCGAGCTGCTCTCCACCACGTGGCGCGAGACCCTGGCCGCCTCCACGATGCTCGGCCAGTCGAAGACCGCCCAGCAGGCCGAGATCGACACCCCGTGCGAGCTCGTCGACTTCTGGCGCTTCAACGTCCACTACGCCCGCAACCTGCTCGCCGAGCAGCCGCCGGCCAACTCCACCGGCGTGTGGAACCGCATGGACCACCGCCCGCTGGAGGGCTTCGTCTACGCGATCACGCCGTTCAACTTCACGGCCATCGCGGGCAACCTGCCCACCGCCCCCGCCCTCATGGGCAACGTGGTGGTCTGGAAGCCGTCCCCGACGCAGACGCACGCCGCCGTCCTGCTGCTCCAGCTCCTGGAGGAGGCGGGTCTCCCGAAGGGCGTCATCAACCTGGTGACCGGTGACGGCCTCGCCGTCTCCGAGGTGGCCCTGAACCACCGCGACCTGGCCGGCATCCACTTCACCGGCTCCACCAAGACCTTCCAGCACCTGTGGAAGACGGTCGGCAACAACATCGAGAAGTACCGCACCTACCCCCGCCTCGTCGGCGAGACCGGTGGCAAGGACTTCGTCGTCGCCCACCCGAGCGCCGACCGCGCCGTCCTCAAGACGGCCCTGACCCGCGGCTCCTTCGAGTTCCAGGGCCAGAAGTGCTCCGCGTCCTCGCGCGCCTACATCCCGGCGTCCATCTGGAACGACGGCTTCAAGGAGGAGTTCGCGGCCGAGGTCGACGGCATCACCATGGGTGACGTCACCGACCTGTCGAACTTCATCGGCGCCGTCATCGACGAGCGCTCCTTCGCGAAGAACAAGGCCGCGATCGACCGCGCCAAGGGCGACGCGTCCTGCACGATCGTCGCGGGCGGCACGTACGACGACTCGACCGGCTACTTCGTGCGCCCGACGGTCATCGAGTGCACGGACCCGGCCAACGAGGTCTTCACGACGGAGTACTTCGGCCCGATCCTCGCGATCCACGTCTACGAGGACGACCAGTACGACGCCATGCTGGAGCAGATGGAGTCGGTGTCGGACTACGCGCTGACGGGCTCGGTCATCTCCAACGACCGTGCCGCCGCCGCGGCCACGATGGAGAAGCTCCGCTACGCCGCGGGCAACTTCTACATCAACGACAAGTCGACCGGCGCCGTCGTCGGCCAGCAGCCGTTCGGCGGTGGCCGCGCGTCCGGCACCAACGACAAGGCCGGTGCCCCGCAGAACCTGATGCGGTGGACGCTGACCCGTGCCATCAAGGAGACGCTGGTCCCGCCGACGGACTACACGTACCCGCACATGGGCTGACGCCCACCCCATGACCCCCGCCCTCGGCCAGGGCCCCACCCCGGCCGAGGGCGGTGTTGTCTTTCCGGCCGCGGACCGGTGGGGGCTGCTCGCGCAGTTCCCCGCGCCCCTGAAGGCCTGCGGCCTTCTCCTGATGGAGGTCGCGCACGCAGTGCGCATCTCCAGGGGCGCGGGGAACTGCGCGAGAAGCCCCACCGGCCCGCACACACCCGCCGAACCAGCGGAGCTATGGCGCGACCCGAGCCGCGTCGATCACCTCGTCCAGAACCGCCCGCGCACGCAACAGCTCCGCGATCGTCTCGTCGATGCGGGCCCGCTCCCCGGCCAGCTCCGTGAGGAGCCACGGCGTGGCGGACGCCGAAGGGGCGCCGTCCTCGTCACGGGTGCACGGCAGCAGCTGCGCGATCTTCGTGCTGCACAGGCCCGCCGCGAAGAGCTCCTGGATGCGGACGACACGGGCCACCGCGGACTCGGGGTAGGCGCGGTGCCCACCCGGGGTGCGGTCGGCCGTGAGGAGCCCCTGCTGCTCGTAGTAGCGCAGGGAGCGCTCGCTGACGGCGGTGCGTCGCGCCAACTCGCCGATGCGCACGGGCCGTTCACCTCCGGACTTGAAATTGACACTGGTGTCAGGATCTACCGTCCCGGCATGTCGAACAGTTCGCTTCTGCGCCCCTATTCCCTCGCCCCCACCGGCCTCGCCCTGCCCAACCGGATGGTGATGGCCCCCATGACCCGCTACCGCGCCACCGAGGACGGCACGCCGCTGCCGGTCGTCGCCGACCACTACGCCCAGCGGGCGAGCGCCGGGCTCATCGTCACCGAGGGCATCTGGCCCAGCCGGCGCGGCCAGAGCGGCTGGCGCCTGCCCGGCCTGGAGACGCCCGCGCACGTCGAGGGCTGGCGGCGGGTCACCGACGCCGTGCACCGGGCCGACGGGCGGATCTTCGCCCAGCTGATGCACGGCGGCCGGCAGGGCCACCCGCTCAACCGGATCGACGCGGACGTGCCCGCCGGACCGTCCGCCGTCGCCCAGCCCGGACCCGTGCACGTGCGCGACGGCGCCAAGGCCGACGCCGTCGTGCCGCGGGTGATGACCCCCGACGACATCCGGACGGCCGTCGACGACCACGTGGCCGCCGCGCGCAACGCCCTCGACGCCGGGTTCGACGGCGTCGAGCTGCACGGCGCCAACAGCTACCTCATCCACCAGTTCCTCGCCGACAACACCAACCTCCGCGACGACCGGTACGGCCGTGGCTCCGTCGCCGACCGCATCCGGTTCGCCGTCGAGGTCGTCGGCGCCGTCGCCGACGCCATCGGCGCCGGGCGGCTCGGCCTGCGCCTCTCGCCCGGCAACCCGCAGTTCGGCATGGCCGAGGCCGACCCGGGCCCCGTCTACCGCGCCCTGCTCGCCGAGCTCGACGGCCTCGGCCTCGCCTACCTCCACCTCACCGACGACGACCGCTACCCGGCACTCGCCGACCTGCGGCCCCGCTGGAGCGGCACCCTGATCGCCAACGTGGGGGAGAACCACGAGCCCACCACCCGCGCCCAGGGCGAGGCCGTGCTCGACGCGGGGCGCGCCGACCTCGTCTCGTACGGGCGGGCCTTCCTCGCCAACCCGGATCTGCCGCGCCGCTTCGCGGCCGCGGACGCGCCGCCGCTGAACACCGTCGACGAGAGCCGTCTCTACACGCACGGCCCCGAGGGGTACACGGACTACCCGGCCCTGGACGACCTCGCGGTCAGCCGTCCGTGACCGTCAGCACGATCCGGCCCTGGGTGCGGTGCGTCGCCGCCATCTCGTGCGCCTTGCCGACCTCCTCCATCGGCAGCAGCGCCGCGACGTACGGGCGCACCCGGCCCGCCGCCATCAGGGACGCCACCTTGCGCAGCGTGGCGCCCGACGGCTGCACCGCCACCGGCGCGAACCGCACCCCGCGCGTCTCCGCCTCCTCCGGGGTGACGCCCAGGTCGGCGAGGATCGCGGAGACCAGCAGGCCGCCGGGGCGCAGGGTGGCCAGGCTGCGCGGCCCGTAGTCGCCGCCGACCAGGTCGAGGGCGACGTCCACGTCCCGTACGGTCCGGGCGAAGTCGGTGGTCGTGTAGTCGACGGGTTCGTCGACGCCCAGGCCGCGCAGGAAGTCGTGGTGGTCGGCGCGGGCGGTGCCGATGACGTGCGCGCCCTCGGCCTTGGCGATCTGTACGGCGATGTGGCCGACGCCGCCGGCCGCCGCGTGCACGAGGACCCGGCGCCCCGGACCGACCTGGGCGAGGTCGACGAGGGCCTGCCAGGAGGTGAGCGCGGCGGCGGGGGTCGCGGCGGCGTGCGCGTGGTCGACCGTCGACGGCTTCGGGGCCAGGTGCTCGACGCGGACGATGACGTACTCGGCGTAGCCGCCGCCCCGGATCATGGCGAACACCTCGTCGCCCGGCCGGAACTCGTCCACGTCCTGGCCCGCCTCCTCGACCACCCCGGAGACGTCCCAGCCGAGCGTGAACGGCGGGTCGCCGAAGATCGGTGCCGCGCCGCTGCGGGCCAGCAGGTCGACCGGGTTGACGCCCGCCGCGTGCACCCGCACGAGCACCTCGCCCCCGCGCGGCTCGGGGCGCTCCGCTTCCGCCACTTCGAGTACCTCGGGGCCGCCGAGACGGCGCTGGCTGATGACACGCATGGTGGCGCTCATGGCGGGACCTCCCCAGGGTCCGGCCGGGCCACCGCGGCCCGGCCGGTTCTGGGTCCATCGTGCGGGGAGTGCGCGGTACGTCAACTCCCTTGAACGTAAAGGGATTTCATCGGTCACAGGTGGTGCGTGCGGGGCTCCACCGGCAGGCCAGTGCCGCGAAGCCGCCGTCGGCCTGCACCGGGACGGAGAGCGTGGCGTCGCCGCGGACGACGTGCGGGGTGCGCACGAGCCCGGACGGGCCGTCGGTGACCGTCTCCACCAGCCAGCGGCCGGCGCCGAGCCGCAGCGGTACGCCGACGGTGCGGGCCGGGCCCGCGAAGGTGCCGCGTGCCTCGGGACGGTGCGGGCCGTCACGCCCACCCCGTCACGCCCACCCGGTCACGATCATCGTGAGCCCCACCGCGAACCCGCCGCAGAGCAGCACCAGATACGTCCCGTACCGGCGGCGCATCCGGTGGGCCAGGAACCCGAACGCGCCGAACGCGAGGCCGACCGCGAGCGTCCTGGCGCCCCGGGCGCGGGCCGCCGCGGCGAGGAAGTCGCCGGCCGGGACGTCCGCGCGGCCCGCCTCCTGTGCGTACACCTTGAACGGGATGCCGTTCCACGGCTGGTGGCGGACGGCCGCGGCGGACTCGACGGCCAGCTCGTGGCGCACCTCGGCGCGCATCCGGTCCGTGGTGAGCGGCGCGGGCAACTGGACGCCCGACGCGGCGAGCTGGAGGGCGAGCAGGCCGCCCGCCAGACTGCCCGCGAGGGCGGCGAGGGACAGCTTCAGGGCGCGGCGCGGCACCGCCACGCAGGCCACCGCGAGGAGCAGCTCCGGCATCAGCGGCCAGCTCAGCGCCTCGGCGAGCGCCCAGGCGAAGGCGAGCGGCAGGCCCCAGCGGGAGCCGACCAGCCGGGCGACCGGCTTGCGGACGGGGGAGTCGGCGAGCGGTTCCGCGACCGTGCGGTCGTGCAGCGCGGCCACCGCGGCCCTGGCCTCGTCGGGCGAGGCGTCCGCCGGCAGGGGCGCGCCGATCCGGACCCGGACCAGCGCGGGGCGCAGGCGGCCGTGCTTGGGGAGCAGCCGGTCCGTGCCCGCGATGCCGACCGGCACGACGGGGACGCCCGCGCGCTCGGCGAGCACCAGGGCGCCCCGGTGGAACGAGCCGAGCGCACCGTCCCGCCCGCGCGTCCCCTCCGGGAACAGCACGACCGCGCCGCCCGCGCGCAGCGCCGGGACGTGCGCCAGCAGGTCGTCCAGGCCGCCGCCGGTGCGCCGCACCGGGAACCCGGCGGCCAGCCGGCGGCAGATCCGCGCCCGGTACCGCGACGCGAACCAGTAGTCCGCCGCCGCGCCGATCGCCGGGGCGTGCCGGGCGTCGAGGACGGCGAGCAGGGCGGCGGTGTCGGCGTGCGAGGAGTGGTTGGCCACCACCACGCAACCGCCGCGCGGCAGCCGCCCCTTGGTCTCCACGCCGCCGGTGAGCGTGAGGACGGTGCGCCAGAGCGCGCGCCGCAGCCGCGCCCCCGGCCCCTTCGCGCGGACCGACCGCGTCCCGAGGTCCGCCGTCATGCCGTCACCCCCAGGGCCGCCACCAGCGGCAGCGCCACGAGCAGCGAGTCGATCCGGTCCAGAAGACCGCCGAACCCCGGCAGCCAGCTCCCCGCGTCCTTCACGCCCGCCTCCCGCTTCACCATCGACTCGACCAGATCCCCGAGCACCCCGCCGGCCAGCACCGCGGCCCACAGCGCGAGGGAGAACGCCCCGACGGCGGCCAGCGCCCCGGCGGTCGCCGCCGCCGCGCCCGCCGCACCGGCCCACGTCTTGTTCGGCGACAGCGCCGACAACGGCCGGGCGAGCGGACCGCGCCGCCCCAGCGCCGTGCCGCCGCACCACGCCCCCACGTCCCCGAACGCGACGGCGATCCCGACGGCGAGCGCCGTGTCCGCGTCGAGCAGCACCAGACAGCTCAGCGCCACCGGGATCCACACGAGCCCGAACAGGGTCCGCGCCGCCCTGGTGAAACCGCCCGTCGCGTCGCCCCGGACGACGGCCACCGCCACGGCCGCCACCAGCAGCACCCCGGCCACCCGCAGCGCGTCCGCCCCCGGCGCGGCCCACGCCAGGCCCGGCGCCGCGACCGCCGCGCAGACCAGCACCCCGTGCTCGCCGCGGCCGAGCCCCGCCATCCGCGCGTACTCGCCCACGGCGACGACCCCGAGACCGGCCGCCAGCGCGAACGCGCCGACCGGCCCCGCCAGACACGCCCCGAGGAAGAGCGGCGCGGCCACGGCCCAGCTCCGCCACCGTCTGCGCAGCTCGGCCCGCATCCGCACCCGCGCGGGCAGCGCCACCACCGCGACACCCCCGGCCCCGAGCACCCCGCCGACGACGGGCAGCGCCCGCGCCGCCACCTCACCGGCCACGAACACGGCGCTCACCGGTCCGCCCCCGCCCCGGCCCCGTCCCCGGCCTCGTTCAGTGCCCGCCACACCCATCGCAGCCGTACCGCCGCCGTGACCGCGGACCCCGCGGCGATCACCGCGAGGACCGGCACGTACCAGCCGGACGCCGCCGCGAGCACGGCCAGCGTGCAGCGTTCCGTCTTGCCGACCGGGCCGCCGTTGCGGCGCGGTGCGCCCGCCGCCGCGCCCGCGAGCGCGACCCAGGAGGGGAGCGTGGCCGCGAGCGCCGCCGTCGCCACCAGCCAGAGCGGGGCCACCGTCAGGAAACCGGCGAGCAGTGCCAGATCGGCCGCCCGGTCGCCGAGTTCGTTGAGGACCGCGCCCCGGCGCGTCGTGCGGCCCGTGTCCCGGGCCAGGGCGCCGTCCAGGTTGGCGAAGGCGAGCCGCGCCGCCACCAGGACCGCGACCGGCAGCGCGGCGAGCGGCGCGGGCAGGAAGGCCAGGGCCGCGCCCGCCGCGCCGCCGCACACCACGCCCGCCCACGTCAGCGTGTCGGGCGAGACACCGCGCGCCGCGCACCCGGCGCGGACACCGGCGAGCCGGTTCGCGTACCAGGGCTTGAGGGAGTAGAGGCCGTTCATGGCGTCGACTCTGCCGCCGCGCCGGGACGGCCGTATCGGGGCACGTACTCAAGTGCGCCCTGAGTACCGTGTCCCGGTGACCACGCTGCGCACCGCCCACACCGCCGACCTCACGGGTGACGGTGAACTGACCGCCGTCCGCGCCCTGTTGGACGCCGCCTTCGACGGGGACTTCTCCGACGCCGACTGGGCGCACACCCTCGGCGGCGTCCACGCCCTCGTGCACGACGACGCGGGCGAACTCCTCGCCCACGGCTCCGTCGCCCAGCGCCACGCCGTCCACGAGGGCCGCACCCTGCGCGTCGGGTACGTGGAGGCCGTCGCCGTCCGGCAGGACGCACGGCGTGCCGGGCTCGGCGGGCGGGTCATGGGCGCCCTGGAGCGGGTGATCGGGGCCGCCTACGACCTCGGCGCGCTCTCCGCGTCCGAGGACGGCGCGCGGCTGTACGCGGCCCGGGGGTGGCTGCGCCGGGACGGCCCGTTCGCCGCCTACGGCCCGGACGGCGTCGTCCAACTCCCGGACGAGGACCCGCCGTTCCTCTTCCCGGCCGCGGCCGCCCGCGCCCTCGACCCGTCCCACCGGCTGCTCGTCGACTGGCGGGACGGCGACATCCTCTGAAAGCCAGGCCCTAGGCGGTCGCCCGCACGACGATCTTCCCCAGGTTCTCGCCGCGCAGCATCCCCAGGAACGCCTCCACGATCCGCCCGAACCCGTCCACCACGGTCTCGTCGAGACCGATCCGGCCGCTCTGCAGGTGCGGCACCGCGAACGCGTACAGCTCCTCCTGCACGTCCTGGTGGTGGGCGACCAGGAACCCCTCGATGCGCAGGCTCTTCTCCACCACGTCCGCGTGGTTGAAGAGGACCGGCGGCGCGTCCGTGCCGGTGTCGTACTGGCCGACCGTGCCGATCCGCACCACCCGGCCCCGCTCGCGCAGCGCCCCGATCGCCGCGCCCAGCTGCTCCCCGCCGACGTTGTCGACGAAGACGTCGATGCCGGTCGGCGCCGCCTTCGCCAGCTGGTCGGCGACCGGGCCGCCCGTACGGTAGTCGAAGACCTCGTCGTAGCCGACGTGCTCGGTCAGGTACGCCGCCTTCGCGGCCGAGCCCGCGCTGCCCACGATCCGCCCGGCCCCGAGCAGCCGCGCGATCCGCCCGGTCGCCGTGCCCACGCCCCCGGCCGCCGCCGACACGAACAGGTCCTGCCCCGGCCGCAGTTCGGCGATCCGGGTGAGCCCCACGTACGCCGTCAGGCCCGTGCCGCCGAGGATGCCCAGATGCGCCGAGAGCGGCACCCCGTCGAACGACGGGACGTGCCGGACCTCCTCCGGGCGCACCACGGAGTGGGTGCGCCAGCCCTGCCGGTGGAAGACGATCTCGCCCTCGGTGACCGCGGGGGTCCGCGAGGCGGTGACCCGGCCGAGCGTGCGGCCCTCAAGCGGCGCGTCCAGGGCGAAGGAGCCGTAGGGCGACTCGTCCATCAGCTCGCGGTGGTACGGGTCGACGGACCAGTAGAGGTTCTCCACCAGGGCCGTACCGGGGGCCGGTTCGGGGACCGGTGACTCGACGAAGCGGAAGTGGTCGGCGGTGGCCGGCCCGTTGGGGCGGGCGGTCTGCTGCACGGTGACGGCGAGGTCGTTGCTCATGTCCGTGACCGTAGGAAGGAATGCGCGCGCCGGGCAGAGGGTTGCGCTCATACACCGGCCGCGGCCATGAGCGGTCCTCATGGAAGCAGGTGGGACCGTACGTGACTCCGTCGAACGACCTCGCGCCGCACGAGCTGCGGATCCTCGTGGCGGTGGCGGACGAGGGCGGCTTCTCCGCCGCCGCGGCCGCCCTCGGCGTGACCCAGTCCGCCGTATCGCACTCCGTGCGCGGCAGCGAGCGCAAGCTCGGCGCCGTCCTCTTCGCGCGGGGCCGCTCCGGCGCCCGGCCCACCGACGCCGGTACGAAGGTCGTCGGCCACGCCCGCCGTGTCCTGCGGCTGCTCGCGCTCATGGCGGCGGAGGCCCGCGCCGAACCCGGCGCCGTCCGGGGCCCGCTGCGCATCGCCGCGTTCCGCAGTGCCGCGCTGCACCTGCTGCCGCCCGCCCTGGAGGCGCTCGCCGCACGGCACCCCGGCATCGAGCCCGAGGTGCGCGTGGTGCGGGACGTCGGCGCGGGCACCGCGGGTGAGGTCACGGCCGGGCGCGCGGACCTCGCGATCGCCACCTTCGGCAGCGGCCCGCTGTCGGCCGGACTCGTCGGCGACGTGCTCGTCGAGGAGGAGTACTCCCTCGTGCACCCGGCCGGCCATCCGGCGCCGCGCACGCTCCCGCTCGTCGACTGGACCGAGAACTGCGGCTCGTACACCCGCGACTGGTGGGCCGCCCAGGACTGGATCCCGCGCGCCACCGTCCGCGCCGAGGACGACGGCACCGTGCTGTCCATGGTCGGCACCGGACTCGGCATGGCGATCATGCCGGAGCTCGCGCTGCGCGGGGCGCCGGCCACCGTCGAGATCACCGACCTCGGGCCGGACCGGCCGGTCCGTTCCGTCGGGTACGTGACCACTCCCGAGCTGGCCGGAACCGCACCGGTCCGTGGCCTGATCCGCGAGCTCAGAGGTCTGAAGGCGTGAGAGCCGTCTCAGATAGTAGGAAGTCCGAGTAATTGTGGAGACAGAAGCAGAGACCTGTCCTAGCTTTGTAGGAGCCGAACGTCTCGCCCACCTGGCGAAGGGCGGCAGTGAGTCGGAGCACCGGGCAGGCAACCCCTGCAGCTCCCCGCTCCCCGCCCCTTCCGGCGCCTCGAAATCCCCGTAGGTGCGCGCACTTTCGCGCGTCCCGATGTGATCTCAAGGAGTCGATCACCATGGCCACTGCGACGCCCGTCCGCCGCCGAGTCCGTCACGTCTCCCCGTCGAGCGAAGCCGACCGGCAGACCGCGAAGATCGCCGCCGCCGCCCTCCAGCGCGCCCTGGACCGCAGGGACAACGGCGGCGAGACCGGTCACTGAGACCGGTCCCGGCGGCTCACGCTCCCCGTCGTACCTCGAAGTGGTCGATGCGCTCACCGCTCTCGGCCAGCGCGGAGACCTTCATCCTGCCCTTCTCCACCTCCACCGCGAGGAACGAGAAACCGGTGTACCGCACCCGGGACCACTCCACGGTGTCCGGGTCGGGCAGGCGTGACTTCGTCCAGTGGAAGGTGACGATCGAGTCCCGGTCGTGCACGTTGCCTTCGTAGCTGTCCTTCACGCCGAGCCCGAAGCCGTAGAGGTCCTTGCCGGCGCCGCCCGCGGTGACGTACACGATGCCGTCGCGCGTCGGATCGGTCGACGCGCCGACCGGCACCGGCTTGCCGACCTCGCCGCCCTTGACGGCGTCCGTGCGCTCGTACACGTGGTTGTGCCCGTTGATCACCAGGTCCACCTGGTGCTTGGTGAAGAGCGGCAGCCAGGCGTCGCGCACTCCGCCGTCGGACGCGTGCGTGGACGTCGAGTACATGCAGTGGTGGAAGAAGACCACGACGAACTCGATGTCGTCGCGCGCCCGCAGCTCCCCGAGCCGCTTGTCCAGCCACGCCGTCTGCTTGCCGTCCGTGCAGCCCTTGTTGGCGGGGATCTCGTACGAGACGTCGTTCGCGTCGAGCGCGACCACGCCCACGTTCCCGTAGGTGAAGGAGTAGACGCCCGGCGCGTTCCGCGGGTCGGGGCCGTTGTCCGGCAGCGACCAGCGCGCGCTCTGCCCGCCGTAGCCGTTCGGCGAGTACCAGGCCTCCATGTCGTGGTTGCCGGTCGTCACCATCCACGGCACCGACTTCGCGACCGTCTCCGTCTGCGCGAGGAACTGGTCCCACACGCGCGCGTCGTACGTGTCCGACTCCTTGCCGTGGCCCGTGGAGTCGGCGTAGCAGATGTCGCCCGCGTGCAGGTGGAACGACGGGTTCTGGCCCAGGATCACCTGGTCGTTGGCGAGCGCGTCGTAGCTGACGCCCTGGTCGCCGAAGGCGGTGAACACGAACGTCTCCGGCGCGGTCGGGGCCGTGCGGAACGTGCCGAGGGTGCCCAGGCGCTCCGCGTCCGCCGGGTCGAAGCCGTCGTGGCCGACGCCGTAGTAGTACGTCGTGCCCGGCTTCAGGCCGTCCAGGGCGACGTGCAGATAGTGCTGCTCGACCGCCGGCAGCTTCTTCGACAGCGACGGCGTGTGCAGCGCGCGCACCTCCGCCTCGACCTTCCGGCTCAGCTCCCACGGCTTCAGCCCGACCCGTAGGTAAGGGCGGTCGACCGCGAACGGCACCTGCCACGAGACCCGCATCTGCGTCTTCGGGTCGGCGCCGAAGGCGAGGTGCCGCCCGAAGGGCGCGACCAGCGAGCCGTCGACCCGCACGGCGGCCCGGCGGATCTGCACGGGCGCGGCGTACACCGGCGACGCCGCGGCCGCCCCGCCGCCACCGAGCAGCGCCGCCCCGCCGACCGTGGCCGCCGCCCCGGTCAGGGCGCGCCGCCTGCTGAACTTCGTCCTGAGGTACTCGTGCTGCTCGGGCATGCTCATCCGGCGGGCGAGCTGTGGGGGGATGCCGACGTTCGGAGTGGGGGGTCCGGGGGGTGTCCCCCTCGAAGGCGCAGTCATGGCAGGAAACTTCCCAGTAACTTCCAACTCCCGCCATACGTACGGGTGAACAACTTCTGGCGGTCAGGAGGCCGGTGCCGCCCGTCGCTCCGGACGCTGTCCGCATGGTGGACATCGTGTGTCATCCCATGGGACACGGAGTACGGTGCTGTGCATGTCGGCAAGTACTCGCATCCTCAATCTCGCAGTGATCCCCGGTGACGGCATCGGCCAGGAGGTCGTGGCCCAGGGTCTCAAGGTCCTCTCCGCCGTCCTTCCGCAGGACGTGAAGCTGGAGACCGAGGAGTTCGACTTCGGCGCCAAGCGCTACCACGCGACCGGTGAGACCCTCACCGACGCCGACCTCGACGCCCTCAAGAAGCACGACGCCATCCTGCTCGGCGCCATCGGCGACCCCTCGGTCCCGTCCGGCGTCCTGGAGCGCGGCTTCCTCCTCAAGCTCCGCTTCGCCTTCGACCACCACGTGAACCTGCGTCCGTCGAAGCTCCTCCCCGGCGTCTCCACCCCGCTCGCCGGCCAGCCGGAGATCGACTTCGTCGTCGTCCGCGAGGGCACCGAGGGCCCGTACACCGGCAACGGCGGCACGATCCGCAAGGGCACCGAGCACGAGGTCGCCACCGAGGTCTCCGTCAACACGGCCTTCGGTGTCGAGCGCGTGGTCCGGGACGCCTTCGCCCGCGCCCAGGCCCGCCCCCGCAAGAAGCTCACGCTGGTCCACAAGAACAACGTGCTGACCTTCGCGGGCCACCTGTGGACGAACGTCTTCAACAAGGTGGCGCAGGAGTTCCCCGAGGTCACCACCGACTACATCCATGTCGACGCCGCGACCATCTACCTGGTCACCGACCCGGCCCGCTTCGACGTGATCGTCACCGACAACCTCTTCGGCGACATCATCACCGACCTCGCCGCGGCCGTCTCCGGCGGCATCGGCGTCGCGGCCTCCGGGAACATCAACCCGGGCCGCGAGTTCCCCTCGATGTTCGAGCCCGTGCACGGCTCGGCCCCGGACATCGCGGGCCAGGGCAAGGCCGACCCGACCGCCACGGTCCTCTCGGTCGCCCTCCTCCTGCGTCACCTCGGCTACGAGTCGGAGGCCGAGCGCATCGAGACCGCCGTCTCCGCCGACCTCGGTGAGCGCGGCGACTCCGTCCGCTCGACCGAGGAGATCGGCGACGCGCTCGCCGCGCGAGTAGCCGGCTGACCCGGCGCTCACCACAGCACGGCAGCAGCCGCCGGGGTCGCACACCGCGCCCGGCGGCTTCTCGTATGCGGCCTCCGGGTGCCACCATCAACACCTGGGCCGCATCACACCACGGCACTCACCTGGTCCGTTTCGAGCACACCTCGCCACGCGCGATAATCGAACGCGGGGCCGCGATGTACGTGGAAGCTCGGACGTCCTAGTACAAGGAGTGCAGGCGTGAGCGCGGTCCGTCACAACCAACGGTGAAGGACACGCAACCATGACGACGCCCACGATCGAGCTCAAGCCCTCCTCGACCCCGCTGTCCGCGGCGGAGCGCGAGGCGATCCTGGAGAGCCCCGGATTCGGCCGCCACTTCACCGACCACATGGTCACCGTCAAGTGGACCGAGGGCCGCGGCTGGCACGACGGGCAGCTCGTGCCCTACGGGCCGCTCTCCCTCGACCCGGCCACGAACGTCCTGCACTACGCGCAGGAGATCTTCGAGGGCCTCAAGGCGTACCGCCAGCCCGACGGCACCGTCGCCACCTTCCGCCCCGACATGAACGCCAAGCGCTTCCAGCACTCGGCCTGGCGCCTGGGCATGCCCGAGCTGCCGGTCGAGACGTTCATCGAGGCCTGTGACCTGCTCGTCCAGCAGGACAAGGACTGGGTCCCGGCGCACGGCGGCGAGGAGTCCCTCTACCTGCGCCCGTTCATGATCGCGACCGAGGTCGGCCTCGGCGTGAAGCCCGCCAGCGAGTACCTGTTCATCGTCATCGCCTCCCCGGCCGGCGCGTACTTCTCCGGCGGCGTGAAGCCCGTCTCCATCTGGCTCTCCGAGGACCGCGTGCGCGCCGTCCCCGGCGGCGTCGGCGACGCCAAGACCGGCGGCAACTACGCGGCGTCCCTGCTCGCGCAGGCCGAGGCCGCGGCCAAGGGCTGCGACCAGGTCGCCTACCTCGACGCCGTCGAGCACAAGTGGGTCGAGGAACTCGGCGGCATGAACCTGTACTTCGTGTACGGCGACAAGATCGTCACGCCGACGCTGACCGGTTCGCTGCTCGCGGGCGTCACCCGTGACTCGCTCCTCCAGGTCGCCCGCGACCTCGGCTACGAGTCCGAGGAGGCCCGCGTCTCCATCGACCAGTGGCAGGCCGACTCCGAGTCCGGCGCCCTCACCGAGGTCTTCGCCTGCGGCACCGCCGCGGTCATCACCCCCGTCGGCACGGTCAAGCGCGCGAGCGGCGAGTGGCAGCAGTCCGGCGGCGCGGCCGGCGAGGTCACCATGAAGCTGCGCGACGCGCTGCTCGACATCCAGCGCGGCAAGACCGCGGACACGCACGGCTGGATGCACCCGCTGGGCTGATCCGACCCGCGTACCGAAGGGCCGCACCCCCGGCGGGGCGCGGCCCTTCGGCGTACCGTACGGCGGTCAGTAGACGTTGACCCCGTACGCGCTCAGCGCCTCCCGCACCGGCTGGAACAGCGCGGAGCCCACCCCGTTCGTGCAGGTGCCGCCGGAGCCCGAGTGGATGCCGAGCGCCGTGGTGCCGGAGAAGTGGGCGCCGCCGCTGTCGCCGCTGCTGGAGCAGACGTTCGTGCGCGCCATGCCGTAGACGGTGTTGCCGTCGGAGTAGTTCACGGTGACGTTCGTGGCCGTCACCGATCCGGACGTCAGATGGGTCGTGGAGCCGCTCTTGCTGTCGGCCTGGCCGACGACCGGGTCCGCGGCGGACGTGATGTCCTGGTAGCTGCCGTTCCAGAGGTTGACGTTGCCGGCCGGGGCGGAGCCGTCGGTGTACTTCACGATGCCGTAGTCGTTCGTCGGGAAGCTGGTGCCGGTGCGCTGGCCGATGACCGCGCCGCCGGAGACGGCCCGCCAGTCCGTGGCCGCGTTCGTGCAGTGCCCGGCGGTCACGAAGTAGCGGGTCGACCCGGACGACACGTTGAAGGCGGCCGAGCAGCGGTACCCGCCGCCGTAGATCGCGTCGCCGCCCGCGACCTCCTGGGTGAACGCGCCGCCCACGGACCGCACCTGGACGGCTCCGTCCTGCGCGGCGGCCACCTTCTTCAGCCGGGCGAGCTCGGCCGCCGACACGGTCGAGTCGACGTCGACGACGACCTGGTTGCGTCTCGGGTCGACGCCCCACGTCGTGCCCGGTATCTTCGCGCCCTTCTCCAGCGCTCCGATGGAGGACGCCAGCCGGGCGCCCGAGCGCGCGACGACCTCGGCCCGCGCCCCGGCCGCCCGGACGGTCGCCGCGTCGGCGGCGCTGGTCACCGTGACGACCAGCTCGCCCGTCTCCTGGTCGAGGTAGCTCCCGGCGTCCCGCGCGCCCAGCTCGCGCTCGACGGCCGCACGGGTGCGCAGCAGATCGGCGTCCGCCCGGACCCCGCCCGCCGCGAGGGGGGTCCCGGCCACCGGGGCGGGCGTCGGCGCGGCCCCGGCGGTGCCGAGGGGGAGCAGGGCGAGTGCGGCGCCGAGCGCCAGGGACGCGTACCGCTTGCGGGGCAGAGCGGGCATGGGGGTGCCTCCTGATGGTGGGGGTGGTGGCTGGTGAGCCGTCAGGAGTCAACCGGGGCAGGGGAGTTGGCGCGAGAGCGCAAGTCCAGACCTTTCGGATCTGTACCCGGCCCTCTTGTGTGGACTTCGTGAAGCGAGGCGGTCAGGCGTGCGGCGTCGCCGTCAGGGCGAGGCTCTCCGGCACGGCCGCGAACGCGACCTCGACCGTCGCGGCGAGACCGGCCGCCGTGGGGTGCGAGCCGCTCTCGGTCCACCGCTCCAGGGCCCGGTGGAAGGCGGCGACGAGCAGGTCGACGGCGAGCCGGGGCCGCAGCTCGTCCGCCGGGTCGGCCAGGTCGAACCGGCGTCGGGCGATCTCCACGGCGGCGCGGCTGGTGCGGTCGCAGAACTGGAGGCCGTGCGCGTCCATCGACGGGGTCCGCGCGGCGAGGCGGCGGCTGGCCAGGGCGCGGTCGGCCCAGCCGTCGTCGGGCATCCGGCGGATCGCCCGCAGCAGCGCGTCGTGCAGGAGCTGGACGAGCGGCCGGGCCGGGCCGTCCTCCGTGCGGTCGAGCTCGTCGAGGAAGGCCGCCCAGAGATCCTGCGTGGGGGCCATCGCGACGTCCTCCTTGCTGCTGAACGTCCGGAAGAAGGTGCGCTTGGAGACCTCGACGCTGTCGCAGAGCTCGTCGAGGGTGACGGCGCCGAAGCCCCGCTCCGTGAACAGGTCGAGGGCCGCGTCGATCAGCGCCTGGCGGGTGCGCTGCTTCTTCCGCTCGCGCAGTGAGGGGGCGGGTGCGGATGCGGACGGCGGTGCGGTCTCGGCCATGGCGGGAGTGTATCCGGGTGGCCAGTGCCCCTTGAGAGCGAATGCCACTCAGTGGCAGAATCTCGGTCGTGCGGTCGGCACCCGTCGTGCGGTCGGCCGTCGCGCTGCCCGTCGCTGTCTGCTGAAGCCTGCTGAAGCCTGTCGAAAGGTGCTGCTCGTGCGTGCCCTCCTCGTCGACCCCGACGCCCCCGGAAAGCTTCGTCTCGGCACCGCCCCGGAGCCCGAGCCCACCGCCCACCAGGCCCTGGTCCGGGTCACCGCGACCTCCCTCAACTACGGCGAGGTCCGGTTCGGCCCCGAGTTCGCCGGGCCCGGCGCCGTACTCGGCTGGGACGCGGCGGGCGTCGTGGAGCGCCCCGCCGCCGACGGATCGGGGCCCGCCGCCGGCACCCCCGTGGTCACGCTCGGCGAGGCGGGCGGCTGGGCAGAGCTCCGCGCCGTGGACACCGACTGGCTCGGCGTCGTGCCCGAAGGTGCCGACCAGGGCGCCGTCGCCACCGTTCCGGTCGCCGGGGCCAGTGCGGCGCGTGCCCTGGACCGGATCGGCCCGCTGCTCGGCCGCCGTGTCCTGATCACCGGCGCCACGGGCGGCGTCGGCCGGTACGCGGTCCAGCTCGCCCGGCTCGGCGGTGCCCGCGTCGTGGCGAGCACCGGCGACCCCGGCCGGCACGGCGCGGCCCTGCGCGACCTCGGGGCGCACGAAGTGGTGGCGGACCCTGCCGAGGTCGAGGGCCTGCTCGACGGTGTCGTCGACGTGATCGGCGGGCGCCAGCTCGTCGCCGCGTACGGCCGATTGGCGGGCGGCGGCACGCTCGTTGCCGTCGGGCACTCGGGCGGCGACGGCGAGAGCTTCCCGTACGGCGCGCTCTACGGGGACGCGGGGCGGCACGACCGGTCGATCGTGACCTTCCACCTTCTGGAGTGCGGCGGGGTCGCCCGGGATCTGGAGCGGCTCGCCGCCATGGTCGCCCGTGGCGAGCTCGACGCCGGGATCTCCTGGCGCGGCCCCTGGGGGAAGGCGGCCGACGCCGTCGAGCTGCTGCTGAACCGGCGGCTGCAGGGCAAGGCGGTCCTGGACATCGGCACCGACTAGCGGGCCCCGGCGCACTCCGGCGCGCCGCGCCCCCCGACATGCCCCGACACGCCCCGTCACGCATTAGAGCGATGCTCAATAACACGAATCCGCAGGTGGGGCGGTGCTGCTTTCGGCCTCCGAAGGATGGGTTTAGAGTGGCGTTCTAAACCTGAGGAGGTGTGACGGCGTGCGACTGACCCCCACCGAGCGCGACCGCCTGCTGCTGTTCGGCGCGGCCGAGCTGGCCCGGGCCCGCAAGGCCCGCGGCCTGCGGCTCAACGTGCCGGAGGCGACCGCGCTGATCGCGGACACCGTCTGCGAGGCGGCCCGCGACGGGCGGCGGCTCGCCGAGGCCGTCGAGGCGGCCCGGTCCGTGCTCGGGCCCGACGACGTGCTGCCGGGCGTCGCCGACGTCGTCACCGAGGTGCACGTCGAGGCGGTCTTCGACGACGGCTCACGGCTCGCGGTCGTCAGCGACCCGATCGGCGCGACCCAGGGGGAGCGGGCGCCGGGCGCACTGCTGCCCGGGCCGGAACACACGGACCCCGCACCGGAGTTGACGCTGACCGTCACCAACACCGCGACCGTCCCCGTCTCCGTCACCTCGCACTTCCACTTCTTCGAGGCCAACCCGCGGCTCGACTTCGCCCGCGGCGCCGCGTACGGCATGCGGCTCGCGGTGCCCGCCGGGTCCTCGGTGCGGTTCGGGCCGGGGGAGAGCGCCGAGGTCGGGCTCCTGCCGATCGGCGGCGCACGCATCGCCATCGGATTCGCCGGGCTCGTCGACGGACCCCTCGACGCCCCGGGCGCCCGCGAGGAGGCCCTGCGCCGCGCCGCCGCCTGCGGCTACCTCGGAGTCGACCAGAAGGAGGACGGGCGATGAGCCGCCCCGGAGGCCACCCCGCCGAAGCCCGCCGGCTGACCCCGCACGAGTACGCGGCGACCCACGGCCCGCGGGCCGGCGACCGCGTCCGCCTCGGCGACTCCGGCCTCACGATCAAGATCGAGTCGGACTCCCAGGCGTACGGGGACGAGTTCCTCGCCGGGTTCGGCAAGACGGCCCGTGACGGACTGCACCTGAAGGCCGCCGCCGTCCGGGACACCTGCGACGTCGTCATCAGCAACGTCGTCGTGATCGACGCCGCGCTCGGCATCCGCAAGGTCTCCATCGGCATCCGCGAGGGCCGCATCCACGCGATCGGACGGGCCGGGAACCCGGACACCCTCGACGGAGTGGACGTCGTCGTCGGCACGGGCACCTCCATCGTCTCCGGCGAGGGTCTGATCGCCACCGCCGGAGCCGTCGACACGCACGTCCACCTCCTCTCCCCGCGCATCATGGAGGCCTCGCTCGCCTCCGGCGTGACGACGATCATCGGGCAGGAGTTCGGCCCGGTGTGGGGCGTCGGGGTCAACTCGCCGTGGGCGCTGAAGCACGCCTTCTCCGCGTTCGACGCCTGGCCCGTGAACATCGGCTTCCTCGGCCGGGGCTCTTCCTCGCACGGAGCGCCGCTCGTCGAGGCCCTCGCCGAGGGCGGTGCCTGCGGCTTCAAGGTGCACGAGGACATGGGCGCGCACACCCGCGCCCTGGACACGGCGCTGCGGGTCGCGGAGGAGCATGACGTCCAAGTCGCCCTGCACAGCGACGGGTTGAACGAGTGCCTGTCGGTCGAGGACACCCTCAAGGTGCTCGAAGGCCGCACGATCCACGCCTTCCACATCGAGGGCTGCGGCGGCGGACACGTACCCAACGTCCTCAAGATGGCGGGCGTCCCGAACGTCATCGGGTCCTCCACCAACCCCACCCTCCCCTTCGGCCGGGACGCCGTCGCCGAGCACTACGGCATGATCGTCTCCGTCCACGACCTCAAGCCCGACCTGCCCGGCGACGCCGCCATGGCCCGCGACCGGATCCGCGCCGGGACGATGGGCGCCGAGGACGTGCTGCACGACCTGGGCGCCATCGGCATCACCTCGTCCGACGCCCAGGGCATGGGCCGCGCGGGCGAGACCGTGCGGCGCACCTTCGCGATGGCCGGGAAGATGAAGGCCGAGCTCGGCGACCCGGGCGTCGGCCACGACAACGAGCGCGTCCTGCGCTACATGGCCAAGCTGACCGTCAACCCGGCCATCGCCCACGGCCTCGCGCACGAGATCGGCTCGCTGGAAGTCGGCAAGATGGCCGACATCGTGCTGTGGCGCCCCGAGTTCTTCGGTGCGAAGCCGCAGCTCGTGCTGAAGTCCGGCTTCCCCGCCTACGGCGTCGTCGGTGACCCGAACGCGGCCACCGACACCTGCGAACCCCTCGTCCTGGGACCGCAGTTCGGTGCCCACGGCGCGACCCCCGCCGAACTGTCCGTCGCCTTCGTCGCCCAGGCCGCCGTCGACCAGGGCCACGACGGGATGCCGACCCGCAGGCGCCGCGTCGCCGTGCGCGGCACCCGCGGCATCGGACCGGCCGACCTGCGCCTCAACTCCCGCACGGGAGCGGTCGACGTCGACCAGCGCACCGGACTCGTCACCCTCGACGGCGAACCGCTCCGCTCCGAGCCGGCCGACTCCGTCTCCCTCAACCGCCTGTACTTCCTGTGAGGTCTCCCCGATGACGTACTTCATGCCGCCCGAGTGGGCACCGCACGAGCGCACCTGGATGGCCTGGCCGGGCCCCAACCCGACCTTCACCGACGGCCAGGAGCTGGCCGGCGCGCGCGCCGCCTGGGCCTCGGTCGCGAACACCGTGCGCGGCTTCGAGCCGGTCACGATGGTCGTCGGCACCGGACAGCTCGACTCGGCCCGCGAACTGCTCGACCCCGCCGTCGAGCTGGTCGAGCGCGACCTGGACGACGCGTGGATGCGCGACATCGGACCGACCTTCGTGAAGGAGGCCGGCACCGGGCAACTGGCCGCCGTCGACTGGACGTTCAACGGCTGGGGTGCCCAGGACTGGGCGCGCTGGGAGCACGACTCCAAGATCGCCCGGCACGTCGCCGACCTCTCCGGCGTGCCCGTGCACGCCTCGCCCCTGGTGAACGAGGGCGGCGGCATCCACGTCGACGGCGAGGGCACCGTCCTGCTGACCGAGACGGTCCAGCTCGACCCGGACCGCAACCAGGGCTGGTCCAAGGAGCACGTCGAGGCCGAGGTCCACGCCCGGATCGGCACGTCCAGGGCGATCTGGCTGCCGCGCGGACTCACCGGCGACTACGGCGAGTTCGGCACGCGCGGGCACGTCGACATCGTCGCCGCGTTCGCCGCGCCCGGCGTCGTCCTCGTCCACTCCCAGGAGGACCCCGCCCACCCCGACTTCGAGGTCAGCCGCGAGATCATCGGCGTGCTGTCCGGGCAGACCGACGCCCAGGGCCGCCCCCTGGAGATCGTCGAGGTGCCGGCCCCCACCGTCCTCACGGACCCCGACGACGGCTCCTGGGTCGACTACTCGTACATCAACCACTACCTCTGCAACGACGGCGTCGTCCTGTGCGGCTTCGACGACCCGAACGACGAGCGGGCCGCGGCGGTCTTCCGCCGGCTCTTCCCGTCCCGCACCGTCACCCTCGTCGACGCCCGCACGATCTTCGCGGCCGGCGGCGGCATCCACTGCATCACCCAGCAGCAGCCCGTGGCCGGGGCGTGAGGTGAGCCGCCGACCCGCCCCGCCCCTGGACACCGTCCTCGCCCGGGCCATGGAGATGATCGCCGAGAGCGGACTCGACGGGCTCACCATGGCCGCGCTCGGCCGCGAGGTCGGCATGAGCAGCGGGCACCTCGCGTACCACTTCGGCTCCAAGGACGAGCTGCTGCTGCGCACGCTGGAGTGGAGCGAGGGGCGGCTCGGCGACGAGCGGCGGCAGCTGCTCGCGGGTACGGGCACCGCACGGAAGCGCCTCGACGCGTACGTCGACCTGTACGTGCCCGACGGCCACCGCGACCCGCACTGGACGCTCTGGCTGGAGGTGTGGAACCGCTCGCGCGGCGCCGACGACCGGGCACGCGAGCGGCAGGCCGCCATCGAGCGCGCCTGGCACCGCGACCTCGTGGCGCTGCTCGCCGAGGGCACCTCGCGCGGCGAGTTCGCGGCCGTCGACCCGGACCGGTTCGCGGCCCGGCTGCGGGCGCTGCTCGACGGGTTCTCGATCCACGTGGCGATCGGGCTCCGGGGGACCGACCGGGGCCAAGTCCTGGCCCACGTCAGGGAGTTCGTCGAGGAGGGGCTTGTGGTACGGGACGCCTGACGGGGCGTCCAGGTTGTACGTCATCCGAGGGATTGCCCGTTTCTCCCCGGTGCGGTTGTATCGCCGTGAGCCCTCGGCGCAGGGCCGGGGGACGTGCGTCTTACGGGGGATGCGATGAACAGAAGGATGTGTGCCGCCGTCGTGGCGGCCGGGGTCGCCGTGGTCATGGGGGCTTCCGGCCCGGTGTTCGGGGCGCAGGACCGGGGCGGCGCGACCGAGCGGGTCAGCGTCGCCGCGGACGGTACGCAGGGCGACGGGCCGTCGGGCGGCGCCTCGATCAGCGGCGACGGGCGGTACGTCGTCTTCTCGTCCGAGGCGCGGAACCTGGTGCCGGGCGACACGGACGGGGACACCGACGTCTTCCTGCGCGACACCCGGCGCGGCACGGTCCAGCGGATCGGTGACGGCGGCTACGCCCCCTCGATCAGCGGCAACGGACGGTACGTCTCCTACCGGGGCCACACCGGGAGCGCCGAGGGCCACGACTACTACTCGGGCTACTTCCTCCACGACCGCAGGACCGGCCGCACCGAGGTGATCAGCCTCTCCGACGACGACACGCCGGTGAGCGGGGGCTTCGGCACCGCCGCCGTGATGAGCGCCGACGGGCGGTACGTGGTCTTCGACTCGCCGCTCGGCGAGAACGGCGACACGAGCGACAGGACCTCGTACGGCATCTATCTGCGGGACCGCGAGAAGGGCACGACGCGCCTCGTCAGCCCGACGGTGTTCACGTCCGGCTACTGGACCCTGGGCAGCGCCACGATCAGTGCCGACGGCAGCCGGATCGGATTCTCCGCGGGGCAGGTCAAACCGGGATTCGAGAGCCGGATCTACGTCCACGACCGGCGCGCGGCGACGACCGGGGTCTTCGCCGTGAACAACGCGGGACAGCCGTACACCCAGACCACCGTGCCCACGTTCAGCGGGGACGGCCGGTACGCCGCGTTCACCTCCAGCGACCCGGCCCTGGTGCCGGACGACACGAACGGCACGTACGACGCGTTCGTGCGCGACCTGCGCACCGGGGACACCCGACGCGTGTCGCTGAACGCGAACGGCGGCCAGTCGGAAGGCAGTTGGGGCGGAGCGCGCATCAGCGCCGACGGCCGGTTCGTGGCCTTCACCTCGGCCGCGACGGACCTCGTCGCGGGGGACACGGCCCGCGGCCCGCTGTTCCTCCGGGACCTGAGGACCGGGGTGAACGTCCGGGTGAGCGCAGGCCAGGGCGGTGCCGAGAGCGACAACCAGGCCCTGCCGAGCGCCGCGCTCAGCCGGGACGGTTCGGCCGTGGTGTTCGGCTCGGACGCCACGAACCTCGTCCCGGGCGACACGAACGGGACGGCGGACGTGTTCGTCCGCCGCCTCAGCCGACGGTGAACCGCACCGGGGTACCGGGCACCGCCTGCGCAGCCGCGGCCAGGGCGGGTTCCGGGACGACGGCGATCACCGGGTAGCCGCCGGTCGTCGGGTGGTCGTGCAGGAAGACCACCGGGCGGCCGTCCGGCGGCACCTGGACCGCGCCGAGCACCATGCCCTCGCTGGGCAGCTCGCCCGCCGACTCCCGCTCCAGGGACGGCCCTTCGGTGCGCAGGCCGATCCGGTTGCTGTGCGCCGAGACGGTGAACGTGGCGGTCAGGAAGGTGCGCACGGCCGCCGGCGTGAACCAGTCAGCGCGGGGGCCGAGCAGCACCGGCAGGACGAGCTCGGCCGGGGGAGCCGGCCACGGCGCCGCCACCGGGAGCGCGGGGAGCGGGCGGGCGCGGCCGACCGGGAGCACGGTCCCGGCGGCCAGCGGCGCCGGGCCGAGGCCCGACAGCAGGTCGGCGGACCGGCTGCCGAGCACCGGGTCGACGGCGAGGCCGCCGGCGACCGCCAAGTAGGAACGGACGCCGCTCGTGGCCGGGCCCGCGTCGAGCGTGGCGCCGGCCGGGACGTGCACCGGGCTGCCCCACGCCGCCGGCCGGCCGCCCACCGTGACCGGGCACGGGGCGCCGCCGACCAGGACGGTCACCGGGCGGTCGGCGCGCAGGGCGCAGCCGGTGAGGGTGGTCTCCAGGACGGCGGCGTCGTCGGGGTTGCCGAGGAGCCGGTTGGCCAGCCGCATCGCCGGCGCGTCGAGCGCGCCGGAGCGGGGAACTCCCAGGTGGGCGTGGCCCGTTCGGCCCGCGTCCTGCACCGTGGTGAGGGCGCCGGGGCGGACCACGGTCAGTTTCGCCGTCATCGGCCGTCCGCCTCCGTGGGCCGGAACCGGACCTGCGTCCCGGGGGACAGCAGCGCCGCCCGCTCCCGCGACGGATCCCACAGCGGCGTCGGGTCCGGCATCGTGCCGATGATCCGCCAGCCGCCCGGCGTCGCCCGCGGATAGACCGCCGAGTACGGGCCGGCCAGGGCCACCGCGCCCGCCGGGACACGGGTGCGCGGGGTCGCGTGCCGGGGCACGTGCAGCTCCTCCGGCAGGCCGGTCAGATATCCGAAGCCGGGGGCGAAACCGCAGAAGGCGACGCGGTACGTGTACGCGGCGTGCCGCGCGGCCACCTCGTCCTCGGCGACGCCCCACAGCTCGGCGACTCCGGCCAGGTCGGGGCCGTCGTACACCACGGGGATCTCCACGACGTCGCCGTCCGCGGGCGGCGCCGACGGGACGTCCAGGTCCGCGAGCCGGCGCGCCAGCGCGGCCGGGTCCTGGACGCCGTCGAGCAGGACGGTGCGGGCGCCGGGCACGATCTCGGCCACCGGCGGCAGCGTGCCCGCGGCCCGGCGGCGCAGCAGCTCCGCGTGGAAGGCGCCGGTGCGCCGCGCGTCGGGCAGCTCGACCAGGAGCGCATGGCGCCCGGCGGGCCGCACGGTGAGGCCCGCGCTCACGCGAACGCACCCACCCGCACGCCGGCGTCCTCCAGGGCCACCCGCACCCGGGCCGCGATCCGGGCTGCGCCCGGGGTGTCGCCGTGCACGCACAGCGAACGGGCCGCGACCGCGACGTGCGAGCCGTCGGAGGCCGTGACCCCGCCGTCCACCGCGAACCCGACGGAGCGGCGCACCACCGCGTCGGCGTCCTCGACCACGGCACCCGGTTCGCGGCGCGGCACCAGCGTGCCTTCGGGGGTGTACGCGCGGTCGGCGAACGCCTCCCGCACGGGCCGCAGACCCGCCTCCTGAGCGGCGTCGAGGAGCCGCGAACCGGGCAGGCCGAGCACCGGCAGCGCGCCGCCCGCGAGCGTCACGCCCGCGATCACGGCACGGGCCTGCGTCTCGTCGCGCACGGTCCGGTTGTAGAGCGCGCCGTGCGGTTTGACGTACGCCACCGTGGCGCCTGCCGCCTCGGCGAACACCCGCAACGCGCCGATCTGGTAGGCGACTTCGGCCGCCAGCTCGTCCGCGGGCACGTCCATGGCGCGGCGCCCGAACCCGGCGAGGTCCCGGTACGAGACCTGCGCCCCGATGCGCACCCCGCGCTCGGCGGCCAGGTCGCAGACCCGGCGCATCACGGACGGGTCGCCGGCGTGGAAGCCGCAGGCGACGTTGGCACTGGTCACGACGGAGAGCAGGGCCTCGTCGTCGGTGAGGGTCCAGCGGCCGAAGCCTTCGCCGAGGTCCGCGTTGAGGTCGAGCACTTCCTGGATCACGTCTTCAACGTAAGGGATTGTTGAACGATTCGACAAGAGTCTCATTGCGGCATCGGCCGCCCCCCGGCTCTTGTTCGATCGTTCAACGATCACCTAGGGTCCGTGCATCCCCCACGGAAGCGGCGTGTCCGGTTCCGTGTCCCCTCGTGCCCTGAAGAAGGCCGCCGCATGATCGTTCTTCTCGGCGTGCTCGTGGTGATCCTCGGATTCGTCACGCGCCGCAACCCCGTCCTCGTGGTCGGTGTCGCCGGTATCGCCACCGGACTCCTCGGCAAGATGAACCCGCAGGAGATCCTCGCCGCCTTCGGCAAGGCGTTCGCCGACAGCCGCTCCGTCACCGTGTTCGCCATCGTGCTCCCGGTGATCGGGCTACTGGAGCGCTACGGCCTGCGCGAACAGGCCCGCACCCTGATCGGGAAGCTCGGCAGGCTGAGCGCCGGCCGCTTCCTCACCGTCTACCTCCTGGTCCGCCAGGTCACCGCGGCCTTCGGGCTCAACAACCTCGGCGGCCCCGCGCAGACCGTGCGCCCGCTCGTCGCCCCCATGGCCGAGGCCGCCGCCGAACGCACCGCGGGCGCGAAGCTCCCCGAGAAGCTGCGCGAGAAGGTCCGCTCCTACTCCGCGTCCGCCGACACCGTCGGCCTCTTCTTCGGCGAGGACTGCTTCATCGCGATCGGCTCGATCCTGCTCATCACCGGCTTCGTGAACTCCACCTACCACCAGGAGCTCGAACCCACCCAACTCGCCCTGTGGGCCGTGCCGTTGGCGGTCTGCGCCTTCGTCATCCACGGCGCCCGGCTGCTCCTGCTCGACAAGAAGCTGGAGCGCGAGATGGCGCTCGCCGCCGCCGAGAACGACCTGCCGCTGCCGCAGCAGCCGTCGGGCCAGTCCCGTGAGGAGTCCGCCAAGTGATCAAGGTCGAATGGCTCTACTGGCTGATAGGCCTCGTCTTCGTCGTCATGGCGGTCCAGATGGCGATGGACCGCACCAACCCCAAGCGCTGGACCTCCGCGGCCTTCTGGGGACTGCTCGGCCTCACCTTCCCGTACGGCACCGGGGTGGCCACCGGCGCGACCTGGACGCTGCCCGCCGAACCCCTCGGCGTCGCCGTCCTCGCGCTCATCGTGCTCGCCGGGTTCAACTTCATCGGCAAGGGCGTGCCCGTCACGACGACGGAGGAGCAGCGGGAGGCGTCGGCCGCCCGCCTCGGGAACAAGCTCTTCGTCCCGGCCCTGACGATCCCGCTCGTCGCCATCGTCTGCGCCTCCTTCCTCGACGAGTCCGGCCTGTTCGAGACCGGCAAGGCCACGCTCATCGGCCTCGGACTCGGCTGCATCGCGGCACTGGTCGTCGGCATGCTGGTGACGGGCGAGCGCAAGGTGTCCGTCCCGGTCCACTCCGGCCGCTCGATGCTGGAGGCGATGGGCTCGGCGCTGCTGCTGCCCCAGCTCCTCTCCGTCCTCGGCTCGATCTTCGCGGTCGCCGGCGTCGGCACCCAGGTCGGCAAGATCGTCAACGGCGTGCTGCCCGACAACTCCAAGTACCTGGCCGTGATCGCGTACTGCGTCGGCATGTTCCTGTTCACCGTGATCATGGGCAACGCGTTCGCGGCGTTCCCCGTGATGACCGCGGCGATCGGCTGGCCGGTCCTCATCCAGCAGATGCACGGCAACGAGCCGGCGATCCTCGCGATCGGCATGCTGGCCGGCTTCAGCGGCACGCTCTGCACGCCCATGGCGGCCAACTTCAACATCGTCCCGGCCTCGCTCCTGGAGCTGAAGGACCAGTACGGGCCGATCAAGGCGCAGGCGCCGACGGCGCTCGCGCTGCTCGGCTGCAGCACCGTGATCATGGCGCTCTTCGCCTTCTAGGAGGTTCACATGTCCGGGTCGACCACCCGCGTTCTGCTCACCGGTTTCGAGCCCTTCGGCGGGGAGGCCGTGAACCCGTCGTGGCAGGCGGCGTCCCTCGTCGCCGCGGAGCCGCCGGACGGGGTGAGCGTGACGGCCGTCCAGCTGCCGTGCGTCTTCGGGGAGTCGGTGGCGGCGCTGCGGCGTGCGGTCGCCGAGGCCCGGCCCGACCTGGTCGTCTGCCTCGGCCAGGCGGGTGGGCGGCCCGGCGTCACCGTGGAACGGGTGGCGTTGAACGTGGACGACGCGCGGATCCCCGACAACGCCGGGGCCCAGCCGATCGACGAGCCGGTGGTGGCGGGTGGCCCGGCGGCGTACTTCTCGTCGCTGCCGGTGAAGGCGTGTGTGGCGGCGATGCGGGACGCCGGGGTGCCGGCCGCGTTGTCCCACACGGCCGGCACGTTCGTCTGCAACCACGTCGCGTACGGGCTCGCCCACCTCCTGGCCACGGAGCTTCCCGGCGTCCGGGGCGGTTTCGTGCACGTCCCCTGGGCCCCGGTCCAGGTCCCGGACGGCACGGCCCCCGCGCTTCCTCCGGAGGTGGTGGCGGTGGGTGTGCGGGCGCTGTTGCAGACCGCGGCATCAACGAGCACCGACCTCCGAGTGACCGAGGGCACCACCCACTAGGCACGGTTGGCGCCGCCTGGGTGTGGGCGGGTGCGGCTCCGGTGGGGGTTGCTCGCGCAGTTCCCCGCGCCCCTGAAGGCGCCGTAACTCCGCCGGCCCGGTGGGCGGCCGCGGCTCTCGCCGTGGCTGCTCGCGCAGTTCCCCGCGCCCCTGAAAGCCTGCGGCTTCGCCGCGCTTTCCCCTGGGAAGGCCTGCGGCCTTCCCGATGGAGGTAGCGCACGAAGTGCGCACCTCCAGGGGCGCGGGGAACTGCGCGACCAGCCCCCACCGGACCCGCGCCCGAAGGGATCAGCCCCCACCGGACCCGCGCCCGAAGAACGACCACCGAAACGTCCGCGACCACCGGAAGGACCCCCATGCTCACCCCGGAGGACACCGCTCAGCTGGCAGCAGCCAACCTCACCCGCGAGTTCCCCAACTTCACCGCCCACCTGACCGTCTCCCCGGACGACCGCCCACGCCCCCGCGACCTCCACCCCGCCTTCTACGGCGCCTACGACTGGCACTCGGCCGTGCACATGCACTGGCTGCTGCTGCGGACCCGCCCCGAGGCCCACGCCGACGTGCTCGACCGGCACCTGACCCGGGAGAACCTCGCCACGGAGGCCGCGTACCTGCTCGCCCACCCGGGCTTCGAGCGCCCCTACGGATGGGCGTGGACCGTCGCGCTGGCGGCCGAGTGCCGCGGCACCCGGTGGGCCGGCGCCCTCGAACCCGCCGTCGCCGCCGTCGAGGACCTGCTCACGCGGTGGCTGCCGAAGGCCACGTATCCCGTCCGCCACGGCATCCACACCAACAGCGCCTTCTCCCTCGGCCTGATCCTGGACACGGGGGAGCGGGCCGGACTCCGGGCCGCGACCCTGGAGGCCGTACGGGACCGGCTGCGCGACTGGTTCGCCGACGACCACGACGCCCCCGCCCACTGGGAACCCTCCGGCCAGGACTTCCTCTCGCCCGCCCTCACCGAGGCGGACGCGATGCGCCGGGTGCTGGACGCCGCCGAGTTCGAGCAGTGGCTGGACCGGTTCCTGCCCGCCCTGAACACCGGCGCCCCGTGCGCGATCCTCGACGTACCGGTCGTCTCCGACCACGCCGACCCGCACATCGGCCACCTCCTCGGTCTCGCCCTGTCCCGCGCCGCCGCCCTGCGCCACCTCGCGGACGCCCTCCCCGACGGCCCGGCCCGCACCCGGCTGACGGACGCCGCCGAGGCCCACCTCGCCGCGGGCCTCCCGGCCGTGGACCGCGGCGACTTCACCACCGACCACTGGCTCGCCACGTTCGCCGAACTGGCGCTCACCGCCCCGCGTTCCGGAACGCAATGAACACAATGAACGCAAGTACGCGTGATCGTTGCGCAGTACACCCTTGTCATCGGGCGGAGCGTTCCCCCATCGTGGCCGGTCATGGGACGAGAGCAATGGAAGAAGATCCTGGTCGGCTCGGCCGGGAACATGGTCGAGTGGTTCGACTGGTTCGTGTACGCGAGCTTTGCGACGTACTTCGCGGGAGCCTTCTTCCCCGACGGCAACCCGACCGCACAACTCATGAACACCGCCGGCATCTTCGCCGTCGGCTTCTTCATGCGACCGGTGGGCGGCTGGCTGCTCGGGCGGGTCGGTGACCGCAAGGGCCGCAAGGCGGCGCTGACCCTCACGGTCACCCTGATGTCGGCGTCCGCCGTGCTCATCGCGGTCGCGCCCACCTACGAGGTCGCGGGCTACGGCGGCGCCGTCGTCCTGCTCGTCGCCCGCCTCCTGCAAGGCCTCTCGGTCGGCGGCGAGTACGCGGCCAGCGCCACCTACCTGACCGAGGCGTCCGACCCGAAGCGGCGCGGCTTCGCCTCCAGCTTCCAGTACGTGTCGATGACGGCGGGCCAGATCGTCGGCCTCGGCCTGCTGATCGTCCTGCAGCGCACCCTGTCCGACGACGCCCTGCACGGCTGGGGCTGGCGCATCCCGTTCATCGTCGGCGCCCTCGGCGCGGCGATCATCTTCTACCTGCGCCGCAACATGCTGGAGACCGAGGTCTACGAGGAGTCCGCCGACGCCGACGCAGCCGTGGGCGGCGACGACAAGGGCACCATGAAGGCCCTGTGGGCGCACAAGCGCGAGGCGTTCCTCGTCATCGCGCTCACCATGGGCGGCACCGTGGCGTACTACACGTACACGACGTACCTCACCAAGTACCTGTCCAACTCCGCGGGCCTGAGCAAGCAGACGGCGACGCTCGTCTCCTTCTGCGCGCTCATCGTCTTCGCCTGCCTCCAGCCGCTGGCCGGCGCGCTCTCCGACCGGATCGGACGGCGCCCGCTGCTGATCACCTTCGCCGTCGGCTCGACCTTCCTGACGGTGCCGATCATGACGCTGCTCCAGCACGCGGGGTCCTTCTGGCCGGCCCTCGGCCTGTCCCTGCTCGCGCTCGTCGTCGTCACCGGCTACACCTCCATCAACGCCTGCGTGAAGGCCGAGCTCTTCCCGACCGGCATCCGCGCCCTCGGCGTCGCCCTGCCGTACGCCATCGCCAACGCGCTCTTCGGCGGCACCGCCGAGTACGTCGCGCTGTGGTTCAAGGACGGCGGCATGGAGGCCGGCTTCTACTGGTACGTGGCCGGCTGCGCCGCCGTGTCGCTGATCGTCTACCTGACCATGCGCGAGACCCGTGACATCGACCTGAACCGGGTCAAGACGTCCGACGCCGCGCTGGAGCCGGTGGCCTGACCGCATCGTGAGACCACAGTCCGGGCCCGGCCCGGGCTGTGGCAGACTGCGGGCGTGCTCTCGTTCGCCATGATTATTGGCAGCAGGCGCGCCGGTCCGCAGTGACCACCTCGTACGACCCGGTACAGGTGGACACCGTCGTCCTCGACCCGCGCGCAGACCTCTCGCACCCGCGAGAGGTTTTTCTGTTTCTGGCCCACACTCAGCCAGGCGGACCGCGCGAGGGAT
This sequence comes from Streptomyces sp. KL116D, assembly GCF_030766975.1. Taxonomy (NCBI): domain Bacteria; kingdom Bacillati; phylum Actinomycetota; class Actinomycetes; order Kitasatosporales; family Streptomycetaceae; genus Streptomyces; species Streptomyces sp. KL116D. The sequence continues at coordinate 28,019 of NZ_JASERH010000140.1, read as the reverse complement.
CATAGATGGACGGTGGAGCCGGTCATTCCGGTAGACCGAGATCCCATACAGGAGCCAGATCAGCATGAGCAGCAGCACGAGCGAACGCACCGGCGAACTCGACGATTCCCACGACGCCTTCCATGTCTTCGACACGACGCTGCGCGACGGCGCGCAGCGCGAGGGCATCAACCTCACCGTCGCGGACAAGCTGACCATCGCGCGGCACCTGGACGACTTCGGCGTGGGCTTCATCGAGGGCGGCTGGCCCGGCGCCAACCCCCGCGACACCGAGTTCTTCGCCCGCGCGCAGGACGAGATCGACTTCAAGCACGCACAGCTCGTCGCCTTCGGCGCCACCCGGCGCGCGGGCGCGAAGGCGAGCGAGGACCCGCAGGTACGGGCGCTGCTCGAATCCGGCGCCCCGGTGATCACCCTGGTCGCCAAGTCCCACGACCGGCACGTGGAACTGGCGCTGCGCACGACCCTGGAGGAGAACCTGGAGATGGTGCGCGACACCGTCTCCCACCTCGTCGCCCAGGGCCGCCGCGTCTTCGTCGACTGCGAGCACTTCTTCGACGGCTACCGCGCCAACCCCGAGTACGCGAAGTCCGTGGTCCGGGTCGCGCACGAGGCCGGTGCCTCCGTGGTCGTGCTGTGCGACACCAACGGCGGCATGCTCCCCGCCCAGGTCCAGGCGATCACCCACACCGTCCTCGACGACACCGGCGCCCGGCTCGGCATCCACGCCCAGGACGACACGGGCTGCGCCGTCGCGAACACCCTGGCCGCCGTCGACGCGGGCGCCACGCACGTCCAGTGCACGGCCAACGGGTACGGCGAGCGGGTCGGCAACTCCAACCTCTTCCCGGTCGTCGCCGCCCTGGAGCTCAAGTACGGCAAGAAGGTCCTCCCCGAGGGCGCGCTGCGCGAGATGACCCGGATCTCGCACGCCATCGCCGAGGTCGTCAACCTCACCCCGTCCACGCACCAGCCGTACGTGGGCGTCTCCGCCTTCGCGCACAAGGCGGGCCTGCACGCCTCCGCGATCAAGGTCGACCCCGACCTGTACCAGCACATCGACCCCGAGCTCGTCGGCAACCGCATCCGCATGCTGGTCTCCGACATGGCGGGCCGTGCCTCCATCGAGCTCAAGGGCAAGGAGCTCGGCGTCGACCTGGGCGGCGACCGCGAGCTGGTCGGCCGGGTCGTCGAGCGCGTCAAGGAGCGCGAGCTCAAGGGCTACACGTACGAGGCCGCCGACGCCTCCTTCGAGCTGCTGCTGCGCGAGGAGGCCGAGGGGCGGGCGCGGCGCTACTTCCGCGTCGAGTCGTGGCGGGCCATCGTCGAGGACCGCCCCGACGGCACCCACGCCAACGAGGCGACCGTGAAGCTGTGGGCCAAGGGCGAGCGCATCGTCGCCACCGCCGAGGGCAACGGACCGGTCAACGCCCTCGACCGCGCCCTGCGCGTCGGCCTGGAGCGCATCTACCCGCAGCTCGCCAAGCTGGAACTGGTCGACTACAAGGTCCGCATCCTGGAGGGCAAGCACGGTACGTCGTCGACGACGCGGGTGCTGATCTCCACCACCGACGGCTCCGGCGAGTGGTCGACGGTGGGCGTCGCCGAGAACGTCATCGCGGCGTCGTGGGGTGCGCTGGAGGACGCCTACACGTACGGGCTGCTGCGGGCCGGGATCGAACCGGTCGAGTAGCGCCCACCCGGGGCACGGTCCCGGGGCTCCGCCCCGGGCCCCGCTCCTCGATCGCCGGAGGGGCTGGATGTCCAGCCCCTCCGGCGCCTGCCTACTGCAGCGTCCACTTCTGGTTCGCGGCCCCCGTGCACGACCAGATCTGCGTCGCCGTCCCGTCGGCGCTCGAATTCCCGGTCACATCAAGGCACTTGTCGGCCGCGGTGTTCACCAGATCTCCGGCCGACGCCTCGTACCGCCACTGCTGGGCACCCGTCCCGTTGCAGTCGTAGAGCTGCACCTTCGCGCCGTTGGCCGTCGAACCGCCGGACACGTCGAGGCACTTGCCCAGCGCCCGCACCGTGCCGTCCGCCTTCACGGTCCAGGTCTGGTTCTGCGAACCGGAGACGCAGGACCAGATCTGCGCGGTCGTCCCGTTGGCCGTGGAGCCGTCCTTCACGTCGAGGCACTTGCCGCCGAGACCGTGGAAGGCGCCGGCCCTGTCCGTGCCGCCGGCCTGTGTGCCGCTCCAGGTGAACGTCGCCGACGTCTTGCCCGGCAGCGAGTAAGTGACGTGCTGGCCGCCCCAGTTGACGGTCACGTCCTTGGCGGACGAGGCGTCGTTGTAGGCGATCAGCGCCTTCGAGCCGTCGGTGTTGCGCCAGGCGACGTTCGGCACGGCGGAGGAACCCGTGGACGCGATGCGCGAGGCGCCCGGCCGGACGAACTTCGTCAGGTGGCCCATCGTGTAGTACTCGATGTTGTAGTCGACCTGGCCGCTGCTGCCGTCACCGTTGTGCACGGTGATGAGGCCGTCGCAGGTGCCGCAACCGCCGTTGTGGGGACCGCGGTTCTGGTCCACGGCGAGGGACCACTTCGTCACCGACTTCGCCCAGTTGCGGGTGTAGTCGATGATGTTCGTCATGTCCTCGCGCTGCTGGTTGGCGATCCAGGTGCCGCCGGAGTGCTCGGTCTGGAAGGCGTCCAGGGACGGGTACTTGTTGTGGATCTCGGTCTGCTTGGCGACGTCGCCGCCGTAGCCGTGCCAGGCGATGCCGCCGAAGTTGGGGTGCGAGCGGACGGCCGCGTCGTCGACGGTCTGCGCCGCGTACGCGTCGTAGGTGTCCCAGTTCCAGTCGTGGGCGAGGACCTTGGTCCTCAGCCCGGCGCTCGCGAGCTTCGGCAGCAGCTCGCTCTTGGTGAAGTAGGCGAGCCCCGAAGCGTTCCAGCTCATCGACGGATAGCCGGAGCAGCACGTCGGCTCGTTCTGCGCGGTGACGTAGTCGATGGGGACGCCGGCCGCCTGGTACCCCTGGATGTACTTCACGAAGTAGTCCGCGTAGGCGCCGTAGTCCTCGGCCTTCAGCCAGCCTCCGTTGAGCTGCCCGCTGTCCTTCATCCAGGCGGGGGCCGTCCACGGGGACGCCACGGTCGTCAGCGCCGGATTGAGCTGCTTGGCCTGCTTGGTCAGCGGCAGCACGTCGGCCTGGTCGTGGGCGAGGGAGAACTTGGCGAGCGTCGGGTCGGTCTGGCCGGCGGGCACGTCGTCGTACGTGTAGCCGAAGCGCGCGAGGTCCGAGCCGCCCATCGGATTGCGGACGAAGGAGAGGCCGATGCCGTCGGTCGGCGAGAACAGCTTCTTCATGGTGGCGTCGCGGGTGGCCTGGGAGAGGGCGCCGCTGCTGTTCATCAGCCAGGCCGCGGTGTCCGTGAAGGAGGCGCCGCCGCCGGTGAACGTCTGGTACCGGGTGTTCTCGTCCACGTTCAGGACGGTGCCGCTGCCGCCGCTGCCCGCCTGGAACGACACCGGGGCCTGCTGCTGCAGCCCGCGCGTGACGTGCCGGCCGCCGGCGTCGTCCGTGGTGGTGAGCCACACGGTGACCTGCTCGCCGGCGGCCTGCGCGGGGGCGGCGCCGGCTCCGGCGAGGCCCGCGGTCGTCAGGGCGCCCGCGAGCAGCAGCCGGGCCAGACGGCGGGTCCGTGAGCGAGGTGTGGGGGGTCTTGTGGGGGTGCGCATGATGCCTCCTGGGTCACAAACAGCCCAACAGTTAACTCTCATGGCTTAGTTCAAGACGTGAGTTAAAGGGTGTTCCTTGCGCGCGTCAAGACTTCACACCGCGAACACCCCGACCCGGCATTCACACCCCGGCTGCGTTAGCGTCGAGGTATGAGGCCCTCTATCGCGGCCCTCGCCGCCACGCTCCTCGCCCTCGGCGCGACACTCACCGTGACGCCCACCGCCGTCGCCGCCACGGACGTCTCCACCGTGGCCGACGCCCTCGAGAAGAGTCCCGTCTACGTCGATCCGGCCGTGTCCGGCGAGCTGACCTCGGCGGACGCGGAAGCGCTCGCGAAGAAGATCAAGGAAGCGGACAAGCCGGTGATGGTGGCGGTGCTGCCCGCGGACTTCCCGAAGCAGGACCTGTTCACCGACCTGAGGACGAAGACGGGGGTCGTCGGCGTCTACGGAATCCGGCTCGGCGACGCCTTCGACGCGCGGGCGGATCGTTCCGTCATGTCGTCCGACGCCGTTCACAACCTGACGACGAGCGTCCGGGGCGAGCCGGTCGGACAGCAGCTCGACGAGTTCGTCGACACGGCGGTCCGCACGGCCAAGGGCTCGGCGCCCTCCTCCTGGGACGCGGGCGGCGGTGACGACGGGGTGCCGGTCGGCGCGCTGGTCGGCGTCGGCGCGGTGGTCGTGGTGGGCGGCGCGGGCGCGTACGCCCTGGTCCGCCGCAACCGGCGGCGCCGCGAGGAGGAGCAGCGGGCGGCCCTGGACAAGCTGCGGGTCGTCGTCGACGAGGACATCACCGCGTTCGGCGAGGAGCTGGACCGGCTCGACTTCCACCCCGCGGAGGCGGGCGCGGACGACGCGATGCGGGCGGACTACGAGCGGGCGCTCGACGCGTACGAGAAGGCGAAGCAGTACATGGCCGCCGCCCAGCGCCCCGAGGAGGTGCGCGGCGTCACGCAGGCCCTGGAGGACGGCCGCTTCTCCCTCGCGCTGCTGGCCGCGCGCCGCGAGGGCCGCCCGCTGCCGGAACGCCGCGCGCCCTGCTTCTTCGACCCGCGGCACGGCCCCTCGGTGGAGGACGCCGAGTGGACACCGCCCGGCGGCGCCACGCGCCGGGTCCCGGTGTGCGCGGCCGACGCGACGCGGCTGCGGGACGGCGGCGAGCCGATGGTGCGCACCGTCGACACGGGCGCGGGCGAGCGCCGCCCCTACTACGACGCGGGCCCGGCCTACGGGCCCTGGGCGGGCGGCTACTTCGGCGGCGGGATCCTGCCGGGGCTGCTGGTCGGCACGGTGCTCGGCTCGATGATGGCCAGTCCCGCGTACGCGGCGGACTACGGCTCCGGATACGGGGACTTCGGCGCCGGTTACGAGGGCGGCGACTACTCGGGCGCCGACTTCGACTCCTCCGACTTCGGTGACTTCGGGGGCGGCGGTGACTTCGGAGGCGGTGGCGACTTCGGCGGGGGCGGCGGCGGTGACTTCGGCGGCGGCGGTTTCTGAAAACCGTGGATTCCGCATCGAATATCCGCACCCCGTGAATCGGAACAGAGTTTCGACCGCATCGATCGCACATAAAGATGGCCATTCGGCCCCTGGCCGGGCGAATTCGGCACTGCTTTAATTCCCCCACGGCCACGGGGGGAGGACGTAGTGAGTGGTGGTGCGGACGGGAACAACGGATCGGGTGGGGCGGGATTCTTCAGCCGCTCGATCGGCGTGTGGACCATTGTCGGAAGCGCGTGCGCGGTCCTCAGCGTCGTCATCGCGCTGATCGCCATCAAATTGGGCACGGCGGGTACGGCCGACGGATCCGGAATGGTGTCGGGCGGCCTGGAACCGACGCACTCCACGTCGGCGCCGCCCACCACGGAGGAGCCGACCGGGGACCCGACGACCGAGGAGCCGACCGAGGACCCGACGACGGAGGAGCCCACGGAGGATCCGACGACCGAGGAACCCACGGAGGAACCCAGTCCCACGCCGACCCGGATCCCGCTGCTCTACCGCAGCAGCGGAACCTCCTTCTTCGACTGCGACAGCGAAGGGGAGATCGCCTCGACGCTCGGCGGATCGGTGATCCAATGGCGGATCACCAATGATTCCCGCGTCCGGCTGCACGTCTACTACTTGGGCACGGACGGGCTCCGCCGGGACGAACGGACACTGGACCCGGGCGACCACATCAATTTCACGACCATGCACACGGGTCACATTTATCTGTTCGCCCGGACCAATGCGAGCTGTTCCAAAATCATCCGGGTCGACGACGACTCGGTGCGGGCGACCACGACCATCATGGACGACGACTGACGCGGCATCCGGTCATCGATGCGCGGCCCCGCCGAGCCGCGCCGCGGTCTCGGCGGGGGTCTCCCGCTCGGTGAACACGGTCCGCGTGGCGAGCAGTTCCGTGCCCGGGTCGTCCAGCCAGTGGGCCAGGAAGTCGTGGCCGTCGACGATCCAGGACCGGCCCTTGTCCGCCGCGCAGCGCTCCCGCAGCACGGCGAGCGCGGTGTCGCGGTCGGCGGACGGCAGGACGCGGACCACCTCGCGGCAGCCGTTCAGCGCGGTGCGGGCCGTGGCCAGGTGCGCCGGGTCCGTGTAGCTGGTGTGGCCCGCGCCCAGCGCGAGCACGGCGTCCCCGTGCTCGGCGACGGCACGCGCCACGGCGTGCGCCCGGGCCGGCTCCCACTCCGCCTCCGCCGCGAGCCGCCCCACGACGGCGATGCGCTCCCGGAGCCGGTCGAGGCTCCAGCCCACCTGGGCGTAGTACGGGTCGGCGACCGCGTCCAGGTCGACGAACCGCCGCCCCGTCCGCGCGGCGACCGCCCGCCCGAGCACGCTCTTCCCGGCCCCGGCGGGGCCGACGAGAACCATCCAGGGACCGCTCACGTGGCCGTGCGCAGGAACGCGGCCCAGGTGCCGGGCGAGACGGTCAGCACGGCGCCGGTCGCCGGATCGTTCTTGGAGTCGCGGATGTGGACGGCGGTGGGGTGCGTGGCCACCTCCAGGCAGTCGCCGCCCTGGTCGGTGCTGTACGTGGACTTCCGCCAGCGGTAGGCGATCTCGAGGCAGTCGCCGCCCTGGCTGCCGCTGTGGCTCGACTTGAACCAGGCGAGCCCGACGGTCGGTTGATCGTGCGGTCGTGCTGCGGTGTTCATGAGACTCCTAGCAGTCCGTCCAGCAGGCGGGCACTCCGGTCGGGAGACAGCGCCTGTGACCGCAGCATTCCATACTTCAGATGCAGGTTGCTGACGTCTTCGGGGGCATCCAGGACGGTGCTGACGCGGTGCCCTTCGATGAAGGCCACGAAGTCGTGCTCGGGGTCTTCCAGCAGGACCATCGGGCCGTCGAGTCCGGCGTGCGGCCACTGCTCCGTCGGCATGATCTGGACGCCCATGCAGTGCAGTCGGCCGAGTTCGAGGATGCGGCGGTACTGCCCGCGCATCACGTCCGGGCCGCCGACCGGCTTGTGCAGCACCGCCTCCTCGATGATGAAGTGCGCCGCGGGAGGGTGCTTCCGCTCCCAGATCCGCTGCCGGTCGATGCGTGCACCGACCCAGTCCTCCGTCGTCTCGGCGGCGAGCGGTGGATAGCTGGAGTCGAAGACGGCCCGCATGTATTCAGGAGTCTGCAACAGCCCGGGCACCACCTGCGTCTGGTACGACAGGATCGTCACCGCGTCCTCCTCGTACTCCACCAGGTCCGCCAGGATCTGCGGATGCTTCTCCTTCGCCGGGACCTTGGACACGGCGACCTCCAACGACCGCCGGGTGTCGAGGAGTTCGTCGATCCGCACGGCCAGCGCCATGCCCACCGGCCGCCGCCCCTGCTCTATCGACGCCATCTTGTCCGGGCTCACGTTGAGCCGCTCGGCCAGCTCGGTCTGCGTTAGTCCCGCGTACTTACGGAAGTTGGCGATCTGCGCCCCGATCGCATGCCACGAAGTCACCCGCTTCTTCATACGCACACCGTGCCCGCCGTGATCCCGCGGCGACCGGATCGGACCCGTACAGAACCAGATGTACGAGTTCACGGGTGCGGCGTGGGCGTCTTCTCGCGCTCGACCTCGGGGCGGGCCTTGGGGATCTGGGACCCAGGGCCGAACATCCAGCGCGAAAGGGCGGCCCGGGCCCGGCCCAGGACCCGGTCGGGTGCGTCCTCCACCGGCACCGGCTGCTCGTGCTGCGTCAGCCGGTACAACTCGCCCTGCGCCAGCGGCTCGTGGACCTCCACGTACTCACCGTGCGGCAGCCGCCTGATCCGGCCCGTCTCCCGCCCGTGCAGCACCTTGTCCCGGTCCCGCCGCTGGAGCCCGAGACAGATCCGCCTGGTCACGACGAATGCCAGGACCGGACCGGCGAACAGGGCGATGCGCGCGAACCATGTGATGGCGTTGACGGAGAGGTGGAAGTGGGTGGCCCAGATGTCGTTGCCGCCGGCCGCCATCGCCACGAGGAACCCGGTCAGCCAGCCCACGCCGAGCCCGGTGCGCACCGGCCGGTTCCGGGGCCGGTCGAGGAGGTGGTGCTCACGCCGGTCGCCGGTGACCCACGCCTCCACGAACGGATACACGCCGATCAGCACCAGCCACAGCGGGAACGCCAGGAACGGGATGAAGACGCCGAGGGCGAGGGTGTGCCCGCCGAGCACGATCTCCCAGCCGGGCATCACGCGCACCAGCCCTTCGGCGAACCCCAGGTACCAGTCGGGCTGGGCGCCGGTGGAGACCTGGTCGGGGCGGTAGGGCCCGTACACCCAGACCGGGTTGACGGTCGCGATGGCCGCGATCAGCGTCACGACGCCGAACACCAGGAAGAAGAAGCCGCCCGCCTTGGCGACGTAGACGGGGAAGAACGGCTGGCCCACGACGTTGCGTTCGGTCTTTCCCGGGCCGGGGAACTGGGTGTGCTTGTGGTAGAAGACCAGGATCAGGTGGGTGACGACGAGCGCGGCCATGATGCCCGGCAGCAGCAGCACGTGCAGGGAGTAGAAGCGCGCCACGATGTCGTGGCCGGGGAACTCGCCGCCGAACAGGAAGAAGGAGAGGTACGTTCCGACGACCGGGACGGCGAGCGTCATCCCCTCGATCAGCCGCATGCCCGCGCCGGAGAGCAGGTCGTCGGGGAGCGAGTACCCCAGCAGGCCCTCGAACAGGGCGATGAAGAGCAGCAGCCAGCCGAACAGCCAGTTCAGCTCGCGGGGCTTGCGGAACGAGCCCGTGAAGAAGTGCCGCATCATGTGGACGAACATCGCCGCGATGAAGATCAGCGCCGCCCAGTGGTGGATCTGCCGGATGAGCAGTCCGCCGCGCACGTCGAAGCTGATGTCGAGCGTCGACGAGTACGCCTCCGACATCCGCACACCGCTCAGCGGCACGTAACTGCCGTTGTACGTCACCTCGTTCATCGACGGATGGAAGAACAGCGTGAGGTAGACGCCGGTGAGGATCAGGACGATGAAGGTGTAGAGGCAGATCTCGCCCAGCATGAACGACCAGTGGTCGGGAAAGACCTTGCGCAGGTACTGGCGGCCGAGGCCGTAGATCCCGAGCCGGCCGTCGGTCCAGTCGGCCAGTCGCTCGCCTCGGGCCGGCCGGTCCCGGCCCGCCGGCCGGTCGGCTGTCGGATGAGTGGTCTCGGACATGGCGATCCTCCCCGGGTGCTCATGAACGAGACGGGGCAGGGTCCGGATCTGTGACATCCACGGCCCGCCTGTGGCTCACGTCACAGGCTCGTGGCGCACAGGCGTGGCCGCGTGGTCACGCGAGCGGGATGTCCGCCCCGGCCTCGGCCGCCGGCCGGGGGCCGTGGATCCGGCGCTCGCTCGCGTCGATCGCCACGTCGTTGATGCTCGCCTCGCGCCGCCGCATGAGCCCGCGCTCGTCGAACTCCCACAGCTCGTTGCCGTACGAGCGCCACCACTGCCCGTCCGCGTCGTGCCACTCGTACTGGAACCGCACGGCGATCCGGTTCCCGTCGAAGGACCACAGGCTCTTGCGCAGCGCGTACTCCTGCTCGCGCTCCCACTTGGCGGTCAGGAACGCGACGATCTCCTCGCGGCCGGTCAGGAACGTGTCCCGGTTGCGCCACCGGGAATCCGGTGTGTAGGCGAGCGCCACGCGGTGCGGGTCGCGGGTGTTCCAGGCGTCCTCGGCGGCCTGGACCTTCTTGCGGGCCGTCTCCAGCGTGAACGGGGGGTGGGGCGGGCGGTCTTCCGGCACGGGGGCCTCCTCGTGAGCGGGTACCTGATGGTGGAGAACGCGCGTTCTCCACCTGGTCCGCATAAGATAGAGAACGGCCGTTCTCAACGTCAAGAAGCCCAGGAGGAGCGTCGGATGCCCGCCCCCATCACCGCGGAACAGGCGCGCGCGGACCGCGACACGCTGCTCGACACCGCGGAGCGCCTCTTCTACGAGCGAGGCATCCAGGCGGTCGGCATGGACGCGGTGCGGGCCGGGTCCGGTCTGCCGCTGAAGCGGATCTACCGCTGCTTCGCCACCAAGGAGGACCTGGTCGTCGCGATGCTGCGCCGTCGCGACCTGCGCTGGCGCGGCAGTCTTGCCGCCCACGTGGAGCAGGTCGCGGATCCGCGCGAGCGGGTCCTCGCCGTCTTCGACTGGCTCGCGGCGTGGTTCGCCGAGCCCGGCTTCCGGGGCTGCGCCTGGATCAACGCCCACGGTGAGCTCGGCGCCACCTCCGAGCCGGTCCGCGCCGAAGTCCGGTCCCACAAGCGGGAGTTCCACGACCAGCTCGCCGGATGGGTGCGCGCGGCCGGGTCCCCGGCGACCGAACCGGTCTACCTCCTCGCCGAAGGAGCCATGGTGACCGCCGGCATCACCGGGGACCCGGCCCCGGCCCGGCACGCCCGCGACGCCGTGGCCGCGCTGATCCCGCGCTGATCCCGCGCTGCGCCGCGTCAGCCGCGGCTCAGCGTGCGCGTCACGCCCGCCACGACCGTCGTCGTCAGGATCCAGCCGACCGCGATCAGCCCGTACGCCAGGGCCTGGACACCCGGCTCGGCCCAGTGCCAGCCGTCGCGCTGGCCGAGCCCGCCGATCGGCACCATCAGGTCGAGGGCGTAGGGCACGGCGTGGAACGGCGGGCCCTCGCCCTTCTTGTTCGCCACCGGGTGGTGGGCGGCGAACACCGCGCTGCCGAGCAGCGTGAGCAGGGCGAGCCAGATCCCGGCGAGCCACGGGCGGTAGCCGTACCCCACGGTCGCGTCCAGCAGCCGGCCCCAGGCGCGCCCCGCGGGACCGAGCGTCGCCCGGCGCGTCCGCTCCCTGACCAGCAGGACCCGGCGGGCCTCGGCCTCCTGGCCCGACCGCCGGTAGTGCGCGGCGAGCTGCTCGTAGGGCTGCGGTGCGTAGTGGGGCTGGTGGCGCAGCCAGGCGAGCCGGTTCGTGACGTCCTCGCGGCGGTCGGTCGCGGTATCGCCGAGCCAGTCGTACGTCAGGCCGTCCAGGCCCAGGTTCGCCGGCCAGGTGCCGGGGTCGTCCTGGATCCGGCTCGCGTGCGCGTTGCGCAGGTTCACGCCGCCCGCGGGGGTCCGTGCGAAGCGCAGGTCGAGGGCCTCGGTCCGCATGCCGACGCACATCACCGACGAGCCCGCGCCGCCGAGTTCGGCGCCCTCCAGCGAGACCAGGTCGTCCACCTGCGCGCCGCGCAGCCGTATCCGGCCGTCGGTCCGCAGCCCCTGGAGCCGTACGTTCGACGTCCGCACCGCGTCGCCGTGGAACGCGTACGCCTGCGCCGAGCCGACCGTGATCCGCGCCCCGCGCAGCCACAGGCCGCCCGGCAACTCGGCCCCGGGGAAGCCGACTTCGCCCTCCGCGACGAAGCCGCCCTCGCAGAAGACGCCGCCGCGCGCGACGAGTCCGCCGCCCTCGATCGCGGCCCGGCCCGGCGCGACGAGGTGCGCTCCGTCGAGCCGGAGGCCGCCCGCGACGTCGGCGTGCACGAGGTCGACGGCGGGGTCGGCCCCGTCGCGCTCGCCGATCGTCGATCCGCGCAGGTCGAGCCGGCCGCCGAAGCGGGTCGTCGGTGCGAGGAGGCCCGGGAGGGTGCAGCGGACGATGGCGACGCCGAGGGTGGTCGCGCCCTCCAGGCGTACGGGTTCCTCGAACCGGCACGCCTCGAAGCGTACGGCTCTGTGGATCTCGGCTCCGTCGAGCGTGAGCGCTCCGCTGATCCTGGCGTCCCGCAGCACGTACGGATCCGGGGCGGTGTCCTCGTCGAGGATCTCGCGGCGGATGCGCGCGGCGTCGACGTCCATGGCGGCAGCATTCCATGGGGCCGGTGGGTGCGTGCGGCTTTCGCCGTGGCTGGTCGCGCAGTTCCCCGCGCCCCTGAGAGGCGCACTCCGTGCGCCGTCTCACGGGGCGCCGATGGGGCTGCGGCGAAGCCGCATGCTCCAGGGGCGCGGGGAACTGCGCGAGAAGCCCCACCGGCCCGCACTCACCCACAAGGGCCCCACCCACGGCGAGTTGGCCCGAACGCATGCCCTGCTCATGGGTACTCCCGCCGATTTGTCCGCAGTGATCAGGTCATCTCTCGGAAACGGTCGCGTTCCGTGCATGGACGCTCACCAAGTGGCAATGATCGCCGTGGTGTTCACAAGTTGCACACCAAGCACGCCAATCACATCCGTTACACACACGTGAGATGGAGAGATGGTCATGAAGAAGCAGACGCAGGAGAAGAAGAAGAGCTACGCCAAGCCGGCGATGGTGAAGCAGGGCGACTTCACCAAGACGACGGCCGGGTACTTCTACGGCGCCTACTCGGAGTGGATCACCCGCCGCTTCACCTGATCCGACGCAGCGCACCGACGCCGACGCAGACCGAGGAATGGTGAAGATGCCCGGCCGCCCCACGCCGCCGCCCCACGCACGCGACTCCTTCGTCGTCCTGCCGGACACCCCGGCGGGCCGGACGGCGGCCGGGCGTCTTCCCCACCCCGACCAGGTGTTCCGGTACCCGTCCGGCCGTCCGTGGCTGGTCGTCCGGACCTCGCTGCGCCGCATCAGCGCCGCTGCGCACGGCGGCGACGCGGTCGTCGTCATCGGCCCCTGCGCGGTCCCCGGCCTCGACGCCGATCTCCGCGCGGCCCGCGGCAACGCGGACCTGCACGCCCGGCTGGCCCGCCGGCTGCCCGGTGTCCACCACGTCATCTCTCGCACAGGGGGCGAGAGCTGGGTGCGCGGCACCGCGTCGGGCCTGCGCCGGGTGTACGCCACGACCGGCCCGGGCCCGCACCTCGCGTCGGACCGGCCCGCCGTACTCGCCCACCTCGGCGGCGGCGGGCTGGACGAGGCCGCGCTCGCCCTGCGCCTGCTGGACTTCCTGCCGCACCCGCTCGGCGGACGCCCCGTGTGGCAGGGCGTGGCCGAGACCGATCCGGCGTACGCGCTCGTCCTGCCCGGCGCCGGCGGCCCGCCCGTCACCCGCCGCTGGTGGCATGCGCCGGAGGCCGAACTGCCGCTGGCGGACGGGGCGTCGGCGCTCGGCGACGCCCTCGACCGCGCCGTCCGCGCCCACCTGGCCGACCGCACCCGCATCAGCTGCGAACTCTCCGGCGGCCTCGACTCGACCTCGCTCGCCTTCCTCGCCCGCCGCGCGGGACCGGACCGCCTCGACCTGCTGACCGTGGCGTCCAGGGAGCGCCACGCGGAGGACGAGACGTGGGCGCGCCGCGCCGTGGCGCTGGCCGGGGACGACGACGGCCTCCGGCACGACGTCGTCCCCGCCGACGAGGCGCCGCTCTTCTACGCGGGCGTGGCCGACCCGCCAGGACCCGACGACGTGCCGACCGACGAACCGCTGCCCGTCGCGCCCGCCCGGGCCCGCGCCCGGATGCTGCTCGCCCGGGCCGCCGCCGCCGGATCCGAGTGCCACCTCACCGGCTACGGCGGCGACGAACTGTTCATGGGCCTCCCGGCCGCCTCCGGCGACCTGTTCCCCGGCCGGCCCTTCGCCGCCTGGAACCGGATCGGCGCCGTGCGGCACCAGCTGGGCTGGCCACTGGGCGCGACCGTACGGGCCCTGCTCACCCGGCCCCCGTTCCGCGCCTGGCTCGCGGACGCCGTCACCGACGCGCCGCCGCCCACCTCCCGCACCCCGCAGCTGTCCTGGGGGGTGCGGCAGACGCTGCCGCCCTGGCTGACCCCCGACGCCCGCGACCTCGTGCGCGACGCGTTCCGCGCGGCCGCCGAGCACGCCCGGCCGCTCGCCCCGCGCCCGGGCCGCCACCTCGACCTCGACACCGTCCGGATCGGCGCCCGCCACTTCCAGGCGATGGAGGAGTACGGGCTCGGCATCGGACTGCCGGTGGCCGCCCCGATGTACGCCGACCACGTCATCGAGGCGACCCTCGCCGTGCGCCTCGCGGACCGCATCGACCCCGGCCGCTACAAACCGCTGCTCGCCGAGGCCGTCCGCGACACCGTGCCCGCGCCGCTGCTCGCCCGCACCACCAAGGACCACATGAACGGCGACCACACCCAGGGCCTCGTCCGGCACGCCGACGACCTCCGGCGGCTGTGGGAACCGGGTGCCTCGCGGCTCGCCGCCCTCGGCCTCGTCGACGTGACCCAGCTCGACGCCCTCGCCGCCGACCCGTACGCCCCCCTGCACGCCCGGCACTCCATCGACGCCGCGGTCGCCACCGAGATGTGGCTGCGCGCCACCCACCCCGCCACCGGACCAGTCCACAGAGAGGCCCTCATCCCGTGAAGCTCAGAGACGGTGTCGCGGTCACCAGCACCGACTTCGGCGGTGTGCTCCTCGACCAACGGGCCGGTACCTACTGGCAGTTGAACGAGTCCGGCACCCTCGTGATCAGCACCCTCGCCGAGGGCCACGGCCCGGACACGGCGGTGGAGCGGCTCATCACCGCGTTCGACGTCGACCGCGCCCGGGCGGAGGCCGACGTCGCCGAACTCACCCGGCAGCTCGTCGACGCGAAGATGGCCACACCGTGAGCACCGAGATGACGATGCCGGGGCCCGGCGCCCGGCGCGGCCCGCGGGTCAGGGCCGCCGTCGGCGTGGCCCTCGTCGTCGCCCGGCTCCGCCCCGACCGGCTGCGCCGCCTGCTCACGCTCCTCAGCCGCGGCGCCGCCCCCGCCCCGCACGCCACCGCGCTCGCCGCGTACGAGTCGGTCGTCGCCACCAGCCGCCGCTGCGCCGGCTGGTACGGCTGTCTGCCGCGCTCGGTCGCCGTCGCGCTGCTCTGCCGGCTCTCCGGCACCTGGCCCGACTGGCACGCGGGCGTCCGCGCCGCGCCGCCGTTCGCCCCGCACGCCTGGGTGCAGGCCGAGGGGCGCCTGGTGGGGGAGCGGGCGGCGGCCGCGGAGTACCGGCCGCTGATCACCGTGACGGCCGCACCGGACGAGGCGGTCGCCGTTCCCGAGGGCACGGATGCCCGCTGACCTGCGCCGTCTCCTCGCCCACGCCCGTCCGCACGCACGCACCCTGGCCGTCGGCGGCGTCCTCACGCTCGCCGGGTCGGGCGCCGGGCTCGCGATGCCGGTCATGGCGAAGTACGCGGTGCAGGCCTTCGCCGAGAACCGCTCGCCCGCCCCGGCCCTGCTCCTGCTCACCGCCGTCGTGGTCGCCGGGGCGGCGCTCACCGCGGGCGGCACCTATCTGATGTCCCGTACCGGCGAGGCGGTCGTGCTCGGCGCCAGGGAGCGGCTCGTCGGCCGCATGCTCCGGCTGACCGTCGCCGCCGTGGACCGGCTCACCCCCGGCGATCTGCTCACCCGCGCCACGAGCGACACGACGCTGCTGCGCACGGTCCTCTCCCGCAGCCTCGTCGAATCGGCGAGCGGCGCGCTCACCCTCGTCGGCACCGTCGTCCTGATGGGCGTCATGGACCTGGTCCTGCTCGGCGTGACGCTCCTGGTCCTCGCCCTGATCGCGGCCGCCCTCGCCCTCCTCATGCCACGCATCCGGCGCGCCCAGACCCAGGCGCAGGAGGCGGTCGGCGCGATGGGCTCGGCGCTCGACCGGGCCCTGCAGTCGTTCCGCACCGTCAAGGCGAACGGCGCCGAGGGCCGCGAGCGGTCCGCCGTCACCGCCGCCGCCCGGCGCGCCCACGACAGGGGCCTCACGGTCGCCCGCTGGACGTCCGCGTCCGACGTGGCGATGCTCGTCTCGGTACAGGTGGCGTTCCTGTGCGTGCTCGGCGTGGGCGGCGCGCGCGTCGCCTCGGGCGCGCTCGACCTCTCCTCGCTGATCGCGTTCCTGCTCTACCTGTTCTACCTCGTCGCGCCGCTCGGGCAGCTGACGGAGGGCTGGGTGGGCCTCAACAGCGGCCTGGCCGCGGTGGCCCGCCTCGCGGAGATCGAGGACCTGCCCGGCGAGCAGCCCCGACAGGGCGCGGGCGCAAGGGAATCGGCGGGGCCCGTCCCGGTCGCCTTCACGGACGTCGTCTTCCGCTACGCCGACGAACGCGCCCCCGCCCACGACGGCGTCACCTTCGACGCCCCGGCCGGCGGGCTCACGGCGCTCGTCGGCCCGTCCGGCGCGGGCAAGTCCACGGTCTTCGCGCTCCTGGAACGCTTCTACGACCACGACGCGGGCACCGTCACGGTCGGTGGCCGCGACATCCGCGACTGGCCGCTCGCACAGCTGCGCGCGACCCTCGGCTACGTGGAGCAGGACGCGCCCGTCCTCGCCGGCACCCTGCGCGACAACCTGCTGTACGCGGCCCCGGACGCGACGGACGACGACATGCGCGACGTCGTCGCGCGGACCCGCCTCGACGACCTGGTGGCCCGGCTGCCCGAGGGCCTCGACACCCCGGTCGGCCACCGCGGCGTGCTGCTCTCCGGCGGCGAACGCCAACGCGTCGCCATCGCCCGGGCGTTGCTGCGCCGCCCGGCCCTGCTGCTCCTGGACGAGGTGACGGCGAACCTGGACGCGGTCAACGAACAGCACCTGCGCGCGGTCGTCCGCGAGCTGGCGACCCGTACGACGGTCCTGGTGATCGCGCACCGTCTGTCGACGGTCGTCGACGCGGACCGCATCGTGGTCCTGGAGGACGGGCGGGTGCGCGCCCAGGGCAGCCACGCCGAACTCCTCGAACAGGACCCGCTGTACGCCGAGTTGGCGGCCACGCAGTTCGTGGCCGCCTCAACTCATTGACGGTGTCGGTCGCTCCGGTGACCCCGGTGGCTCCGGGGAGCCGGTGCTCAGGCGCTCTTGATCGCCGAGATGTCGAAGTTCAGCTTGATCTTGTCGGAGACCAGCACGCCGCCCGTCTCCAGCGCGGCGTTCCAGGTCAGGCCCCACTCGGAGCGCAGGATCTCGGACTTGCCCTCGAAGCCCACGCGCTCGTTGCCGAACGGGTCCTTCGCCGAGCCGTTGAACTCCAGGTCGATGGTGAGCGGCCGGGTCGTGCCCAGGATGGTGAGGTCGCCGGTGATGCGGTAGTCCTCGCCGCCCAGGGACTCGGCGGACGTCGAGCGGAACGTCATCGTCGGGAACTCGTCGATCTTGAAGAAGTCGGCGCTCTTGAGGTGACCGTCACGGTCGGCGTTGCCGGTGTCGATGCTCTCCATCTGGACGTCGAAGGAGGCCGTCGACTTGGCCGGGTCCGAACCGTCCAGGTGCAGCGAGCCGGTGAAGTCGGTGAAGCTGCCCTTCACGTTCGTGACCATGGCGTGCCGGGCGACGAAGCCCAGGGTCGTGTGCGCCGGGTCGACGGTGTACTCGCCGGTGAGCGAGCCCAGGTCGGGGCCGGCCTGCGCGGCGGTGGTGGCGGTCTCGTCGTTCTTGCGGCCGAAGATGCCCATGACGTGCTCCTTGGGGACGGGCGGCACGGGGGTGCCGACGTGATGTTTGAAAGTTGAACCATCAACTGAGAGCGACTGTAGCGCGATGATGTTCAACTTTCAACATCCAACGGTGTGTGTCTCTCCGATTACACCCGGTGGATCTTGTTCGCGCTCTACCGGACGCGCGTAGAACCGGGCACGATCTCCTTGCTCCACCTGCACCACAGCCGTCTCACAGCCAGCACGGTCAACAGCAGGAAGGGAACCCCCACCATGCGCATCCGCTCGGCGCTCACCGCGCTCGCGCTCACCACCGGCGCCCTCGTCGCACCCGGTTTCGGTGTCCTCACCACCGCGACCGACGCCTTCGCCGTCACCAAGATCAGCCACGCCACCGCCACCTCGATGTTCAGCTCGGTCGGTATCACCTGGTCGTCGTCCGGCGGCTGCTCCAACCGGAACAACGCCACCTGCACGTCCTTCGACCAGCTCAACCTCGCCACCGCCCAGGGCGCCCAGACCCTCAAGCGCGCCACCGGCTGCGCCCTGAACATCACCGGCGGCACCGAGACCGGCCACGCGAGCGGCACCTACTCGCACTGGAACGGCTACAAGCTCGACTACGGCAAGAACACCTGCGTCACCAACTACATCAAGAACACGTTCACGTACATCGGCCTGCGCGGCGACGGCGCCCCCCAGTACCAGTCGGGCTCCGGCAACATCTACGCCGACGAGGGCAACCACTGGGACGTCCTCTACTACAACTGCGGCGGCTGCTGAGCGGCTGTCGGGGCCGGGGCGCCGCGCGCGCCCCGGCCCGGGCACTTGGACTTCCGGACGGCAATGGTTGGACTGCCAACGCCCTTACCGGGTCACTCCGTTGACCCGGGCCGTGCCGCGCCGATACCCAGACCCCATGTCCCGAAGATCCCGCGCAACGCGCGCCCTGGTCCTGGCGGCGGCCACCGCAGTCGTGGCCGCCCTCGCGGCACCCGTCTCCGCGGCCGCGCCGGACGAGCCCGCCCCCGGCCTCGTCCTCGCGTCCCCGCAGCTGAAGGTCACCGTCGCCGACGACTTCCCCCGCGTCCTGTCCTACGCGGACGCGAGCGGCGCCCGCCTCCTCGGCAGCACGCACACCGTCACCGAGGTCACCCTCAACGGCACGGCGTACGCCACCCGCCTCAAGGCCGCACCCCAGGTCACCGGGGCCACGGCCGCGTACACCCTCACCTTCCCCGACCTGCCGGACGTGGAGCTCGACGCCACCCTCGGCGTCGCCGGGCGCACGACCACCTTCAAGGTGACGGCCGTGCGGGACACGGCGGCCTTCCGGGTGGGGACGATCGACATCCCGGGGCACGACCTGGTCTCCGTGGGCAGCGCGGACGGCGGTGCGCAGACCGCGTTCACCAAGCTCGACCCGGACTCCACCAAGACCGCGGACGTCTTCGGCAAGGTCACCGCCGACACCCCGGCCGAGCAGTCCGCGACCGGCGCCGCGTACGCCATCGTCAACACCGGGCAGCTCGCCGCGGCCGTGGAGTCCAACTCGGCGTACGACAAGCCGAGCGGCGCCACGAACGGCGACGACGCCCGCTTCTGGCACCAGGCCCGCAAGGACGCCGACGGCGGCACGCGAGTGGGCGTCTGGTCCGGGCAGTGGACCTACCGCGGCGCCGGTGCCCCGGCCCCCGCCACCGGCAAGGACCTGCCGTGGGCGAAGGTCGTCGTCACCCCCGACGCCAACGGCGACGGGACGGTCGACTGGCAGGACGGCGCCGTCGCCTTCCGCTCGATCGGCGTCACCGCGAAGGGCAGCGAGGCGACCGCCGACCGGGTCGTCACCCACATCCCGTTCAACTTCGCCAGCCAGGCCCAGCACCCCTTCCTGCGCACCCTCGACGACGTCAAGCGCATCGGGCTCGCCACCGACGACCTCGGCCAGTTCGCGCTGCTCAAGGGCTACGCGTCCGAGGGCCACGACTCCGCGCACCCCGACTACGGCGGCAACACCAACAAGCGGGCGGGCGGCCTCAAGGACCTCAACAGACTGCTCAGGGCAGGGAAGAAGTACGGCGCCGAGTTCGGCGTCCACGTCAACGCCACCGAGGCGTACCCGGTCGCCGAGCACTTCAAGGACGACCTGGTGAACCCGAAGTCGCCCGGCTGGAACTGGCTCGACCAGAGCTACTACATCGACCAGCGCCGCGACATCACCAGCGGCGACCTCGCCGCCCGCTTCAAGCAGCTGCGCGACGAGACCGACAAGAACCTCACCACCGTCTACGTCGACGTCTACTACACGCACGGCTGGATCGCCGAGAAGACGGCCGACGCCATCAACGGCCAGGGCTGGAACCTCGCCACCGAGTGGGCCGACAAGTTCGAGCGGCAGTCCCTCTGGTCGCACTGGGCCAACGACCTCGACTACGGCGGCGCCACGAACAAGGGCCTCAACTCGAAGATCATCCGGTTCATCCGCAACGGCGAGAAGGACGTCTGGAACAACGACCCGGTCCTCGGCCAGTCCGCCCTCGTCGACTTCGAGGGCTGGACCGGTGAGAACGACTGGAACGACTTCTACGCCAACATCTGGCAGCGCGACCTGCCCGCCAAGTACCTCCAGCACCAGAAGATCACCCGCTGGGACGGCAACGACATCACCTTCACCGGCGGCCTGCACGGCACCGTCGAGAACGGCACCCGCACCTTCTACGACCACGGCCGCAAGGTCCTCGACGGCGACCGCTACCTGCTGCCCTGGGACCAGGGCAAGAAGCTCTACCACTACAACAAGTCGGGCGGCACGACCAGTTGGGCCGCGCCCGGCGGCTCGTACACGGTCTACCGGCTCACCGACAACGGCCGCGTGAAGACCGGCACCGTGCGCACCGACTCCACCGGAAAGCTCACGCTCAAGGCCGAGGCCGGACAGCCGTACGTTCTCTACCCGGCCGACGGCACGCCCCGCGCGAGCGACCCCGCCTGGGGCGAGGGCACCGGCCTGAAGGACCCCGGCTTCAACGACGCGCGGCTGACCGGCTGGGGCAAGGACGGCCAGGTCGCCCGCGACACCGACGGCAACGGACGCAACAGCGCCCGCCTGTCCGGCACCGGCGCGGCCTCGGTCGGCCAGCGCGTCGCGGGACTCGAACCCGGCAAGCGGTACACCGCCTCCGCCTGGGTCGAGATCGAGCCGGGCAAGACCCGCCGCACGACGCTGAGCGTGGGCAGTGGGTCCGCCGCGCTCGACCGGTCCACGCTGCTCAACACCATGGCGGCCAGCGACTGGCACGGCACGCACATGCAGCGCATGAAGGTGAACTTCACCGCGCCCGCCAACGGCGCCACGACCCTGCGGGTGGCGGCCGCGAAGGACGCGGCGGGCGCCGCGGTCCGCGTCGACGACGTACGTCTCGTGCGCAACGCCCCGACGACCGAGCCCGGCGCCGTCGTGCACGAGGACTTCGAGGACGTCGACCAGGGCTGGGGCCCGTTCGACAAGGGCGACGCGGGCGGCGTCACCGACCCGCGCACCCACATCGCGCAGCGGCACGCCCCGTACACGCAGGCCGGCTGGAACGGCAAGCTCGTCGACGACGTCATCGGCGGCGGCGAGTCCCTCAAGTCGCACGAGGAGAACGACGGCGTCGTCTACCGCACCTCGCCCGCGACCGTGCCGA
This sequence comes from Streptomyces sp. KL116D, assembly GCF_030766975.1. Taxonomy (NCBI): domain Bacteria; kingdom Bacillati; phylum Actinomycetota; class Actinomycetes; order Kitasatosporales; family Streptomycetaceae; genus Streptomyces; species Streptomyces sp. KL116D. The sequence continues at coordinate 6,859 of NZ_JASERH010000140.1, read as the reverse complement.
TGAAGGACGGGCACGCCTACCAGGTCGACTTCGCCTACCAGTCCAGCCACGCGGGCGCCTACCAGTGGATCAGCGGCTACGACCGCGGCGACGACGCCGTGGAGACCGCCGCCGTGCCGGTGGGACAGCAGCGCACCACCGGCCGCTTCCGCACCACCGTCACCGCGGGCTGCGGCGACACCTGGACCGGCCTGCGCAAGCTGACCGGCGCCCCCGACGGCGCCGACTTCGTCCTCGACGACTTCACCGTGACCGACCTCGGCCCGGCGGAGGACGAGGCGGCCTGCGGCACGCTCGCCCTCACGGCGGGGGAGACCCTCGAACCGGGCCGGCCGAACAAGGTCGAGGCCACCTTCACCAACTACGAGACGGCCGAGATCAAGGACGCGACCGTCACCCTCGCCCTGCCCGACGGCTGGCGGGCCGAGCCCGCGGCCCCCACCGCCCTCGACCCGGTCGCCCCCGGCGCGAAGGCCACCGCCACCTGGCAGGTCACCCCGCCCGCCGACGCGAAGTACCAGCCCTACCAGCTGGACGCGAAGGCGACGTACACGGTCGCCGGCACGTCCCGCACCCTCACCGCGGCCGCCCCGGTCCGCACGCTCCCGCCGCCGCCCACCACGGACACGTACGCGAGCGACCTGGACTGGACGTCGTCCGACAACGGCTGGGGCCCCGTCGAGAAGGACCTCTCCAACGGGGAACAGGGCCAGGGCGACGGCACCCCGCTCAAGATCGGCGGAGTCTCCTACGCGAAGGGCCTCGGCACCCACGCGCCCGCCGAGGTCCGCTACTACCTCGGCGGACAGTGCACCTCCTTCACCGCGGAGGTCGGCGTCGACGACATCCAGACCAGTCGCGGTAGCGTGCAGTTCTCGGTGACGGCCGACGGCACCGAGAAGGTGAAGTCCCCGGTCCTCAAGGCCACAGACACGGCCTGGCAGCTGTCGGCCGACGTCAGCGGCGCCACGTACGTCGACCTGATCGTCGGGGACGGCGGCGACGGCAACGGGAACGACCACGCGGACTGGGGGAACGCCCGCTTCCACTGCGGAGTGTGAGCGGCATCTCACCGGACCCCTTTGTGTGACCCCTACAAGCCGACGGGGCCCTGAGCAGTAACTTCGGCTGCACGTCGCCGGGGTTCTGTTCGGGGCTACCAGGAAAACGGGCCGGAGACTGTACGGAGTCAACGGCCCGTTTTCCTTGGTCGGCTTCGTAAGGTCACTACATGACCGTTTTGGACGACACCGCCTCGCACCCCGGGGACGAGCCCACCGACGCCCGCGGGCGTACGGCAGAGCTGCACGCGATCCGTGCCCAGGCGCTGGCCGGGCCCAGTGAGAAGGCGACCGAGGCCCAGCACGCGAAGGGCAAGCTGACGGCGCGCGAGCGTATCGAGCTGCTCCTGGACGAGGGGTCGTTCAACGAGGTCGAGCAGTTGCGCCGGCACCGGGCGGTCGGCTTCGGCCTGGAGGCCAAGAAGCCGTACACGGACGGTGTGATCACCGGCTGGGGCACGGTCGAGGGCCGTACGGTCTTCGTGTACGCGCACGACTTCCGGATCTTCGGGGGTGCGCTGGGCGAGGCCCACGCGACGAAGATCCACAAGATCATGGACATGGCCATCGCGGCCGGTGCCCCGCTGGTGTCGCTGAACGACGGTGCGGGCGCGCGGATCCAGGAGGGCGTCTCGGCGCTCGCCGGCTATGGCGGGATCTTCCAGCGCAACACCAAGGCGTCGGGTGTCATCCCGCAGATCAGCGTGATGCTGGGCCCGTGTGCGGGCGGCGCGGCCTACAGTCCGGCGCTGACCGACTTCGTGTTCATGGTCCGTGAGACCTCGCAGATGTTCATCACCGGTCCTGACGTGGTCAAGGCGGTCACGGGCGAGGAGATCACCCAGAACGGGCTCGGCGGCGCCGACGTCCACGCGGAGACCTCCGGCGTGTGTCACTTCGCCTACGACGACGAAGAGACCTGCATCGCCGAGGTCCGCTACCTGATCTCGCTGCTCCCGCAGAACAACCGGGAGAACCCGCCGACCGTCGAGTCCGACGACCCGGCGGACCGCCGCTCGGACGTCCTCCTCGACCTGGTCCCCGCGGACGGCAACCGCCCGTACGACATGAGCAAGGTCATCGAGGAGCTCGTCGACGACGGCGACTACCTGGAGGTCCACGAGCGCTGGGCGCGCAACATCATCTGCGCCCTGGCCCGCCTCGACGGCCAGGTCGTCGGCATCGTCGCCAACCAGCCGCAGTCCCTCGCGGGCGTCCTGGACATCGAGGCCAGCGAAAAGGCTGCACGGTTTGTCCAGATGTGCGACGCTTTCAATATCCCCATCGTGACCCTCCTCGACGTGCCCGGCTTCCTGCCCGGCGTCGACCAGGAGCACGGCGGGATCATCCGGCACGGTGCGAAGCTGCTGTACGCCTACTGCAACGCCACGGTGCCGCGGATCTCGCTGATCCTGCGCAAGGCGTACGGAGGTGCGTACATCGTCATGGACTCGCAGTCCATCGGCGCCGACCTCACCTACGCCTGGCCGACGAACGAGATCGCCGTGATGGGCGCCGAGGGCGCCGCCAACGTGATCTTCCGCCGGCAGATCGCCGGGGCCGAGGACCCCGAGGCCATGCGCGCCCGCATGGTCAAGGAGTACAAGTCCGAACTCATGCACCCGTACTACGCGGCCGAGCGCGGCCTCGTCGACGACGTCATCGACCCCGCGGAGACCCGTGAGGTGCTGATCAAGTCCCTGGCGATGCTGCGCACGAAGCACGCCGACCTGCCGTCCCGCAAGCACGGCAACCCGCCGCAGTAGCGGCACTAGTCGTAGGAGACCTGCCACATGTCCAACGCCGACATCCGCGTCGAGAAGGGCCACGCCGAGCCCGAGGAGGTCGCGGCCATCACCGCGATCCTGCTGGCCCGTGCGGCCACCACGCCGACCGCGCCCGACCGGGGCCGCGACAAGGCCGGATGGCGCCGTCTCGAGCGCCAGCACGGCTTCCGCGCGCCGCACTCCTGGCAGGGCTGACCGGCCCGCGCTGCCGCGCACCCGACACAGGCGTGAGCCCCGTCCATCAGGACGGGGCTCACGCCTGTGTGCGTCAGGTGCGGGGGCTCAGTCGAACTCCCCGTGCAGCGCGCCGAGTTTGAACGCCTCCCACTCGTGGGCGGTGAAGCGCAGCACGAGGCCTCGTGGGTCCGCCGGATTGCGCATCGCCACCCCGCCGCCGCTGAGCGGAGCCACCTCCACGGCGCCGTGGGAGCCGTTCCCCGGAGCGCTCAGCCACTGGGCGTCCGCGAGGTCGAGGGCGTAGAGCCGCGCCTTCTCCCGGTCAAGACCGGTACGGATGGAACCGCTGTGCTGGGTGCTCATACTCATAGCGGCAGGATCCCGGAGTTGACGCTGGAGACGAACGCGCGCCAGTCGGCGGAGTCGAAGACGATCGCGCCGAACCCGCGGTTCCTGGTGTCCCGGACCGCGCGTCGGTGGCCGGTCAGTTTCGCGTGCTCGACGCAGCCGTTCGACGCGCCGCTGAACGTGCTCTTGTGCCAGCTCGCCGAGCCGATTTCGTGGAGCGAGGCGGTGGGTGCGGAAGTGGGGGGCATCATGATCCGCTCTCTTGCTTGATTCGGTCACTGAGGTACCGGCGGGACTGTGCCGGCGAAAGCGCGGCAGCGGTCAGGTCGTCCCAAGCCTTGGTGTAAGTGTCGACCTCGGGGCGCTGCTCGAGGAGCGTGCCGCCGGTCATGTGCTCCAGCCACGCCACCTGCACGGGGGGTTCGCCGCGCATGGTGAAGAGCGTATAGGGAGCGTACTGCGCGAGGGGCAGAGTGATGTCCAGGGGCAGAACCTGAATGGTGACATTGGGCAACTCGCCTGTCTCCATGAGGTGTTCGAACTGCTCACGGATCAGAGTCCGCGGCCCCGGCATTCGGTGCAGCGCGGGTGTGTCTATGACCACTCTCAGGCGGAATTCGGTGGTTCCGCCCAGCAGATCCTTGCGCCTCATGCGGGTCTTCACAAGAGGTTCGACGTGATCCGCATCTGCCCCTGCGGTGAATATCGCGCGCATGTACGCCTCGGTCTGCAGCAGTCCGGGAAGTACTGAAGGCTCGAACGAACGAACCAGCGAGGAGTCAGCCTCCAGGGTGAGGTAGTCGCGCAGGTCGTCGCTGAGCAGGGGGCCCTGGCCGGACCACCAGTCGACCTTGTGGACGTCCCGGGCCAGCCGCTTGAGGTTGGCCCGCTGCTTGTCGTCCGTGACGCCGTACAGATTGAGCAGGGTCGTCAGGTCGAGCTGGCGGATTCCGCGCTTCCCCGTCTCGATCTGACTGATCTTCGGTTGTCCGCACTCGAGTGCCAGGGCGGCGTCGTTGACCTTCATGCCGGCTTCATTGCGCAGTCGCCGCAGCTCGGCGCCGAGGCGGCGGCTGCGCATCGTGGGCATCTCGCTCTGGGACATGGCCACATGATGTCCCGCCCCTTCAGGCCACACAACTGTCATCTGCAGTCCCATCGCGTTGGCACAGTACTCGCACGTAATACTTGCCTAAGTAATACTTTCGGCAGCATGATGTCGGAGCAACGCCCTTTGCCCACAAGCGAGTTGACCGCCAAGGGACCCCCGGAGGGGTAATGCCGGACCAGCCAACGGATGAGGCCGTCGTGATCGATGTGATCGATGTGATCGACCGACCGTGCGCGATCCGTATGGAGTACAGCCCGCACCGCCTGGAGCAGATCCGCCGCATCGTGGGCGCCCGCCTGCGCTGCTGGGGCCTGCACAAGCTGGTGCACGACACGTCGCTCGTGGCGACGGAGCTGTGCAGCAATGTGCGGCACTGCGACGACAGTCGTTTCGAGTTCGTCATCAGCAGGACGGCGGACGGAGTCCGCCTCGAGGTGGCGGACACGTCCCCGGTGCTCGTGACCGTCCCCACGGAGCCGCCGGACTTCTTCGAGCCCGGCGGACGGGGACTGTTCCTGGTCGCCGCCTACGCCTCGGCCCTCGGGATGACGCCGACCCCCACCGGAAAGGTGGTCTGGGCCGAGCTGGCCCTGGGGGACGTGGACGCGGGAGGCTGCGACTGACGGAGCAGCCGGCCCGCAGGGGCCCCGCGAGGGTCCGGGTGCCGCCCTGGTCGCCGTCCTGACGGACGGCGGTGAGGGCGGCACCTTTCTGCGTCTGTGCGTGTTCATCCGAATCCTCTGTGTGTTCGTGCCCGGGCGTGCGTGTGTGCCGCCTCCGGCGCGGCCGGCCGCGGGGCGGCCGACAGGACGGGCGGTCCGGCGTACGGGACGGGAACGGTGCACATGAGGCCCGCAGAGCGGGCGGCGCGAGGCCACGGGCCCGTCCCGCACGTCCGGCCGCTGTCGTCCGGGAGCGCTGGGAGGCGGCTGCCGTCGAACGGGCCCGCATCCGTGCTGAGTTCACGGAGCCGGGTGTCGGCGACTGCCTGCGCGCCGGGGGCCTGGGCGCAGGGTCCGCGAGAGGCGGACCGCGGTGACGGGGGCCCGGCTGCCGGATGGGCGGCCGGAGGGCCCCGGGGGACGGTCGGCGCGTCGCCGGGTCGGGGCGGCGGGACCGTCGTGCGCGGGCGGGGGGTCGGACCCGGCCGCGCGGGGTCTAGGTGTGCGCGCTCTCCGCCACGAGGCCGGAGAGCTTGCGGATGCCGCGGTGGGCGGCCGTACGGACGGCGCCCACGCGTTTGCCGAGGATGCCGGCGGCCCGCTTGGCGTCGAGACCGACGACGGCCAGCAGGATCACCGCCTCGGCCTGCTGCTGGGGGAGCTGCGCCACGAGGGCCATGGCGCGCTCGGTACCGAGGGTGTCCAGGGCCTGTTCGGACGTGTCGTCGGGCGCGGGCCGTTCCAGGATCGCGCTCAGGTCGTCCGGGGCTTCGGGACGGCGCTTGTGCCAGCGGATGTGGTCCAGCGCCCGATTGCGCACGATCCGGCTGCACCAGCCGTGGAAGCCGGCCCCGTCACCCCGGAACTTGTGCAGGTCCCGGGCGATCTGCAGCCAGCTGTCGGAGAGGACGTCCTCGGCCTCCGTCGCGCCCACCAGCGCTCTGGCGTAGGCCAGGAGTCGCGGATGCAGCGTCTGGTAGACCGTGCGGAACGCCCGCTCGTCCCCCTGTTGTGCCTGTTCGACCGCGTCATGCAGGAGACGGCATTCCGCCTCGCGAGCGGTCTGCACTGCCCCCTGCCCGGTACTCGGAGGCCGTTCGGATCGCGCGACGGCGGCACCGAATCTGGTGACTCTGGTGCCCGAGTAGGACAAGCTCATCGGATGGCTCCGCTTCCTGCTCATTTCGCCTTGAGATAGGCGGGCACCGCTCATGGTCCCGCCCCCATGAGGTGAGCGCGAGGGTGCGCGAAAACATCACAGCGGCAGGTATGTGGATTCGGTCAGATGTGCGGAGGGGACATCTGTGCCGAACTCGACCTATAACCAAGGGTATTACTGCGCGTACGCCCCGTGGCCACGGCTCGTGGGGTGCGCGCAGCATGGCCGAGAGCAGTGCCCGGCCCGGAATTCGTCCGTCATGACCGGCCGCGGAGCGGGAACGACGACGCCCCGCTGGTATGCACCAGCGGGGCGAAGGTACCGGTACGAGCGCGCGGCGGCTAGCGCAGGCGGGCCATCAGCGCGTGCTCGACGAGCGTGATCAGCGTCGACTTCGCGTCCGCGCGGTGGCGGGCGTCCGTCGTGATGATCGGGGTGTCGGGGCCGATCTGCAGGGCCTCGCGGACCTCGTCGGGACCGTAGGGCTGGCTGCCGTCGAAGCCGTTGAGGGCGACGACGAAGGGCAGGCCCGAGTTCTCGAAGTAGTCGACGGC
>NZ_JASERH010000139.1:0-23447 GCF_030766975.1 Streptomyces sp. KL116D | reverse complement strand
CTACATACACACACACACACAATAATAATAATAATAACAATAACACAATAACAATAATACACACACACATACACAACGCAATGGGCGGTGCCAGCGCCATGCTCTTCCAATGCACCATCTGCGGCCACCACCTCGCCTACACCGACGCCACCTGACCAAGCCGATCACCGCTCACTGCGCCCCACCGACCAGCACATACTGTCCCCACGTCACCAGCAACGCCTCACCTCGATGACACCACCCGCCGTATCACAGGCCAGACCGACACAGCCACTCCTGGTGGCATCCACCGCAGACCCCTGGTGACATCCCTACTCTAGATTCGCACGGCCAAGGGGGGCGTAGTTGACGTGTCGTCATATGGCTTGTGCGTGGTGGGGGTTGTGTCTCCAGGGAAGGTTAGCGGCTGCGGTGGCCGAGGTTGAGGGCAGCCCTGCATGTCTTCTCGTGCGGTCCAGGACCAGTAGTGGTGGGTGCCGCTGACGGGTCAGATAGTGTCCGCCGGCTGCTGCTCTCGTCCAGCCTTCTTGCGGCGCGACGGTGAGGGCTGGGGCGACGGCAGTGAAACCCATGACGTCACATCACTGAAAAACCTAACAACGCCCGTCATGCAACAAGCTGTCATCGAAGAATGACACTCACGCCCCGTTCCCCAAAGACTTCCACGAGCAGGTCGAACAGCGCAACCCGCGATCACCAAACCCGCACGGGATCAACCAAACGCGCCCTCGTCTCGGTCGATGGAATCCCAGTGCAAAGTGAACGGAGGGTGGCGCCCCCAGCCGCCACACGCAGTCGTCCAGGGCATCGAGGTTCCAGCCGAAGTACCCACCAGGTCCGTTAATGGCCTCACCGATCGCAACAGCAGAAAGTATCCCCTGTCAACGATGTGCCGGCCATCCAGGTGAACACCTGCCTGCAGGAGCAGCTCGGCTCCCCGGCGCTGGTACCTGGGGACCACAGCGCCACCCGACAGCCACGCTCGTCTGTCCTCGGGCGCGAGTGCGCGCCACATGCCGGGGCGATTCAGTTGACCCGTGCGGATCAGATCCCATATCTGCCCTGTCCAGCCAGAGCGTCATCGCACCAGCGTCACCGTGAGGTCGACGAGGCCGGCGTCGAGAGCGGATGGCTCGACATCGATGACACGGACCTCGGGACGAAGCGGACGCCATGGTGGCTCCGTCACGGTCGAGGAGCCGAACGAGGCGCTCCCCACCACGGCACGACGACCGCCGACATGGCCCACGCTCTTCAGTGCAGGCCGCCCTGCGGACGGCAAACCCACGAGCCGCACTCGCGAACCCTGTCGCCCTGATCCGACAGCGGCGTGAACAAACCCGTCGGCCTTCGTACACAAACCCCCAGAAGTCGCTGTCGTCCTCGTCCGAGATCAGCGCGTACTTGCCCTCGCCGCCCCAATTCTGCACCCGCATCGCACCCCCCATGGCAAACACTGATCATACTGACGTGCGGGCAACCAGACAGGCCTCGCCTGCCCCATCATCCCGTCTGCGGTCGGGAACGCCGCCGTCGCCGACCTCGATCGGATCGTTCCGGTCCCGACGCCGACCCCGGCATCGACGTCAGGACTTTGAAAGAAGGGTGAGGCTCCAGCAGCCTCGATCCGCCCAGCCAAGAGTTTCCGCTGGTCAAGGACGGCGGCTAAGGATTCGGCCAGGCTCGGGACGATCAGAGCGGCCGCCTCGGTGCCTGGAACGGTGACGGTCTCGCTCGTCCAACGCGGCGAAGATTTCTCGACCAGCCGCTCGCCATCCTGCCGCCTGGCGGCCGCAGCAACGTGACCAGCCGATGCTGGCCGGCCTTCCGGATCTGGGGCCGGGGACCCACCCCGCAAGCACATGGAGTTCGTACCACGCTGATAGTTAGCCTGCGGCGGCGCGCTGGGGCGGAACGCGACGGGGAAGGGTGCCCGTCGTTGGGCATGTGGCTCACAGAACGTACGCAGGCGGTCCCACAAACTCACCCCGACCGACGGAGGACTGGATGTGCTCGGCATGCGCTGGTGAGCGGATATGCAGCAGCTGCCGGATTGTGAGCGATGGTCTCGGTCAATGAACCACCGCGAGCGGGTGAATCTACCATCAGATGCTCCACGCGGGTCCGAACACCGGATGGACGGCGCGGCCGGAACAAGGGAGCCGCAGCGTCAGGTGCGCTCGAGCAGAGCACGCAATGGTCTTTTGAGCCGCACCCACATGAGCGACGCCCCGTCGATTAAAGGCGGCTCCAGCAACTTGAGTGGCGGAGAAGCACCCGGAGGTTCTCTGGGAAGACCTGATTCTGAGTTCGGCAAGCGACGGAAGATGCCTTGCCACTGATCCCTGTAGAACTGGTTCAGCGGCTCCATGGCATGCCTTTCTTCGGATCGATGCGTTGAAGTCCAGTGAGATCTGCCAGCGCCCGCCCAGCATCTCTCGGCGACCGGATTCGCGCGCACGCCCCAGCGGAACAAAGGTGACTCGGGGATGTTCAGCCGCACCGCAGCAACGTCGGAAAGCTGCTTGCTGATGTCCCGTTGGTGTAGAGCTCGGTGAGTGGCTTTGAACGCTGACGCGTAGAAGCGAGAGAGATCAACGGGTTCCCGCTTCTCCGGCTTCTCCGAAGACTCCTGATCTTCCGTCATGACCGCATGGTGCCATGCAGAGGACGCCACCAAGGAGGGCTTTCTTTCGCATTGCTCCGAAACCGTCAGCGTCAAGGTTGGCACGGAGGACTAGCTCGGCGCGCTCTGCTTGGTCCTCAACATCATCATGCTCTGAATGACCCGCTGCATCGACGCCGTCGTCGCCGAGCTAAAGGCAGAGGGACACGAGATCCGCGACGAGACGTCGCCCGGCTTTTTCCGGCTCAAGCATCGCAACCTGACCCTGCCCGGCCGCTAGAGCTTTCACCGCCAGCGTCCGTCTGCCGGCGGCCTTCGCCGCTGCGCGATCCGGAAGTGCTGGAGCTGGCCGCGTCGTAACGCCGGAGCAGCCGCAGACGGCGGACGTTGCCTGCTTGGCCGAGCTTATCCAGCCTCAAGCAGATCACCGGCTTCGTCTTAGATTGCGATCTTGGGAGACCTCAAGGGGTCGGCGAGCTGGTCCAGGTCGCCGATCGACCTGAGGATGCTCGGCGGCCAGGAGACGGTGCAGGCTGCGCGGGCCACAGCTGCTTCACATGAGGTGCGAAGTCGGCCAGTTCGATCTCATGCGTAGCCATCAGGACGAACACTTATGAGCCGCAGCACCGCCCAACCGATGCGCAAGGTCACGACGGTGGCCCAGATCTTTGTGGTGCCGACTGTCCGGTGTGGTGAACGTCGCCTCGAGGATGGACCTGTATTCGATTGCTCTCTCCATTCAGGTACTGGAGCGGCGGCATGAAAGCGGTGAAGACTCGCATCTGTTCGCTGGGGGCGCCGGTCCCGGAAGAGGTCCGTGTAGAGCGATGCAGGAAGGTTTTGGACGGTCTTGGCTTGCATGAGCTGGCACATGAGAGAGGTTTTGAGGGTCCAGGTCGCCAGCATCTCTTGTTTCCTGGAGGGATTGCTCACCAGCTCGCCTTTGACCATGGCGAGGGAGGGTCGGCCACGGCCCCTTCGAGATCGCACATCCAGCCGCTGTTGCACTGCGCGCATACGGACTTGACCGTCGTGGTGAACATTCGTCCCGTGCGGCGGCGCTCGGCCCCCTCGGTGTACGAGACCATGAGGGCCTGCTCGGTGCGCGCTTCGACCGGAAAGCCCTCCGCCATCCACCGAGGGAAGACGTGCTCGTTGGTGGTAGGGTTCCGCCGCAGAGTACGCACGATCGCGCCATACCTGGACAGTAAGGGATCTCGCGGTACCCGCGCGATCGGTTTGAGGTATCCATCATGGATGCCCCAGGGCCAGTCCTGGCAGTCGCAGCAGGCCGGGAGGCAGCGCCGCCATATCCTGCTGGGTCAGCGGGAGTAGGCGGAGGGGTTATGCGGTTGCCGGTGACGATGCCGGCCAGAACGCGGCGGTCGACGGTAGCTCTGCGGGGGCGGTGGGTGGCGAGCCAGGCGAGTTCGTTGATGCGTAGGTGCCGCTGCTGGTGGTCTTCGGTGTGAGGTCGAGGACGAGGAGCTGGCCGAAGGGTGCGTTGGTGTTGGTGTACTGGCTTCCTGCGTGAGGTATTTGCCTTCGATGTGGGAGCGGCTGTTGTTGTCGCCGTCTTGCTTTATCTCGGTGAGGTAGCGCAGGGGGCCGAAGTGGACCATGACATCGCCGCGTCCCATGCCGACGTTGTTCGTCTCGACCTGGACGACGTTGTGCAGGGGTCCCTGGAGTAGCGCACTGGTAGAAATCGCGTTGTAGATCGGCTTGCTGGCTTTCTCGCTGGCCTTTCTCTGGTTTGCGGCGGTAGTCGTAGGAGGGTCGTCCTTCTTCCGGTGCCGAAGATGTGTGCGTTCCAGGTCGGTCCGTGACTTGAGGAACAGCAGGGTCTGGGTGAGCAGAGTGCTGAAGGTCTGCCGGATGTGTCCGGTGAACCGCTCATGCTGAGAGAGGTGTTCCAGGAAGCTGTCGAGCAGGGGGCATGATGACGTCATCGTCGGCTTTCGGGCGCGCGAGGTCGCTGTTCGTAGCAATGCCCTCGACCGCGGCGAGGGTAGCGTCGGGAAGCTCAGCTAGGTGCAGGGCTTGCGTCTGGGCTGGGCGGCAGAGCGAGCTGGTCGGGGCGATGCGGTGAGAGATCGTTCGTCTGCGGGCCCGCTCGGGTCTTCGCGTCGTCTGTGTCAGCTTGAGTCACCGCCGGAGGGGCTGCGGGTCTCGCGGGCGCGTCGAGGCGGGCGAGGATCGCAGCCGCGGTGACTGTGTCGAAGTCGGGTGCCGGGGAAGTCCTGCGGGGCGGGCGGCGGCGTGCCGTAGAGCGCTGGAGGAACATTTCTTTGCGCAGGAAGCCATCACCTCGACGACCGGCTCCACTCAGGACGGCCAGGACCGAGCGTCACGTCCGTCTCCGAGCGGTTGGATGGTGCGGGCGGCGCGGTAGGCGCCGAGGACTGCGTCCACGGCCTGCCAGGAGTCCATCCATACATCGGCGGCGAATCGGTCGGCCGCAGCCCGGAGCTGGATCAGGAGCTGGGACCAGGCGACCTCGGCGCTCCGCCTGGGCTGGAGCCAGGCCGGCTGGTGGCGCCGTGCAGCCATGCGCGGTGCCGTTCCAGTGCCTGTGCGAGGCGGCTGGCGGCGTGTGTCACTCGGGCGGCGTCGTGTGCGGTGAAGCCCAGGAGTCCATCGCATACGGCGAGGTAGGCGGCAGCGTCATCGCGGGTCCCTCGGCGGCCTCGGCGGCCGCGAAGAGTGAGCGGGCTTCGACGATCTGGCGGCTCACCTCCTTGAGGTCGGTGGCGGCCAGTGCGGTGCGCAGGCGGTCGCATCCCAGCTCGAACAGCGCGTCGACATCGGCCGCCTCGTCGACGGACAAGTCCTGCAGCAGCTGAAACGCGGGCTTCTTGGTGTGACCAGCAGTCCAGGGCCACGCCCAGGATGCGAGGTAGGCGCTCGAGGAAGTCTTCGGGGCCCTGTGCGGGGAGTTCTTCCAGGACTTCCCATACCTGGTAGGGGCGGACCGCCTCGCAGGCGGCGAGCCTGACCGCTCCTTCCAGCCGTGCGGCGGCCAGCAGCGGGCCGCGGTCGACCTGTTCGGTGAGACCGTCCAGAAGGGCCCCCGTTCAGTGATTTGGCCAGCGACTTCACGGTGGCGATACTGCCCAGCAGCGTCTCCAGAGAGGAGGTGAGGGCCAGGACACTGCTCTGCTGTGCCAGCCCAATGGGAAAGGCGGCAGCGGCCTGGGTCCAGGCGGTGTCCGCGACGTCGCAGGCGTGGGCGACCGCTTCGGCCAGAAGCGAGGGGCCAGTGGACCAGCAGCGACAGTTTGCACCTGCTCGTGCAGCGTCTGGGCCGGCAAGCCGAGGTCCTCAAAGGTGATGGACGCCCGTCCGGCTGCGGCTAGGTCGCCGAGGCGCTCGGCGAGTTGCGTCATGCTTCATCTCCCTTGCGCCGGTGTGGATCGCTCACCACAAAGGCTTTGCCGTCGCGGGCCTCGATGATGTTCTCGTCTGGCAGCACGTCGTGCACGAGGTCGAAGTCCCTGGTGGTGATCAATACCTGCAGATGGTTCTTTGACGCCAATTCGGCGAGCTCGCGCAGCAGTCGGCGGATGTCGAGGTCCTGGACCTCTTCTGCCTTCGGGCTGTCGATCAGCAGCAGCCCGGGGTGGGTAGACACAGCGTGTTGGGCGCCCACTCGCAGCAGGGCGATGACTACCGCGATCCGCAGTCGCAGCCGTTCCCCTGGGCTCTGGGATCCGAAGGGCTTGGTGCGTCCCCCCGCCCTTGGTGACGTCCAGATGGGCGGCACGGTTGATCTTTACCGACTCCAGTCCGTCGATGCCGAATTGGCGGCCGAGATGTGCGATCTCCCGATTCAGATCGTCGAACAGCGTCTGGGCCGCTGCCTCGTGGTCTTTCTCCAGAACTTTGGCTGCTGCCTTGAAGATCTTCAGTGCCTTCGACTCGTCTGCGTCGATGACCAACGCAGGCAGCTCCGGGAAGACGCTGAGCGCGCCCTCCAGCCGCAGTACCTCCTCACGTGCGCTGAGACGGGCTGGCGCCTGCGCCGCGGATTCTGCACGTCGCAACCGTGCCTGGGCCCGTGTGAGTTGGCGCGACAGCCCGTGCAGGTCTGCTTCGACGCTTCCAGCGCCTCCTGGCCGTCTGCTCGGGCCGCGGTGCTGATCCGCAGCCGCTGCTTGGCCTCGTCGATTACCTCTTTCGGCGAGTGGTCATCGCCCGTCACCGGCCGCGAGCACACCGCACAGGGAGTGGGCCTCGCGCTCCTGGCGTCTGCGGTCTGCGGCGATCGCCTGATCGCAGCGCGGACACGCGGTGGGGTCCAGGCCGTGGAAAAGCTGGCGGGCGGTGGCGCTCTCGGTGACGTCGTTGACGAGTTTTGTGTCGTGCTGACGCTGCAGCCGGGTCCGTCGGTGGACCTGCATCAGCTCGTCCCACGTCTCCCGTGAGTCCGCGATATCGCGTGCCAGCTGTACCACTTGAGAGGCAAACCTCGGGCAGCGACTCCCAACTGTCCTCGGTACGTGAGACGGCAGCCAGACGCTCCTGAGCCCGCTCCAGATCCTCGGCAATACTGCTGCGCTCTGAGTCCCGTTTGTCCGCGCCTCCGCATCCGCTGCCTGGGCCGCCCTTGTGCCTGGCCGCGAGCACGTCGCCAGCAGTCTTGACGCGCGTGAGCGCGGCCGCAGAAGGCAAATCCAAGAAGACCTGTAACAGTCGGCCCGCCAAGCCGTTCATCGTGTGCTCGCCCAGCAAGGCCTTGTCCTGGCCGGCCGGTAGGTAGACAGCTCCGAAGTACACCGGCCAGCCGTGCGTGTCTGAGTGCCGGTCTGTTTGTAGCTGTTGACCAGCGGATGCAGATCCAGGCGGTCCATCATCAGCGCCTGCATCTGCTCTGCGTAACTTGCCGAGCTGGATGCCCGCAGAAGGGGCACGATCCCGCGGCCTGCATCCGGAGCACGCACCACCTCCAGGAACCCGATATCGGGACCGGTCAGGACGACCGCTGAGTGATCTCTCCGTCGGTCAGGTCCAGCCGGATCCCGACCACCTGCCCGGCTATGTCGACATCGAGATCAACTTCGCGCAGCCAGTGCGTTTCGGGCAGCAGGTCCCGCGGGGGAACCGCGCAGGCACCACGTCACGAGCTCCAGCACCGAGGTCTTGCCCCCTGCAGGTTGGACGCGACGAGCGGTCAGGCCTTCGGAGAACGGCAGCAGCGTGCCGAAGGGCCCCTGGGTAAACCGATCCCGTTCGCTGGCCTGCGACACGCAGCCGGTGCAGCCGCAGAGTGCGCGACCGGGCCGGCGGCGTCACCAGGGGAACGCCGTGAGCGGCGAAAGCATCGCGCACATCCTCAACGCTCACGGCCGCAGCGCTCGGCGATCCGTCTCTCCAGCAGCACGTCATCCCCGCCCATGGTTCCCCACCCCTATCCCGTCCTGCTGCTGCATACGCAACCGCGCCAGGCGTTCCCGCGCCCGAGCGCTGACCGAGCCGATCCGCTCGCCCTGGGCGGCCTCGGCGTACTCGCGCTGCAAATACTGCCGCTGCTTCAGCTGGCTTCCCCCAGCCCATCCGCCAGCGCGACGACGAGCTCAACACGCTCGACGTAGTAGCGGAACACCGGAGCCTGCTGCAGCACTTCACGGGCGACGCTACGGCCGGCTTCCAGAAGGGAAGTAGTCATGTTGACGGACCCGGCTGACCGTGCCCCGGCGCCGCCGGGCCACCAGGCCGGCACTGCGCAGCACCGCTAGCGCGTTGTCCAGCGGCTCGTACGCCCCGGAAGTGGTGACGCAGCATCGGGTAGCGCCGCACTTCGGGCTCCTCGAGTCCAGAATCGTCGCGGCCAGCGACAACAACGCGCCTTCACCGCTCTGCTCGTACTCCGTCAGCAGCTCATCTGCGAGGTAGTCGGGATTGCGCAGCCAGAAGTCCAGCTTCTGCAACCGCACCTGCGTTCGGACAACTCCCACAGCGTCCACAAGACCGGGATCGTCACGCACAGCATCGCTGACAGATTCGCTGGCACCATCGATGAGCAGCAGAATGCGCACTGCGTCCCGCTCTCGGCTCGTGACCGGCGCTTCGGCGTCCGGCTTTGTGCAACTCTTGCTCCACTCGGCAAGATTAGTTGCGAGCCGCGACAATTGACCAGGCTCTGAGACCGCGTTTGAGATCTGCCGCAGAGCCGCAGATCCGATTGCGGCGGAAGGGCCTGCGGGGCGATCCTCTTGGCGATCGGTACGATCGGAGGGCTGAGGGGATGTGATGTTGCAGGTTCTGTACAGCGGGGGAAACGAAAGAGCTCGAGCCTCCGGGACGCGTCAAGGACTGCTGGCGTTCGGTCAGCTCGCTTTCGGGGGAAGGGTGGAGGCTGTGATCTTTCGGAGAATCCGCGCCCCTCTCCCTACGAGAGGTCGCTGTCGGAGATCGCGTTTCGGGAGGATCCGGAGCCGGCCACCGTTTCGATCGTCACGGAAGCTCAGGTCCTGAGGATCAAGGGAGGACGGGCAGCCCTCGACCTCCTCGCTGACAACCTTGAGAGTTTCGCCTCCGAGGCGGGTGCCAGCGATCA
This sequence comes from Streptomyces sp. KL116D, assembly GCF_030766975.1. Taxonomy (NCBI): domain Bacteria; kingdom Bacillati; phylum Actinomycetota; class Actinomycetes; order Kitasatosporales; family Streptomycetaceae; genus Streptomyces; species Streptomyces sp. KL116D. Next base: position 14,262 of record NZ_JASERH010000139.1, on the reverse strand, counting down.
CTGCCACGTCGACTCCCCGACATACGACTACGTTGCGCCGGAGTCGGACCCGCTGGTGATTGCGTTCATGAAGTGAGCGGCGAGCCTTCGGCCGCACCGCGGTTGGAGCCCGTGGGCCTCGGCGCAGGGAGCGATCGTGAGCCTGATCGCTGCCGGTCGGCTGAGGGTAGGGCGGCGACGCGTGACGCCGATCATGGCCCATCGAATCATCGTCTCGGAGTGGGCCGGGCTGGTCTCGTGGTCCTGGGCGAGGCGCCGGTGGGCGGTAAGCCACGAGAAGGTGCGCTCTACCGCCCACCGCTTGGGCTGGACCTGGAAACCGCGCTGGTCAGGGGTCTTGTGGACGACTCCAGATCGCGGCCGAGGATCGCGCGACCCACGCGACCAAGCGGCCGGCGAAGCCCTGGTCGGCCCAGACCTTCTTGACGCTCGGGTGGTCGAGTCTGGTCCACAGCAAAGCGCCGCTTCCCCACCGTCGCGGTCTTGAACGCTCGCCGCGACGACGTGAACGGCCAAGAGCAGGCCGAGAGTGTCGGTGACGATGAACCTCTTGCGACCCTTGACTCTCTTGCCCGCATCGAAGCCCCTGGTGGAGGCGCGGGACTGTGTCGGCGGTGCGAACGGACTGCGAGTCGATCAGCCCCGCGCTCGGCTCCGCGTCACGGCCGTCGGCTTCACGGACCTTGCCACGCAGGGGCATCGTGGATGCGCTCGACGGTGCCGTCGTCGTGCCACCACGTGAAGTACCAGAACCCCGTCGGCCAGGGCGCGAAGTCCTTCGGCAGCTGCCGCCAGGCACACCCCCATCCGCACCACATAGAAGATCGCATCCACGATCCGCCGTCGCGGATGCTTCTCCCGCCGACCGCCCTTCGGCCCCACCCGCGCCCGCGGGAGCAACGGCTCTACCAGCACCCACTGCTCATCCGTCAGGTCCGACGGATACCCACCCCCAACACCGCTCACAGATGATTCAACGAACCCCTGGGCAACAGGGACACGGCAGATCTCAAACACGGCCTGAACAATCAGTGATCTGCGGGCAAGCACAGTGGCCTTGTCTGGATGACTCCGCCCCGCCGCCCACTGCACCAGCCACCTGACTCCGCGCGTAGAGGCGGGGTCCGTTGCGCTTGCCGGAGCCGTAAGAGATTGGCAAGGCGCTGCCTCAGACCCGAGTGACGTTCCGCGACGGCGTCTCCTCAAAGAAGGCTCGTAGAGGCTCGTCAATGATGCGTTCGCGGCTGGTGCCGTCGGCTGCGGCATCGAGGCGAGGCGCGAGGTCTTCCGTGTCGTGGGGAGTGAGAACGAGCCAGCGCAATACGACCTGCCGCACGAGCAGCCTGAGGTTGCGCAGGTCTGCAAGCCTTGTCGTTTCGTCTTGGTCCTTGAGCACGTCTCCATGTACGTATCTGGAGCGCGCGCTGTACGCCTCCTGCACCCTCTTCTCGACACGCTCGCGCTCTGACGGGGTGAGGAATAGGGCGGCTGCACGGGAGCGGATCCCTCTCGCTGATGCCCTCCTTCTTGTCGTTGGGACTGGCCATGAGGGCTTCGAGCGCGATGACGTAGTCCAGGTGAAGCTCGTCGGCCTCTTGCTCCCACACCCCGTCGTCCGTGTAGGTACGCTGGTATGCCTGCAGCAGGTGGCGCGCGGCTCGTTCCAGACGCCGGGCACGCTTCTTGGGCAGGCTTCGGCTGCTGGCGGTACCGTCCATGACAGTGTCGATCTTTGCCGTCACGGCGGTGCAGAAAGCCTGCAACTGCGGGAGTTCCGCCGGGTGACGCGGAACCTTCCCTGATCTCGTTCCTCAACTTCTTCGTGCCCGCCGTGGCGGTCTTCGTAGATCTTGATAGTGGTGGGCACATGGTTGGGCTGCAGGCCGAAGTTGCGTCCTCGCTCGACGTCGAATACCGCATCGATATGCAGCAGATTGTCATCCCACAGGATCAACGGCAGTAGTGCCCTCCAATGCCGGGCTTCCGGCCGTGGGCCGGAGAAGTCGAACCATGGTGCGCCGCTACGGTTCGACGCGCGGTTCGGATCGGGGGGCGTGAACGAACGGTGCGCCGTCCAGGAGACGGAAGTCGAGCTCGCCCGGGCGAAGGGCATGGAGGGCGAGGCAAAGGGGCCCAGTTGCCTCAGCTCCCTCGGCGGTAAGGTTTCCAGGGTGTAGGGGCCCAGCGGGATTCGCGTGCCTTTGGGAAGTCGCCGTTCAGCAGCAGCCAGTTCTCCATGGCTGGCGCGGGTGCTGTACAAAAAGCGACGAAGCTGTCCGCTATCTCTTCCACTGGCACAGTCGCTCTTTGGGCGACCAGACGGGTTGCGTCACCCCAGCCCCCGATGCCCCAGGAGCGTCGACCATCGGGGCATCCAGTCACCGTCGACCTTGCCGTACAGGTCGCGATGCTCAGACTTCGGTGCAGCATGGACGACCGCGTTACTCAAGGCTTCAAACCCTGGCTGCGTTGATAGTGCTACATCGGTGATGGCCTCGAGGGGTATGGAGGGCAGGTCACGTGCCTGCTCAAGCCAGCTTGAGAACAGCCTGACGAAGTCGAGAGATGTCTTCCATGCAGCGAGAAATTAGCGCACCTTCGCCGTCCGCGAGACGCGCAGCCAACAGAAGCCCATAGCGGCTGCGTTGGGGGACGAGGGGCCCGTACGTAGCCCCTCTGATCGCGTGACGCTCCCGCCGTGGTTTGCCGGGGACCTTGCTCTGGCGGGAGGCTTCCGTCACGCGTGCGGAGCACCCCGGCGACGGAGTGCCTGGTGGTCCCGGCTGCGACCTCGACGACGGGCCCGGGTCCAGTCGTCGTGTAAATCTTCGCCGCCGCGTGCGCGGGGCCCGTCGCCGGGGGCCAGCCGCACAGGGGCGGGACATGTCCTCTGGGGCGAGCGGTAGCTACTGGGGCAACTCCAGGGACAGGGGTGCTACTCCTCGACGTCTTCCGCCTCATCTGGGGATGATCAGATCCGTGAGCTGTCCCTGCGCTCGGCATCCGTCCGCGGTTGACGACGACCGCGACGAGGATGACCACGACCGGCAGCAGAGGGATGAGAGCCGCGTCGGGCAAGCCAAGGAACCGCTGCGCCGGCCATCACCATGACGACCGTGAGCCACCATGATCCCCCGCAGACGTTCTCTCGGTACTGCCGGGAGTCACGCCTGCGAGGTGATCTGCGTCGAGAAGGTCGTCAATACGGCCTTCAGCGTAGCGTTCAGCGATGATCAAGAGCATCACAGCTGAGGTCTTCCAGCGCGCGGTCTGGCTGGGAGTCCTGTCGTGCTTCGGGCTTGTCGTAGAGCGCCGACCTACAGGGAGGCGTGGGCTTTGAACTGCCGTTCGTTGTGTCGTCTGGCTCTGGCTCCGGCGGGTGCGGTGGGCTCTCCAACGACCTCGCTCGACCGGCTGGACAGAGACGCGCGGGATTTGGCAGTCCGGTTGGGTTTGTTCCCAGCGTCGCAGAACTGTGGCGCACTGGACGGCGTGACCGTCAGCAGGGCCACAACCGGCCAGCGCGCGTCGATCCTCCAGGCGGGCACTGTCTCGCATCTGCGTACCTGGTAAGGCCCTCCAGGTCGTAGGCCGCGAGTGTCGCGCCTCTGCCGGAGCTGGTCAGGTTCATGCGCTTGATCAACCGCACCTCGGCGATGAATATCAGGGCCCAGATGAGAACCTCTGTCCCCCTGGTGACCGCGGAAAGTGCAAGTGGCGCACCGACATCGGCACAGCCACGAAGTCGCTGAGCAGCACCTGCACCACGCCAGGATGGTCCAGGATCCGCGCTCAGCCGCAAGTTTTCCCAGTCGGCCATGTCATCAATATGTCCCACAACACTAAAGCAGCAGCACAAACCGGATGATTTTGAATGGCCCGGCCAGAGACCGGGCACGCCACCAGCGCGCGACGCACCCCGGTGCCAATCCGTGGCCGCCGACTCGGTCCTGTATTTGCGGTGGCAGCAGCATCAACTGCGCCAGAAGCGGGCAGCCTCGCCGCACCCCCGAGTCGGCACGCCATCGCTGCAAAGCGTTCTAGGGACGCCGCTCCCCAGCGCTGAACCGGCCCAGGAACGAGGAACAGAGCCATCACGAGCAGGACCAACCACGGGTGAACGCAAAGAGGAGACCGTTAAGCACCTCGCTAGTCTCACGCATCCCATTACCAACACCCCCAGAACATGAGGAATCGACGACGGCGCACCGCGGCGGACGTCGCCGACGCCAACGCAGGAAGGCGGTAGCCTCAGCCTGGCGTGCGGCCACTCAATCAGCCGACCGTCCGGCATCGCCCCGCCCCGCCAGCCAGAGAAACCGTTCGCCTTCAGAACGTCCCGCGCGGGCCGGGCAAGTCGACGGAGCAGATCGTCACCTCGTCGAGTCGGCCGGCGCTCCTTGGCCGTCGTCCGCTCTCGCCGCCCGCGCCTCGGGGAGACACAGAGTAGGTGTGGTCTTGTTGTTCCCCGGGGGCATGCGCATCCCGCTAGAGGATGGGTCCGCCATTGAGCGGAGGTCGTGTTTTTCGTCCGGCGGCGGAGGTGGCGCGGTCTGCGTTTCGGCCAACTTTGGGACGCAGTGGGTGGGTGCCCGGCCTATTGCGTGTCGTCTGGCTGGTTTCGCGGGGCGGCGGCACGATGCCTTCTTCGGTGTGGTGCATATGCGTTGGGGCTGTGCGCGGTGCCGATGGAGGCTTGGGGGCCTGTTGTCGTACACGGAGCATCATGCGTTCTTCTCGGCGCCGGCTGCGCCCGTGGGAACGGTGGGCGAGGGCCCGCTGGTCATGCACAGTGCCTATACCGAGCAGATCACGCGGAAGCTGAGCGCGGCCGCGTTCGTGCGCCGCGGACTGGGTCGCCTTCCTGCAAAGACGAGGTCAAGAAGGCCTGGAAGCTGCTGAAAGTCGAAGGTTCGGCACTGGCTGCGGTGGCTGCCCGCTTCCTGCCGCGCCGGTTGAGCAGTCCGGGCCCCCGGGGGCACCGGCGGTGGTACTGGGCGATGACTACGCGTTGTGGGTGCGCCAGCGGATCAAGAAGGCGAAGCGACCGCTGCCGGTCTACGCGTTCGACCAAGCTCCGGTGCTGAGTGCCGTCGACCGGGCGCTTGCCCAGGCGCCGCCGCAGGATCAGCGGCATCGTTGCGGTGGCGGGTGTAGCGGCCATCTCAGCAGGGCTGGGTGCGGTCGAGCCGTGGTGGGCGCTGGTGGCGGCACTGGTTGGCGTGTGGGCGCTGTTCCTGGGTGATCAGTGGTAGCGCAGCAGCAGCTCCAACGCGCCGTGCTGGCGGGCGTGCTCGCCGGGGTGCCGGTGCGGCCGGCGGCGCCGCCGCTATTCGCATGACCGTGTGCGGGATCTGGAAAGTACGCGGGATCGGTTCGTGGGTGCGGTGCTAGGCATGGCGGAGGCGGTCATCGGAATCGACGTGGAGCCGGCCCCAGAGGAGCAAGACGAGGCGGACGCCCCTGCAACAGGATTCCCGCCGGGCGCCCGGACGCGCAGGCGGAGATGCGAAGTCGCGCGAGCCGTGCTCAGGCACTACAGCGGCAGAATCGGCCCGGTGGCCCGCAAGCAGCTGAAGCGCTTCGAGGCCGTGGATCTGCACCTCGGCACGTGGAACAGCGGTTGAACGATCCCGCGCCGCAGCATCATCGCGACCATCCGCAGCCGCGGATGCAGGTCGCAGGATCGCAGGAATCCACATCAACCGGTGGGACGCAATCGACGACAAGACGTGGGAGCGGTTGCGGGAGCTGGCCACCAGCAGCACGGCGAAGCCGCCGCCCGAAGAGAGTGGCGCGGCGCTACATCTGGTCGAGTGACCGCGTGGAACGGTGAACTGATCGTCGCTATTCTGGTGCATGTCGCCTACCAGGGCGGCTTCTTGCGGGTGACGGTGCGCCCGCATGTGATGACGCCGTTGAACCCCGCGGTCGACAGCCTCGCGGCCGCGCGGGTGCGAAAGCCGCGCTGGCTCGTCCGGGCGGGCGCGAATGCGGTCGGCGACATGATCGACGGACTGCAACGGCTGGTGCGCAGAAAGCGCCAGCCGAACCCCGAACTGGATCCAGGCAAGGGACCGGTGAGTCTGCGCGAGGTGTACAGCGTGCGGTCGATCGAGGACATGCACATGCACGACGACGCCCGCTACTACGTGCAGATGATGCAACGCCGGGTGTTCGACTCCACTGAGATTTTCCTGCGTAACCACAACGTCGACATCGCCGCCTATCGCGAGCAGTCCGCGGCCATCTACAACTTCGGAGTGATGAACGGCGGCACCATGTCCGGCCCGGTCAGGCCGCACCGTTCTCCCACAGTCCTTCGATGAACAACGCGCCCGCCAGCGCGCGACCGTCCACCTGAGTGACAGGAGTGATCATGTCCGGTGCTTCTCCGTCCAACCCGTACCCGCCCGGCGCCAACTTCGGTATCTCCAATCCCGGCACCATCAACGGCCCCCGTCCAGGTGGCACCGTTCTCCCAGAACGTGACCCAGACAAACAACATCGCCCCTAAGGCCGTGCAGGATGCGCGCAGCAGTGTCGATCAACTGCGGACCCAACTGCAGGATCTGCGCGGTCAGCACCCGGACCGGGCCGCGGTAATCGACGCCGCGCTGGCCGACCTCGACCAGATCACCCCTCGCTTAGCAGAGCCCGTCAAGACCCGCGGACCCTTCGATACGTCCTGGGGAATCTGCTGGATCGGTGCGGAGGCCTGCCAGGTGTGGTGTCGGCCGCCGAACTCGTCCGCTCCACCATCACCGCGCTGCTCCCCTCTACCTGATTACGCAGACACCACGCAGCCAGGGTTACGGCCGCACCCACCCCCTCCGGCCGCATGCGCTCTGGCAATCAGTTCGCGCAGCCCGCCGTCATCCGTTGCCTGCAGGACGAGGGAGAGATGAATCAGCCTGACCCTCGGGCCGTCGACCGGACGGCCAGACGGCTGCTCGAAGCGACACGACAGACATCAGATGAGGCGCGAGCGAACGCTCTGTCCGCGGCGTTGGAAGAGCTGACCCGCCAGGCTCACTGGCTCTGCCCTCCCTACACAGGACCTCGCCAAGCTCACCCTCGCATGCAAGCATCTGGCCATCCATATCCGATCGGAAGCATGCGCAGCCGGACCCACCATCAAGCTGCCCCTCCCGTCGCCGGGCGAAAAGCGACCGCACGAAGACCTGACGATCGCCCACTCCGAGCTGCGCGCGGTCGGGGCCAAGCCGGACTCAATCACCGACGTGTTGCTGATGTTCATCATCAGCAACAGCCCGCTCCTGACGTCGCAAGGAATACAGACAAATCCGGCTGGTACAGCTGCTCAAGGGCATCGGCGAACCTCCACCACCGACATCCTCCCTGCGGTGACCCGCACGCCCACACCGAAACGACCTCCCAACCTGCTTTTCTGACGGGCCGACATGCCTCTGGGTATCGGAGCTACAGCGCGCGCCGCGGCCCTTTCGGCGTCAGCCGTATCGAAGCCGTAACTGCGGGTGTCACGATCCGCGCGCCTCGGACAGACTCTGTCCGCCGTGCCGGAGCACTGCAGCCTGATGCAAACGCCGTGCCGCAGCAACCTGTTGAGGACAGGGGGCTGGACCAGCGGTTCTGCGCACAGGTCGCTGCCCTTTCCGCGTGTCCCGCCTTCTCCAGCCACGAACACACAGACCTGGCCGACGCGCAGGAGAGGACAACGTGGCTGCGAACCGCGAGCACGCACGCACCGCTCCTGTCCTGCCGTCTGCTCCTTCCTTTCCCTTCCTTCCCTTTCTGTGTCCCAGGCCGAAGTGCGCGGGTGAGGGGCTGTCGGCACACCCGGTACACCCCCCAGCAGACGCCCTGAGCTGCACCTTCTCCATGCCGGGCACAATGAGGTGCGGTAGGGCATACGGCACTGCTCTACGGACCATTCAGGGCGCCGCACACGTCGACGATCCACGTGCCAAAGCCTGCCCCGTATCCGATCATGGAACGGGGGGCAGGGCAGAGACCGACTCGTTGTCCTGCTCGCTCGCCCATCCGATAAGAGATCTTCCAGGTCGTCTTGCGGGCGAAGGTGCGTCTGCCTGGCACGACCGGGGCCCGCGTCTGTGCGAGAGCCGCGCGGGCCCCGGCCTGTCTCCACCACGGCAGCAGGGAGTTCGGACATGCAAAGCTGCATCAGCTACCTGTCGCGAGCACGACAACGTGTCCATCCGGGTACAGCTGACAGGCCCCGCCGGATGATCCCGGCGCTCTCGTGTGTCGCCGGACCGGTGCCGCCCCTCCGCAGCAGCCGAACCCGGACTCCGGGCGCACGCCGTCTGTGGCCGCAGCTCTTGATCCGCAGCACAGGCAGTAGGTATGAAGTGGCCCCACCGCATTGGCGGTGGGGCCCTTTCGCTGTGTCTACGGCCGTGCGGCGACGCGCAGTTGGTGCAGCATCAGCAGTGCGGCGACGGCGTTCGCGGATCGGATCTCGCCGCGCGTGATCAGGTCCGGGATCTTGTCAGCGGAACCCAGTCCCGGCGCGACATCTCGTGATGATCCTCGGGGATCTCGCGGACCTGCTGCGCCGTGTCCGACCAGTACACGCGGTGGTGCGAGGTCGAGATACCGGGCATGGGGTCGACGGCCAGGAGCAGCTGCATCGGCCCGCGCCGCCATCCCGTCCTCCTCGAGCTCACGCGCGGCTGCGTGGCTGCGGATCCTCGCCCTCCTCGGTCCCGCCGGACGGGAGTTCATATCCCCCATGCGCCGGTGATGAACCGGTGCCGCCACAGGAGCAGCACCTCGTTCGCGCCGTTGACGACTGTGGCCACGGCGACCGGGCGCAGCCGGCATCACCGTGTGGTCGAGGTGTCGCCCGTCCGGCAACTCCACATCGGCCATGTTCACGGTGCACCACCGGTTCTCGCACACGGTGCGCTCGCCGAGGTTGCGCCACACAGACACGCTGTCGCCTCCCATCGGGTACGTCTCCCCATCCGACCACAGGGAGCTACAGCGGATCCGCAAGGGATCGTCGAGCCGGCCGACGATGGCGCGCACAAAGCGGCTGCCGGTGCCCGCGAGGTTCCGGCGCACTCCGAGAGCCGGTCGTGCAGGCGGTGGGACTCCATGCCCTGCACGGTGTCGAGCATCCGCTCCGCCGTCGCGGCCGCCTGGTCAACGGCGCCTGCCCGCAACTCGCAGTCGGCGAGTGCCGCCAGCCGGTGCACGCTGCCGCGGGCGCGTGCCTGGATCCCGACGACCTCGGCCGCGTACTGCTGCGCGGGCCTCGTGCCGCTGAGCCTCATCAGGGTGTCGGCGAGCGCCGTCTCCAGTCGGTGACCCACTCGCGGAGCTGCGCCTCACGCTGAATGGCTTCGGCCATCGAGCGAACTTCCGCCACCTTCTGGCACTGTTCCAGGACCTCTACGGCCTCCGCCGAGGCGTCATCCATCCGTGAGCGCCTCACGCCCGCCAGGGCCAGGCTCCGCTGACCGTCCGCGACGAGCCGGAGCACCGCATCCCCACCCGACGGACTGCGCACCAAACCAGCAACACCACCTCACCCACCGATGGCACCACCGCCTCCACCAACTCGGCACCAGCAACCCGCAGTTGGGTCGTGCAGGAAACGCATCAACCGTGCTCCTAGCCCGCGACCTGGTGACCTACCCTGAAACCGTCACGCTCGCCCGCACCCTGGCCACCCTCCCCACCCACACCAGACACGCCTCGTTCACGACGCCATCGGCGTGATCGGTGACCGACTCGGCCTGGCCCGGTTCTCCCCTCAGCACCAACGACCCGCTGACCACCTACCTCCGAGCACATCCCTGATCAGCCCCCCGACACCGCTACCTCCCTGTGTGCCACCCCCGATCAACAACAAACCCAAGATCAATCCCATACACACACGAAAGCCCTGCTCAACACCCCTGAACACCCAAACCGAACAACCGCCGCCAGGCCCGGCCCTCGCCCCTCACCACACACCCGACTGAGCCCCCAAATCCCCATCCAGAAAAGAAACACCAGGTCACAACACCCCGCCTACCACCGAACCACAGCACCCGCCACAGACTCCGACGAGGGGGGTGGCCGAGCTGATGCGGATCGGCAGCGGCAAGAACTGGGTCGGCTACCATCTGGTGGCCCATCTGGCGCTGCACCAGTACTTCGTGGCGCACCGACGACCGGTGCCGCGGATGCTGATGCTCGACCAGCCCACCCAGCCGTACTACCCCTCGGACGTTGCGGCCAAGGAGGCCGGCACGGCGGTGTTGGACGCGGACCGCGAGGCGGTGCGGCGTCTGTTCGAGCTGATGCGGGATGTGGTCGCCGATCTGCGGGGCGGTCTGCAGATCATCGTCAGTGACCACGCCAACCTGCCGGAGGCGTGGTTCCAGGATCGTGTGCGCTACAACTGGCGCGACGGCAGCGCTCTGATCCCGCAGTCCTGGATCGACGAGCACGGCGGCACCGCAGACGTCTGATTGCGGCCGGGCGGCACTCAGACGATGTCTCGGTTGGTGATGCGTGTGCGGTTACAACTCGGACCACTCGCCCAGATCTTCGAGCTCCCTGTCTGGACGAAGGAGCATACGAGCGCCCAGGCGCGATCGACCGCCGGGACGAAGTCGCCCGGTCGGAAATCGTGGAACCCCGGCACCCACCCGCCGCAGTCGCTCGGCCCCTCACCACACCCGCAACCAGCCACGACGCCGAAACGGCCCGTCGGATAATCCGACGGGCCGTCACGAAGGATCGAGGTTGGACTCTTACCATCGAGCTACGTCTCGCTGGCGAGAGTCACCTCCGGACCGGCAAGGAAGGGTGAGACACTCGCCGCAACAATCCACCCTCTACCGGAACTATTGACAGAGGTAGCCTGGGCAAGTGCCGAGGATTTACCTACACTTAGCCGAAACCTTTAGGGCATCTCTTCCTCTGGCGAAAATAGAGCATTATAGACTTTCACATGCTCGATTTCCGGCAGTTTCAGATCGATGGCCGCATTCAACTGATCTCTCGACAGAACACGGATACGGCGCACCTCAAACAATCGGAGCACGTCGCGCTATATTCCGACAAGGGAGCTTCACCCGGAAAAATAAATTCCGCACCCCCGGAAGGGTTCACTCTCGCGAAAGCGGCATATGCCCCGACCATCGAGAGTCGAATGAAATACGGCGGTCGCGACCCGACGACATAGCTGAAACATACGTCACAGTTGATGTCCGTGTCGTCTGTTAGATCTGCAATGCCAGCCAGATCCTCAACTAGATCGCGGTAAGGCTGGCGCCGCGTAGCAGTCAGAGCAAAAGCCCTCCTGGGCGTCACCAGGGATTCTCGTACGCGGTCTGAATATCCTGCAGCAGAAGATCCCACTCCCGCCAGGGCCAAGGATTTCTCGCTCTCACGAACTTCTTCCCCTTTCTCCGCTAATCAGCGTACTCGCGACCAACCGGATGGGCGTGAACCTTTCCGGACTGATCAATGTGAACTCGCACTCTGGTCTGCCAGCCACCCTTGGGCCCCCTTCTACCGGCAGCCCGTACTCATAGTCACGAACATTCGGACGGCCGGGCACCGGAGTTCCATTTTCCCAAGCATGCTTCGCATAGGCATCCGCCTCGCTCCGACTCGCGAACGCAGACGTAGGCGTGCCATTCTCGATCCGCTTTTCGTATTCCCTCGTCCCGAGAACATGCTGATCTTGCTTCTGGCGAGAGCCGACGGACAGTTGCTGTTGTGGACCAGAACCGGCGTCTCACCCGCCAGCACATAGTACGTGTGCAGCTCGTCGATGGTGAGGTTGTAGGTGCGGACGTGCCGGGTGAAGGTCTTGTTGGCGGTGACGGTGACGGTAGCGCCGTTGGCCGTCAGAAAGCGTCATCCCGGCTTTGAGGTCCTTCGCGACCACCCACTCGTTCTGGGATGGTGACCAGAAGGGATGTTCCTCAGTGGCGGTCAGTTGCTCAATGCCGTCCGGGGTGGTAATGGACAGCCTATTGAAGTGTTTGTCACTGTCGACATGAATAAGGCGGGTGACCTTGCGGGATCGAGTCTCGCTGGTCTCCGGGTCCGTGGTGCGGACCTGATCGCCGACCCTACGTCCTCGATGTCCTTGGTGGTGCCGTCGGCCATGAGGACGTCGGTGCCGGCGAGAAGCAGTTGCAGCCGGACGGCTTCTTCGACTTCGACTTCTTGCCGCTGTTGCGGGCGCTTTCCCGGCCTGCCTTGAAGGAGCCGCCTTCAGCGACGCCGTCGACGACGACGCTTGAAGCCCAGCTGAAGAAGAGCGCCTTCTTGCCAGGGCATCCGGTGTCGTGGCAGGCATCGAGCAGGGCTTGAGCTATGTCCGTCGTGGCGATCGACTCGTCTCGATGGTCGAGGTACATGTCGAGGCCGTAGCCGCTGCTGAGGTAGTTGAGACGGTCGTAGAAGACGGTGATGAACTTGTCGGCCTGCCCCCAGTCCCTCGGGGATATTGACGCCGGGGAGCAGGGTGATGTTGCCGTCGTTACTGAGGTCCTTGCCGGTCTTTCTCTCCTGCCCGCCAGTTGCATTCTGCTTGACCGGCGGCTTTGTTCTCGCGGTCCACGTGGTAGACGGATGTGCGGGACCGGCAGTCCGCCGTGGCAGCCGCTGACGACGCCGCTCATGCAGTCGGCGTTGCCGAGGCCGCCGGGCCGGCGTTGGTGACGGGGTTGTTCAGGGCGTAGCGCAGCCGTCGAAGGTCTGCGGCTTGTCGAGTTCGAACAGCGGGTCGACGGAGAGGAAGCGGCCCGTGGTCGCATCGTATTCACGGGCGCCGAGGTGGGTGAGGCCGGTGTCCGCGGTGTCGTTGGTGCTCGCCGACGAAGCCCTTGCTGCCGGGCCAGCTGGTGGGCTCGGTACCGCGCGGGGATCCGAAGGGCTGGGTACGGCGCTGGGTCAGGCCAAGTCAGCCGCGTTGATGGCGAGTTGGCCGGTGCCCTGGTGGTCGCCGATGGTGAAGGTGAAGGTCCCGTCGTCGTTGCGGACGGCGGTCTGACCGCTGCCGAGGTCGATGTAGCGGGTGGCCTTCGGTGTGCGTGGAGCCGCTGGCGAGGGTGACTTCGGTGTGGCTGAGGTCGAGGGTGGTCTTGGAAGGGGTGTGGCTGATGAGGCGATTGCCGTCAGCGTCGTAGACGTAGCTGGTGGTGTTGCTGCCTCGGTGACCTTGGCCAGGTGTCCTTCGGCGTCCCACTGGAGGGTCTGTCCGGGCCGGGCGGTGGTGTTGCCGGTGGTGTCGTAGGCGTACTGGTCGGTGCGGTGCCCGACGAGCTGTTGGTGGACGGTCTTCAGGCTGTGAGCCTGGGCCTGTCCGGGGCCGGGGTAGGTGTAGGTGCGGTTGATGTCCTGGGCCGTGTTACCGGTGGGACTGTGCTGCGTTTCGGTCTTGCGGTTGCCGGACGCGTCGTAGGTGTAGGACCGCCAGTACGGGAGCCGTACCGCCGATCTGAGCACTGGTGGGCGGCGGCGCAGCTGGTCGTGTTCTGGGTCCAGGCGTCGGAGAGCCGGTTGAGGGTAGTCGTAGTTGAAGCACTGCGTCGGTGCCGTCGCGGTTGACGTCCGACATGGAGCGGATGTTGCCGTTGTCGTCGTAGCCGTAGGTAGGCTGCGGTCGACGCCGGCGACATCGGTGCGGTCCACGCGGGTGTTGGACAGCCGCTGGGTGCGGTAGGTGCTGCGACCTGGGCCCTCTTGCGCCGAGCCAGTCAGGCCCATTTGGTAGACCCTGGGGCTTGCCGGTCAGGAGTAGCTGACGCTGGTGTGGTCATGCCCCTGGGCCGTAGACGGAGTGGGTCAGGCGCAGGGTTTTGCCTGCCGTAGCCGCAGGCGCGCGCGCCGGGCAGGCACCTGCGGCGGAGTAGGTTTTCAGCTGGCGGTCAGCACCGGAGGGCTTGTGGTGGTGGCGCCGGTCTGATAGGTGCCGGCGCGAGCGCTCCTCGCTGGCGATGACGGGTGGCCGTCTTGGCCGACGGTAGAGATTGTCGTACGCCGTGACCTTGTTGGTGTAGGCGTTTCCAGCCGGGATGTAGGCGGGTGGATTCGGCGAAAGTTGACCCTTGGCCCCGCTGATGGTGTCGTAGACCCATTTGCGCGCAGGGTGCCGGTCGCGGTGGCCTCGTGAGCTTTCGGTCTTGCGGCCCAGCGGTCGTAGATGTACACGAGTAGTGAAGCGGCGCACGAAAATGCGAAAGCGTTTCACGATAAATGCGAAAACGGCAAACACCCAACTTGAAACTGAACGAAGCTACT
>NZ_JASERH010000138.1:0-150245 GCF_030766975.1 Streptomyces sp. KL116D | reverse complement strand
TCTCCTCGCTCTGGCGGTGGGTGAACCCACGATATGGCACTCAGTACCCTCAGTAAAGGTACGTAGTGCCAAACCGGTGCGCGCGGTGTTACGTTCCCGGCATGAGCGAGGCACGCGAGGTCAACGGGTCACAGAAGAAGGCGCCCATGCGGGAGGTGCTGGCCGAGGCGGCGTTCCAGCTGTACCTGGAGCGCGGTTTCGAGCGGACGACCGTGGACGACATCGTGGCGCGGGCCGGCGTCGGACGGCGCTCGTTCTTCCGCTACTTCCCGTCCAAGGAGGACGCGGTCTTCCCGGACCACGAGAGCTGCCTGGCCGACATGACCGCGTTCCTCGACGCCGCGAGCGACGAGAGCGACGCCGTGGACGTGGTGTGCGACGCGGCCCGGCTCGTCCTGCGGATGTACGCGGCGAACCCCGAATTCTCGGTCCAGCGCTACAAGTTGACGCGTGAGGTGCCCGGCCTGCGGACGTACGAACTGTCCGTCGTGCGACGCTACGAGCGCACCCTCGCCGGGTATCTGCGGCTGCGCTGGGCCGGTGCGGCGGACGGCGCGCTGCGCGCCGAGGTCGTCGCCGCCTCGGTGGTGGCCGCGCACAACAACGGGCTGCGGGCGTGGCTGCGGTCCGGTGGGGAGGGTGACGCCGAGGAGCCCGTCGACCACGCGCTCGGACTCGTCCGGCAGGTGTGGGGCGAGACGGCCGCGCAGCCCGCGCCCGCCGCGTCGCCCGAGGAGGTCGTGGTCATGGTCGCGCCCAAGGGTGCCCCCATGTGGCGCGTCATCCAGCAGGTGGAATCGGCCCTGCGCAAGGACTGAACGGCAGTAGAGGGTACTCGGTGTCTTTACCGCGCGGCACTCAGTGTCATACGCTGCGGAGGTGCCGAGGCCGCAGCCCGGCGCGCACCGGGCGAGCGCGGGAGGCCAGGCGATGTCGATGACGTGGGGGATGTCCGGGAGCGGGGCCGGAGCAGGGGTCATGGCGCCTGCGGACGCGGACACGGGATTCGCCTACCAGCGCTGCCGATGGTGCGGCACCGCGTCCTTCCGGCGCCTGCTGTGTCCGGTGTGCGCGTCGAGCGACCTGCGCACGGAGCACAGCGCGGGCCCCGGCATCGTGGTCCAGTCCCGCGTCGTGCACCGCGGCACCGGAGTGGCGCGCAACGAGTCGCTCGTGCGGTTCCCCGAGGACTTCGTGGTGCCCTGCCGGATCGTCGGGACCGCCCCCCACATGGTGTGGGTCGGCGCCACCGTGCGCCTCGTGGGCGACAGTCGCGCCGACTCCGGCGAGGTCGTCTTCGAACTGGCGGACTTCGCCGGGGACGACGACCTGCGCTGAGCCGACGCGGCCCGGCGGCGAGCGGCGCGGACTCCGGTCAGGCGCCGTCGGCCTCCGCCGCCTCCCGCTCGATCCGGTCGAACTGGGCGCCCATCGCCGCGGCGAGCGCCTGCGCGGCCGACAGCGGCCTGACCATCACCATGAAGTCGTCGATCAGGCCGTCCTCGTCGAAGTGCAGGAAGTCGCAGCCGGTGATCTGCTTGTCGCCGACCCGCGCCTCGAAGACGAGCGCGTGGTCCCGCCCGCCGGGGTCGGCGATCTCCCGCACGTACCGGAAGTCCTCGAAGACCCGGACGACGCCGCGCAGGATCGCCGACGTGATCGCCTTGCCGGGATACGGCTTGAACACGACCGGGCTGGAGAAGACCACGTCCTCGGCCAGCAGGTCCTCCACCGCCGCCATGTCGCCCTTCTCCACCGCCGCACGGAACGGATGCATGCCCGCCACCTCGCCTTCGCCACGCCACCTTGATAGGCAACTAATTGAATAGGTGCGGACGAGAGTAATCGCATCGCTGTAGGGTGTCCACATGTCTCTGAAGTACGCGGTCCTCGCCGCCCTGCTGGAGGGCGAGTCGTCCGGATACGACCTGGCGAAGATCTTCGACGTGTCCGTGTCGAACTTCTGGGCCGCGACGCCTCAGCAGCTCTACCGCGAGCTGGACCGGCTGGCCGCCGAGGGGCTGATCGACGCCCGCGTCGTCCCGCAGGAGCGCAGGCCCAACAAGCGGATGTTCACGCTCTCCGCGGCCGGCCGCGCGGACCTCGCCGCGTTCACGGCGCGACAGCCGAAGCCCACCGCGATGCGCGACGAACTGATGGTGAAGGTGCAGGCCGTCGACGTCGGCGACCTGGACGCGGTGCGCGCGCACGTCGAGGAGCGGATGGCCTGGGCGCGCGGCAAGATGGCCCGCTACGAGCGGGTGCGCCGGCATCTGCTCGGCGGGCTCGGCGAGGAGGAGTTCCTCGCCGACGGCGAGCGGATCGGCCCGTACCTGACGCTGATGGCGGGCATCTCCTTCGAGGAGGAGATGCTGGGCTGGGGGCAGCGGGTCCTGGAGATCCTGGACCGCCGCGCCGCCCGGGCGGATCAGTCGTCGAGCGCGCCGGGAGCGTCCGGGGCCGCGGGGGTCCGGGGCGCCTCGGGCCTGAGCTGAAGCCCGTTCTCCCAGATCTTGTTGAGCGTCGTCACGAGCTTCTCGTACGGGATCCGCTGCCCGAGCACGAACACCAGGTAGGCCATGCGGCTCACCATCACCGACAGCGCGTGGGCCGTCACCAGCGGATCCAGGTCCGGGTCCGCCTGGCCCGACTCCTGGAGCGAGCGGATCAGCTTGGCGTTGCGCCGGGCGAACGCGTTGCCCCGCTCGATGCGCAGCTGCTTGAACTTCTCGTCGATCTGGGCGACTTGCTCGAACAGCGCCATCAGCCGGGCGTTTTTCTTGTACGCGCGCAGGTACTCGCGGTTGGACGCGTCGATCATCTCGCGCGGGTCCGTGATCCCGGTGCGCTCGCGCAGGTGCGGGTGGAGCATCTCCTCCTGCACCTGCTCGACGAGCGCCTCGAAGATCTCTTCCTTGCTGTTGAAGTACGTGTAGAACGAGCCCGACGCCACGTGGGCGGCCTTGGAGATGTCGGTGATCCGGGCGTCGAGGTACCCGTCGCGCTCGAAGACCTCGCGCGCGGCGACGACCAGCGCGTTGCGCGTCCTGACACCGCGGGCGCTGCGGGGTGTGATCGGTTGCTTCTGGCCGCCGTCAGCGGCCGGGGCCTGGGCAGCCAAGGCGGTCCATCCACTGTCGTTCGAACGGGTACGAGCAACGCCTGCACTCACAGGCTGAGCTGCGGATGCTATCAGCCGAGCCCGGCGAGGAATTCAAGCAGAGCGGCGTTGACCTCCTGCGGACGCTCCTGCTGGATCCAGTGGCCGGCCCCGTCCAGGACGACGCGGCCCCGCAGGTCGGTGAGGACCCGCTCCATCTTGTCGTCCGGCATGAACCGGCCGACCGGGTCCTTGGAACCGGTGACGAACAGTGCCGGGCAGTCGATCGTCCGGTCCTGGAGGTGCTCCGTCAGGGCCCAGGTGCGGTCCATGTTGCGGTAGTAGTTGAGGCCGCCGGTGAAGCCCGTCGCCTCGAACGTCTTCACGTAGTGGGCGAGTTCCTCGTCGCCGAGCCAACGTGGCGGCGCCAACCGCTCGTCCGGCCTCGCCGCCCACTGCGCGGAGTAGATCTCCCGTGTGACCAGGGTCCTGCGCACGTTCCGCGCGAGCGCCCGGTCGGCGACGCCCGGCTCCTGGAACCACACGATGTAGAAGTCGTCACCGAGCCGCTTGCGCATGATCGGCAGCGGCGGGGCGGGGGAGCGCGGCGTCACCGGCACGCTCATCCCGACGACCGCCCGCACCCGCTCCGGGTGTGCCCACGCCATGTGCCACACGACCGACGCGCCCCAGTCGTGACCGACGAACACCGCGTCGTCCGCACCGACTGCGTCGAGCAGCCCGGCGAGGTCCGCGCACAGGGTCAGCGCGTCGTACGCCTCGGGATCCGCGGGCCGCGAACTCCCGCCGTAGCCCCGCATGTCCGGAGCGATGACCCGGTAACCCGCCTCGGCGAGCGCCAGGACCTGGTGGCGCCAGGAGAATGCCAGCTCGGGAAAGCCGTGGCAGAGCACGACCAGCGGCTTGCCCGAGTCCTGCGGGCCGTGCTCGTGGACCCGCAGGGTGATGCCGTTGGTGGTGACGTCACGGGCCGCCACCTTCTCCCACTCCGTGCTCGGCAGCTGGTCGCTCATGTGCGAACTCCTTGGAATCGCCCTGACGGTGAAGGTGAACACCCGCTGGTCGCGGCCGTGTTCAGAGTGTTGAACCTGACGTTGGGTTCAAATATACAGAGGCGCGGCGTGGGCTCAAGGCCCGTGTGCGCGGATCCGGCCATTGAACCTGAACCCGGATTCAAGTACGTTGGAACGAGCCGAGCGAGGGAGTGGGCAGGGGCATGCGGATCAAGGACAGGGTCGCGATCGTCACCGGCGCGGCGGGCGGCATCGGCGCCGCCGTCGCCCAGCGCCTCCTCGAAGCGGGGGCCGGCGGGGTCCTGCTGACCGACCTGGACGCGGAGCGCCTCGACGCGACGGTCGAGCGGCTCGCCGGCGCGCACGGGGAGCGGGTCGCGGGCCGGGCGGGCGACGCGGCCGACGCCGACGACCTGCGCGAGCTGATCGACGCGGCGCAGGAGCGGTTCGGACCCGTCGACCTGTACTTCGCCAACGCCGGGATCGGCGGCGGGGCCGGGCTCGACGCGAGCGAGGAGGAGTGGAGCCGCGCCCTCGACATCAACGTCATGGCGCACGTGCGCGCCGCCAAGCTCCTCGTGCCCGGCTGGCTGGAGCGCGGCGAGGGCTACTTCTTCAGCACCGCGTCGGCGGCCGGCCTGCTCACCCAGATCGGCTCCGCGACCTACTCCGTCAGCAAGCACGCCGCCGTCGCCTTCGCGGAGTGGCTCTCGGTGACGTACGGCGACCGGGGCGTGCGGGTGAGCTGTCTGTGCCCGCAGGGCGTGGAGACCGAGCTGCTGATGGCCGGCACCCGGTCCGCGGACCCCGTCGAGCGGGCCGCGGCCCGCGCCGTGCTGGACTCCGGTGAGCTGCTGCAGCCGCTGGACGTCGCCGACCGGGTCGTGGCGGCGGTCGGCGACGAGCCGTTCCTCGTCCTGCCGCACCCGCAGGTGCTCGACTTCTACCGCCGCAAGGGCAGCGACTATGACCGGTGGCTGCGCGGCATGCGCCGCTACCAGGAGGCGGTGCGATGACCACGACCGACGGAGCGCGCGGCGCGGTGCTCTTCGACTTCGGCGGCGTCCTCACCACGAGCGTGGTCGCCGCGTTCGCGGAGGTCAGCCGGGAACTCGGCGGCGAGCCCGGACTGCTGCTGCGGATGCTGTCGAAGGATCCCGAGAGCAGCGCCCTGCTCGTCGACCACGAGGAGGGGCGGATCGGGGAGCGGGAGTTCGAGGACGGACTCGCGCGCCGGCTGCGGGCGCACGGCGTGACCGCCGGGGGGCGGCCGGGCCTGGTCGGCCGGCTGCAAGCCCGGCTGCGGCCCGACCCGGACATGGTCGCGCTCGTCGCGAAGGTGCGCGCCGGCGGCCACCGCGTCGGCCTGCTCTCGAACTCCCTCGGCGACGACTGCTACGCGGGCTTCGACCTGCCCGCGATGTTCGACGCCGTCACGGTCTCCGGCGAGATCGGCGTGCGCAAGCCCTCGCGCCGCGCGTACGCCATCGCCTGCGAACGCCTGGGCGTGGCGCCCGGCGAGACCGTCATGGTGGACGACCTCGAACAGAACATCACGGCCGCGGCCCGGCTCGGCATCGCCGGGGTCGTGCACCGTGACGCCGCGACGACGGCACGCGAACTGGAAGCGCTGCTGGGCCCGTCGGGCCGGCTGTGAGACCGTACGAGACGACCGTGGGAGGACCCGTGTTCGACCTGTCCGACAGGGCCAAGGAGTACCAGGACAAGCTGCTCGCCTTCATGGACGAGCACATCTACCCCGCCGAGGCGGTGTACGCCGCGCAGATGGCCGAGTCCGGGGACGCGCACTTCCACCCGCCGGTCATCGAGGAGCTGAAGACCGAGGCGAAGAAGCGCGGCCTGTGGAACCTCTTCCACCCGCACCCCGAATGGGGCCCGGGCCTGACCAACCTGGAGTACGCGCCGCTCGCCGAGATCATGGGCCGCAGCGCCCACCTGGCACCCGAGGCCACGAACTGCAACGCGCCCGACACGGGCAACATGGAGGTCCTCACCCTCTTCGGGACCGAGGAGCACAAGGAGAAGTGGCTCAGGCCGCTGCTCGACGGTGAGATCGCCTCCGCGTTCGCCATGACCGAGCCCGCCGTGGCCAGCTCGGACGCGAGCAACATCCAGCTGCGGATGGTGGCCGACGGCGACGACTACGTCCTCAACGGCCGCAAGTGGTGGACGTCGAACGCCCTGCACCCGCACTGCAAGGTGCTCATCGTCATGGGCAAGACCGACCCCGACGGCCCCGCCTTCCGCCAGCAGTCGATGATGGTCGTCCCCCTCGACACGCCCGGCGTCACCGTCCTGCGCGGCCTGCCCGTCTTCGGCTACCAGGACCGCGAGGGCCACGCCGAGGTGCTCTTCGAGAACGTACGGGTGCCGCGCACCGCCCTGCTCGCGGGCGAGGGCGACGGCTTCATGATCAGCCAGGCGCGGCTCGGGCCCGGCCGCATCCACCACTGCATGCGCTCCATCGGCATGGCCGAGCGCGCCCTCGACCTGATGATCGACCGGGCGCAGTCCCGGACGACCTTCGGCGCCCCGGTCGCCGACCGGGCCAACATCCAGGACTGGATCGCCGAGGCCCGCATCGAGATCGACATGGCCCGCCTCCTCACCCTGAAGGCGGCCCATCTGATGGACACCGTCGGCAACAAGCAGGCCCGCACCGAGATCGCCGCCATCAAGGTCGCGGCCCCCGAGGTCGCGCTCAAGGTCGTCGACCGCGCCATCCAGGTGCACGGCGGCGCGGGCGTCAGCGACGACTTCCCGCTGGCGAGCATGTACGCGCACCTGCGCACGCTGCGCCTCGCGGACGGCCCCGACGAGGTGCACAAGCGGACCATCGCCCGGCGCGAGCTGCGCCGCCGCGAGACCGAGCGGGGTGAGCGGTGACGTCCCTGGAAGGGAAGGTCGCGGTGGTGACCGGCGCGTCGCGGGGCATCGGCCTCGCGGCGGCCGCCGCCCTGCGCGACCGCGGCGCCCAGGTGGTCGTGACGTCCCGCAGCGAGGACCGCGCCAAGGAGGCGGCCCGCGAACTGGGCGAGGGCGTCGTCGGGTTCGGGGCGCACGCCACCGACGAGGTCGCCGCCCGCGCCTGTGTCGACTTCGCGGTCGAGACGTACGGGCGGCTCGACGTCCTCGTCAACAACGCGGGCACGAATCCCGCGTACGGGCCGGTCGTCGAGCAGGACCACGCCCGCTTCGCCAAGACCATGGACGTCAACCTGTGGGCGCCGATCCTGTGGACGTCGCTCGCGGTGAAGACGTGGATGGGCGAGCACGGCGGCGCGATCGTCAACACGGCGTCGATCGGCGGACTCTCGGTCGCGAAGGACGTCGGGATCTACCACGTCTCGAAGGCCGCCCTGATCCACCTGACCAAGCAACTCGCCCTGGAACTCGGCCCGTCGGTCCGGGTCAACGCCATCGCCCCCGGCATCGTGCGCACCCGCATGGCCGAGGCGCTCTGGCAGGAGCACGAGACCCGCGTCGCCGGGGCCACGCCGCTGGGCCGGATCGGGGAACCGCAGGACATCGGCGCGGCGGTCGCGTTCCTCGCCGGGGACGGCGCCCGCTGGATCACCGGCGAGACCCTCGTCATCGACGGCGGTCAGCTCCTCGGGTCCGGACCGCTGTAGGGAAGTCGCGCGGACGCGGGGGTGGATGGGGGTTTTCCATCAGGTAAAGGGTGCGCGAGGATGGGGGTATGACCGCGGCCCAGCGCGCCATGACCGAACTCGGGACATGGCCGAACCTGGTAAGTGGCCCGCCCCGGTGCTCGGTTGGGCACGCCTTCGGTGCGGCGGGCCACGAACTCGTCCATTTCCACGCCGACGACTGTGCCGATCTGTACCTGACCTCGTCGGCGGTGCAGCGGCTCCTTCCGCAACTGCGTCACAACACCGCGATCCGGGTCCGGCCCGGTGACTCCTGGATCACCGTGCTCCTGGAGTGCGACACCGACGTGCACCTGCTGCTGAGCCTGGTGAGCGTCGCCCTCAAGGAGCACGACGCGCACGCCTTCCCCTCGCCGCCCTGCGACTGGGAGCGTCCGAAGGCGTCGTAGCCCCGGCCGGCCGGGCGCCGTCAGCGGCCGTTGTCAGTGGTGGCAGGCAGGATGAAGGGCATGACGACGACTTCTGCCGTGCCCGCCGTGCTGCCCGACGCCACCGCCTACGCCCAGGCGGTCCAGGAAGCGACGCGCGCTGCCGCCGCCTACTACGAGGGCGGTACCTCCGCGCTCGACGACGACGCCTACGACCGTCTCGTGCGGGCGATCACCGCGTACGAGACGGAGCATCCGGACGAGGTGCTGCCCGACTCGCCGTCGGGGAAGGTCGCGGGCGGCGCGATCGAGGGCGACGTGCCGCACACGGCGCCCATGCTCAGCCTGGACAACGTGTTCTCGGACGAGGAGTTCGCCACCTGGGCCGCCTCCGTGGAGCGCCGGATCGGCCGTGAGGTCGCGTGCTGGAACGTTCAGCCCAAGCTCGACGGCCTGGCGATCGCCGCCCGGTACGAGCACGGCAGGCTCACCCGGCTCGTCACCCGTGGCGACGGGACGGCGGGCGAGGACGTCTCGCACGCCATCGGCACCATCGAGGGCCTCCCCGGCGAACTCGCGGAGCCGGCCACGCTCGAAGTGCGCGGCGAAGTCCTCATGACCACCGCCCAGTTCGAGTACGCCAACGAGGTGCGCACCGAGCACGGCGGCGCCCCCTTCGCCAACCCGCGCAACGCGGCGGCCGGCACGCTGCGCGCCAAGGACCGCGCCTACACCGTGCCGATGACCTTCTTCGGCTACGGACTGCTGCCGCTGCCCGGCACCGCGGAGCAGGACGCCACCGATCTGACCGAGGCCGCGCACGGCGCGCTCATGGACCGCGCCGCCGCACTCGGCATCGGCACCCCCGCGCGCACCGACGTGCCCGGCGTCGTCGTCACCACGGTCGAGGAGGTCGTCGCCCGGGTGCGGGAGATCGCCGCGCTGCGGGCCGAGCTGCCGTTCGGGATCGACGGCATCGTCGTCAAGGCCGATCTCGCCGCCGACCAGCGCAGCGCCGGATCGGGCACACGGGCGCCGCGCTGGGCGGTCGCCTTCAAGCTGCCCGCCGTCGAGAAGATCACCAAGCTGCTCGACGTCGAGTGGAACGTGGGCCGTACCGGCATCATCGCCCCGCGCGCCGTCCTCGAACCGGTCGAGATCGACGGCTCCACCGTCACCTACGCGACGCTGCACAACCCGGCCGACATCACCCGCCGCGACCTGCGCATCGGCGACCACGTCATGGTCTACAAGGCGGGCGACATCATCCCCCGCATCGAGGCCCCCGTGGCCCACCTGCGCACCGGTGACGAGCGCGAGATCACCTTCCCCACCGAGTGCCCGCAGTGCGGATCCGGCATCGACGCCAGCGAGCAGCGCTGGCGGTGCGAGCGGGGCCGTAACTGCCATCTGGTCGCCTCCGTCGCCTACGCGGCGGGCCGCGGCCAGCTCGACATCGAAGGGCTCGGGCACTCCCGGGTCGTCCAGCTCGTGGAGGCCGGACTCGTCACCGCGCTGCCCGACCTGTTCGACCGGCTGACCCGCGAGCAGCTCCTCGGCCTCGACCGCATGGGGGAGACCAGCACGGACAACCTCCTGGCGGCGCTCGACGCGGCGAAGACCCAACCGCTCTCCCGTGTTCTGTGCGCCCTCGGCGTGCGCGGCACCGGCCGCTCCATGTCCCGCCGCATCGCCCGCCACTTCGCCACCATGGACGGGATCAGAGCCGCGGACGCCGAGGCCATGCAGCGCGTCGAGGGCATCGGCGCGGAGAAGGCCCCGGTCATCGTCGCCGAACTCGCGGAGCTCGCCGAGCAGATCGACCGGCTCGCGGCCGCCGGCCTCATGATGACCGAGCCCGGCGCGACCCCGCCCGCCGAGGAGACGGCGGACGAGGCGGACACGGCGGCCGCGGGGCCGCTCGCCGGGATGAAGGTCGTGGTGACCGGGGCGATGACCGGCCCGCTGGAGAAGCTCTCCCGCAACGAGATGAACGAACTCATCGAGCGGGCCGGCGGCAAGGCGTCCGGCAGCGTCTCGAAGAACACCAGCCTTGTGGTCGCCGGCGAGGGCGCCGGAGCCAAGCGCGCCAAGGCCGAGGACCTTGGCATCCGACTGGCCACACCGGACGAGTTCGCGGCGATGGTGGCGGACCTGCTCGGCTGAGCGGCTCCGCCGGACACCTGGGGCCTGTCTCCCAGGTCCCTTCGTCCGCCCGAAGGGCGGGCCCCGCGGCGTCTGGGAGACAGGCCCTAGTCCTCGAAGCGGTCGCCGAGTTGTTGCAGGCGGGCCTCCTCCAGGTCGAGGACGTGCTGGGCGCCGCTGAGCGCGCGCGAGCTGTACGTGCCGTGGGTGCGTGCGGCGAGCAGGGCCTCGCGCTCCGCGGAGATGACCTGGAGGCGCAGCCGCAGGTACTGGGCGCGCTCCGCCACGAGGGCGTCGTGGTCCGGTGCGGGCAGCCGCTCGTCGGCGTCGGGGTCGGCGTTCGCGGGGCGGATCAGGCTGTCCGCGCGGACGTGGTCGGCCAGTTCGGGTGCGACCGAGCCGTCGGCCACCGCCGCGTCGAGGGAGTCGTGGGCCGCCGCGGACATCTCCGTGATCAGCTGCCCGTACTCCGTGTGCAGCCGTCGCGGGTCGTCGCCGGGGATCCGTACGGTCCGGATCACGGCCGGCAGGGAGAGCCCCTGCAGCAGCAGCGTGGTCACGGCGACGACGAACGCGATCAGGATCAACTGTGCCCGGTACGGGGTGTCTTCGGGGAGGGTCTGCGCCGCGGCCACCGTGATCGCGCCGCGCATCCCCGACCAGGCGAGGACCACCCCGCCCTGCCAGCCCAGCGTCTCGGTGAGCCGGAAGTCGATGTCGGCGCTCGTCCGGCGCACGCGGTGCTCGATCCGGGCCCGCTTGCGCGGACCGAAGCGCTCGGCCAGGTCGAAGGTGTCGAGCCGCTCCTGCCACCGCTCCATCATCGGTTTCGCCACGGCGGCCCGCCGTTCGTCGCGGCGCAGCATGGCCACGAGCGGGACCACGAAGACCATCCGCACGACGATGACGAGGGCCGTCACGGCGAGCCCGTAGAGGATGACCCGGCCCGCCCCGAGTCCGTTCTCGTGCGCGTGCACCTCGTCGACGAGCGTCTTCAGGCCGAGGCCCATCAGCAGGAAGATCGCGCTCTCCAGGAGGAAGGCGAGCGTCCGCCAGTTCATGGCCTCGCCGAGCCGGTCCTGGGCCCGCAGCAGCCGCGGACTCTGATGTCCCGTCACCACACCGGTCACGACGACCGCGAGCACCCCCGACGCGTCGAACTCCTCGGCGGGCACGTACGCGACGAACGGCACCACGAAGGAGATCGCCGTGTTGAGGACGGTGTCGTTGAGCAGCGCCCGCACGCGGACGTTGACCACGCCGACGACCAGGCCGACCGCTACCGCGATCACCACGGAGAACACGAAGTCCCCTGCCACCCCCCACAGCGACACGGCGCCCGCCGTCGCGGCGACCGCCGAGCGCAGCAGCACCAGCGCGGACGCGTCGTTGACCAGTCCCTCGCCCTCCAGCAGCGTCAGCAGCCGCGAGGGCAGCCCGAGTTTGCGGCCCACCGACGTCGCCGCGACCGCGTCCGTCGGGGAGACCACCGCGCCCAGCGCGAACGCGGCCGGCCACCCGATGTCCGGCATCAGCAGGTGCACCAGCCAGCCCGCACCCAGTGTGGACGCGGCGACGAGCAGCACCGCGAGCCCGCCGATCGCCTTGATGTCGCGGCGGAAGTCCTGCGCGGGCATGTTGACGGCCGACGAGTAGAGGAGCGGCGGCAGCACTCCGGCGAGCACCCACTCCGGTTCCACCTCCACCACCGGCACGCCCGGCACGAAACTCAGCGCGATCCCCACCACGACCAGGCTCAGCGGCGCGGCCAGCCCCAGGCGCTGGGAGAACGCGGCGACGGCGACGACGCTCGCGACACCGACGACGGCGATCAGAGTCACTTCCATGGCAGCCTCGCGGCGCCCCGTGCAGTCTTGTGCATGCGGCAATTCTGAACGCCCGGGCGGCGGCCCGGACACGAGGCGAGGCCGACCGGCGCGAGATCGGCCCGCACAACGGCGTCGTGCCGCGGCGCCGGGAACGGAGCCAGGAGTGGGACGGGTTCACGGATATCGCCCTCGGCGAAGCCCGCCCGGGCCCCGGTCGAACGCCTTTACGCTGTGCCGATGAGCAACCACGAGACCCCCAGGCCCCGTCCGCTGCCCGCCCAGGAGCCGCTGTGGCGGCATGTCGTCGGTGACGTGCTGCGCCGCCGCCGACGCGCTCAGGGGCGCACGTTGCAGGACGTGGCCGACGTCGCCGGGATCTCGATGCCCTATCTGTCGGAGGTGGAGCGCGGCCGCAAGGAGGCGTCCTCGGAGATGCTCGCCGCCGCGGCCGGTGCCCTCGGGCTCGGCCTGGTCGACGTACTGACGCTGGCCCAGGCCGAGTTGACGCGCGCGACCCCGGTGCGCAGGGCCGTCGCCGTCACGTCGGTCGTCGGCGTGCGGGGGACGAGCGCGGCGCAGGGGCGCGGCACGGTCTGCCTGGCGGCCTGAGCTACGCCTCTTCGAGGTGGCGCGCGAGCACGGGGACGTGGCTGTGCTCGACGTCCTTCACCGACGTGACCAGGGTGACGGTGCCCCGTCCTGCCAGCTCGCGCACGTGGTCCACGAGGTCGGCGCGGACCGGCTCCGTCAGTTCGGCGCGATAGCGCTCGGCGAAGGCGTCGTACCGGCCGTCCCGGTCCTCGTGGTACCAGGAGCGCAGCTCCTTCGACGGCGCGATGTCCTTGAGCCACTCGTCGACGTGCGCCCGTTCCTTGGAGACGCCGCGCGGCCACAGCCGGTCGACCAGCAGCCGGGTGCCGTCGGCGGGGGCGGCGGGATCGTAGACGCGGCGTACCGGGAACGGGCCGGGCCTGGGGGAGCGAGCGTTTGCGGTCATGGGCTCATTGTGCTGCTTTCCTCCGCTTTGCGTACTCGGAGAGGTGTTGCTTCAGTGAAGGGGTTGCCGTGACGTCCTACCGGGAGACCCCGCCATGTCGATGTCCTTCGGATCCCCCTTCGACTCGCCCGACCCCTTCGGGGAACTCCTCAACCGGTTCTTCGGCATGTCGCCG
The DNA here is from genome assembly GCF_030766975.1 of Streptomyces sp. KL116D. NCBI lineage: Bacteria > Bacillati > Actinomycetota > Actinomycetes > Kitasatosporales > Streptomycetaceae > Streptomyces > Streptomyces sp. KL116D. The sequence goes on along the minus strand of NZ_JASERH010000138.1, from coordinate 136,905 downwards.
GGGTCGGCGCCGCCGCAGGTGCAGCGCGTGCCGATCGGCCGGTTGCTGACCGACTCGGCGCGCGAACTCATCGGCAGGGCCACCAACAGGGCGGTGGAGGACGGCAGTTCGGACCTGGACACCGAGCACCTGCTCTGGGCGGCGACCCAGGTCGACCCGGCCCGCACCCTGCTGGCGCAGGCCGGCGTCGACCCCGACGCGCTCGCAGCGACCATCGCCAGGATCCTTCCCGGCGAGAGCGGCGAACCCTCCGCGCAGCCCGGACTCACCCCGGCCGCCAAGCGCACGCTCACCGCGGCGCACGCCCGCTCCCAGGCCGCCGGCGTCTCGTACATCGGCCCGGAGCACATCCTCGGCGCCCTGCTCGACGACCCCGACTCCGGCGCGGGGCGACTGCTGCGGGCGCAGGGGATCGGCGTCGACCAGGTGCGCGGGGCCACGGACGCGGCGGCCCGCGCCGACGGCGTGCCCGCCTCGTCCGGATCGGGCGGCAGCGCGACCCCGACCCTCGACGAGTACGGCCGCGACCTCACCGAGGACGCGAAGGCCGGAAAGCTCGACCCGGTCGTCGGCCGGTCCGAGGAGATCGAGCAGACGGTGGAGATCCTCTCCCGGCGCTCCAAGAACAACCCCGTCCTGATCGGCGAGCCTGGCGTCGGCAAGACCGCCATCGTCGAGGGGCTCGCGCAGCGCATCGTGGCGGGCGAGGTGCCCGACACCCTCAAGGACAAGCGGGTCGTCGCGCTCGACCTGTCCGGCATGGTGGCCGGGGCGCAGTACCGCGGCCAGTTCGAGGAGCGGCTGAAGAAGGTCATCGAGGACGTCCAGGCGGCGGGCGGCGACGTCATCCTGTTCATCGACGAGTTGCACACCGTCGTCGGGGCGGGCGCCAGTGGCGAGGGCGCCATGGACGCGGGCAACATGCTCAAGCCCGCGCTGGCCCGCGGCGACCTGCACGTCGTCGGTGCCACCACCATCGACGAGTACCGCAAGTACGTGGAGAAGGACCCGGCCCTGGAGCGGCGCTTCCAGCCGGTGAACATCCCCGAGCCGTCCGTCGCGGAGACCGTGCAGATCCTGGAGGGGCTCCGCGACGCGTACGAGGCCCACCACCAGGTCAGGTTCGGCGACGGCGCCCTGACGGCGGCGGCCGAGCTGTCCGACCGCTACATCAGCGACCGGTTCCTGCCCGACAAGGCCATCGACGTGATGGACCAGGCGGGCGCCCGGGTCCGGCTGCGCAGCTCCGGCCGCTCCACCGAGGTCGTCAGCCGCGAGGACCGCATCGCCAAACTGCGCCGCGAGAAGGACCAGGCCGTCGCCGCCGAGGACTTCGAGCGGGCGTCCGAGCTGAAGCAGCGGATCGGCGAGGTGGAGGGCGAGCTCGCCGGGATCGAGGAGCGCCGCGAGGGCGTCGTCGAGGTGACCGCGTCCGACATCGCCGACGTCGTCTCGCGCCGCACCGGCATCCCCGTCTCGCAGCTCACCGCCACCGAGAAGGAGAAGCTCCTCAAGCTGGAGGACGCCCTGCACTCCCGGGTCGTCGGCCAGGACGAGGCCGTCACCGCGGTCTCCGAGGCCGTCCGCCGCAACCGCGCGGGCATGGGCGACCCGAACCGGCCCGTCGGCTCCTTCCTGTTCCTCGGCCCGACCGGCGTCGGCAAGACCGAACTGGCCAAGGCGCTCGCGGAGTTGCTGTTCGGCGACGAGAACCGCATGGTCCGGTTCGACATGAGCGAGTTCCAGGAGAAGCACACCGTCTCCCGGCTCGTCGGCGCGCCGCCCGGATACGTGGGCCACGAGGAGGCCGGCCAGCTCACCGAGAAGGTCCGCCGCCAGCCGTACAGCGTGCTGCTCTTCGACGAGGTGGAGAAGGCGCACCCGGACGTCTTCAACACGCTGCTCCAGGTCCTCGACGACGGCCGGCTCACCGACTCCCAGGGCCGCACCGTCGACTTCCGCAACTGCGTGGTCATCATGACGTCGAACATCGGGGCGCAGCGGATCCTCGCGCACCAGGGCGACGTCTCCGAGATCAAGGACGATCTCATGCAGGACCTGCGGGGGCGCTTCCTGCCCGAGTTCCTCAACCGGATCGACGAGATCATCATCTTCCACGGGCTCACCCAGGACGACCTCGGCGAGATCGTCGACCACCTCCTCGACCGGAGCAAGCGGCGCGTCCACGGGCAGGGCATCACGCTGGAGGTCACCGACGCCGCGAAGAAGCTCCTCGTCGCGCACGGACACCAGCCGGAGTTCGGCGCGCGCCCGCTGCGGCGCACGATCCAGACCGAACTCGACAACCGGCTGGCGTCGCTGCTGCTCGCCGGGGACGCCGAACCGGGCGACACGATCGTGGCCGACGTGCAGGACGACGCACTGGTCTGCACGGTGCGGCACAAGAAGCCGGAGCAGGAGCAGGAGCCGGAGCAGGATCAGGCGCAGGAGCAGGCCGGCGACGCCTCCTGACGTCACCCGTCCGGCTCAGTCCGGATGGCGGGCGCCCGGTGCCCCGGCGAACAGTCGGAGCATGACCCAAGCACCGTACGATCCGCAGCACCGGGCCGAGCCGACCGGTCGGGACGAGCCGCCCCGCACCCCCGAGGGCCCGCTCGGCAGACTCGCCAGTGCCGCCTGGCAGGCGGTTCTGCTCGCGGGCTGCGCCGCGCTGATCCTCGGGGTGCTCGTCCTCGTGTGGCCGGGCGCCTCGTTGTGGGCGGCGGGCGTCCTCTTTGGCGTCTACCTCGTCGTCAGCGGTGTCTTCCAGCTGGTCACCGCGTTCGGCACCCATGTGACGACCGGGCTGCGGGTGATGGCGTTCATCAGCGGTGCGGTGTCGATCCTGCTGGGCCTGTTCTGCTTCCGCGGGGCGACGCAGTCGATCCTGCTGCTCGCCCTGTGGATCGGCATCGGCTGGCTGTTCCGCGGCATCACGCAGACGGTCGCGGCGATCTCCGACCCGGGCATGCCCGTCAGGGGCTGGCAGATCTTCCTCGGCGTGATCAGCGCCTTCGCCGGGGTCGTGCTGATCGTCTCGCCCTTCGAGTCGGTCGCCGTGCTCACCCTGGTCGGCGGCTGCTGGCTGGTGGCGATGGGCGTCGTGGAGATCGTCGAGGCGTTCATGATCCGGAGCCGGGCCAAGAACATCCCGCACGGGGTCTGACCCCGGACGTGACGGCGCCCCGCACCCGACCGGGTGCGGGGCGCCGTCACGTCCGGGACGCGGCAGTCAGACGCCGACGGCCTGCTCGGCCTCCTCGTCCGCCTCCGCGGTCAGCTCGGCCTCGCTCATCGCCGGGGCGGCGGGAGCCGTCAGGGCCCGCTCCTGCCGGCTCTCGGCGAGCTTCGCGACGCCGATGACCACCAGACCGGCCGCGAGCCAGGCCACCAGGGTCCAGACGTTGCGGGCGAGGTCGTAGCTGTCGAAGTACAGCAGGCTGCGGGCGCCCTCGACGTAGCCGGCGCCGTTCCAGAAGCCGTGCAGCGCGGCGAAGAAGCCGTTCTGCACGTCCGGCCGGAAGATGCCGCCCGAGCTGGTGAAGTTCAGCATCACGAACAGCACCATGACGCCGAGCGTCGTCCACTTCTTCAGGAACGTGTGCAGGCCGACGCCGATGAAGAGGATGCCGGCCGAGTACAGCCAGGTCATCGCCCACAGGCCCCACAGGTGCTGGTGCGCCAGGTGGAAGACGGGGCCGGCGAACGCGGCGCCGATCAGGCTGACCACACCGGAGGCGGCGACCACGAGGAGGGCGCGGGTGCGCATCCGCAGCACCGCGCCGGCGCCGCCGATCACGGCCACCGACGCGTACGAGCCGATGCTGACCGCGACGAGCAGGAAGAACAGGCCCTGGCCCGTCGGGTCGTCGTCGACGGTCGGTGCCACGTCCGTGACGGTCAGCGGCAGGCCCTGCCGGGCCGCCACCGGGGTGAAGACCTTCTCGACGACCGAGACCGTGGTGTCCGACCCCGCGCCGGCCACGATCAGCTCGGGCGCCTTGCCGCCGAGGACGTAGGCGCCGTCGATGTCGCGCGTCATGAGCCGGTCGATCGCGGCCGACCGGTCGTCGAGGGTGCGCACGTCGAGCTTGTCGCCCGCCTCGTCCTTCAGGGTCTGCGCGAAGACCTTGGCCTGCGGGCCGGAGCCCACGACGGCGACCGGCATGTGGTGCGGCTCGGGCGAGGAGAAGGCGCCCAGGTAGGCCAGGCCCATGCCGACGCACATCAGGATCGGGGTGAGCATCATCGTGAGTACGTGACGCAGCGCCGGATTGCGCACGGCGGGCATGAGCGGAACCTCCACGGGTTGGCTTATACAACTCTTAACGAGGTTGTACTCTACAACCATGACGGAGGTGTGTGGTCCGGATCGGCTGTGACCATGGCCACCAGGGATCGCGGAAGAGGTCAGGCGGGCCGGGGGAGCGGGTGGTCCCCGACGGCCGGCGGCGGGGCGGAGTGCTCCTCCCCGTCGTTCTCGTACGCACGGAGCCTCTCGCGCAGTGCGCGCAGACGCAGGCTCGTCTCGTACAGATAGCGGACCTTCGTCCGCATCACCCACGGCTCCACCGGCTTGACGACGTAGTCGGCGACGCCCAGCTCGAAGGCCTTCAGGGCGAGCGCGGAGTCCTGGCCCGCGCCGGTGATGAGCATGATCGGTATGTCCTGCGTCTGCTCCAGGCGCGCCATGTAGTGGGCCACCTCGAAGCCGCTGACGTCGGGCATCAGGACGTCGAGCAGGACCAGCGCGACGCCGCCGCGCAGGACCGCCTTGAGCGCGTCGTCGCCGGACGACGCGCGGTCCACCGGATACCCCAGCGGAGCCAGGGCGCTCTCCATCGCGAAGAGCGTGTCGTCGCGGTCGTCGACGACGAGGATCTTGGGCCGTGCAGCGGTGGGCATTGCCAAACGCCTCCCCTCGTCGGCACCGACAGCATATGCCGGAACGATGGGGACGGAAGGGGGCGCTCAGTCCTCGCCGCGGACCAGATTCCAGTCCGGATCACGGTCGTTGACGGGCGCGGCGGGTTCTCGTCGGTCGCGGCGCGCCGGGCGGCAGGTGCGGATCCGGCCCTTGACCTCGCGCTTGGTCTCGGCCGGATGGGGAGCGCGCGTCGTGGAGTTCATGATCTGTCCTTTCTGTGGCCGGAATCGATCGGATCGGGCCGGTAGACGCATTTCTGGACAGCCTTTTGGGCGTCACGTGTGTTCGTATACGGGCGGAAGTGATCGCACGGGGCGAACTTCGTTCAGGGATGAGCCCGTTGACCGTCAGTTCGTCTTCGGTGCGGGCTGCTTCGCGCAGTGCACCGCGAACGGGTGCCCGGCCGGATCCGCGTACAGCCGCGTCTCGTTGGGGCCGCGCGCGCCCCGGGTCTCCAGGGGCCGCGCGCCCAGGCCGATGACCTGGCGCTCCACCTCGTCCATGTCGTCCCGGGCCACCAGGAAGTCCAGATGGGCCTGTTGGGAGTCGTCCGGGCGCGGCCAGCTGGCCGGCGCGGCGTTCAGATCGCGGCGGAAGGCCATCCGGGTGCCCTGGCCGCCGATGACGTCGATGCGGTTGCTGCCGGGCGACGAGCTGATCTCCCCGTCGAGCAGCGTCCGGTAGAACTCGGCCAGTTCCTCCGGTTCCGCGCAGTCCAGCACCAGCACTCCCGCCTGCACCAGGCCCATGGCCCCTCCTCGCGTCGACCGGTCCGCCGTGCTGCCCCGAGTACCCCGCGCGGGCCGCGCCAACCGGGTTTCCCGGGCCCGTGGCTGGTCACCCGGCCGTCGGCAGTCCCCATCGACCGGAAGGGTCCCAGGCATGAGCACCAAGGTCGCCGATCACATCCTGAGCCGACTGCGCGCCTGGGGCGTGGAGCAGGTCTTCGGCTATCCGGGCGACGGCATCAACGGCCTGCTCGCCGCCTGGGGCAGGGCCGACAACCGGCCCGAGTTCGTGCAGGCGCGGCACGAGGAGATGGCCGCCCTGGAGGCGGTCGGCTACGCCAAGTTCAGCGGTCGCCTCGGCGTCTGCGTCGCCACCTCGGGGCCCGGCGCCATCCACCTGCTCAACGGGCTCTACGACGCCAAGCTCGACCACGTGCCGGTGCTCGCGATCGTCGGGCAGACCGCGCGCAGCGCGATGGGCGGCTCCTGCCAGCAGGAGGTCGACCTGCACACCCTGTTCAAGGACGTCGCCTCCGACTTCGTGGAGACCGTCACCGTGCCCGAACAGCTGCCGAACGTGCTCGACCGCGCCGTGCGCACCGCGTACGCGCGCCGGGCGCCCACGGCGGTGATCGTCCCCGGTGACGTGCAGGACCTCGACCACACCCCGCCGCCGCACGCCTTCAAGATGGTGCCCTCCAGCCTCGACCGCAGCTCGTGGACCGCGCAGCCCTCGCAGGAGGCGCTGGAACGGGCCGCCGACGTGCTCAACGCGGGCGACAAGGTGGCGATCCTCGTCGGACAGGGCGCGGCCGGCGCGCAGCGGGAAGTCTGCGAGATCGCCGAACTGCTCGGCGCCGGCGTGGGCAAGGCGCTGCTCGGCAAGGACGTGCTCTCCGACCTCATCCCCTACGTGACGGGCGCGATGGGGCTGCTCGGCACCCGCCCCTCCTACGAACTCATGCGGGACTGCGACACGCTGCTCACCATCGGGTCCAGCTTCCCGTACTCCCAGTTCCTGCCGGACTTCGGCTCGGCGCGCGGCGTCCAGATCGACATCGACCCGCACATGATCGGCATGCGCTACCCGTACGAGGTGAACCTCGTCGGCGACTCCCGCGCCACCCTGCGCCGGCTCCTGCCGCTGCTGCACCGCAACGAGGGCCGGGACTGGCACGAGCAGGTCTGTGTGAACGTCGCCCGCTGGCACGAGGTCATGGAGCGGCGCGCCGCGCTGAGCGCCGACCCGGTCAACCCCGAGCACGTGGCCCGCGCCCTGGACCCGCTGCTGCCCGACGACGCGATCGTCACCTCCGACTCCGGCTCCGCCGCCAACTGGTACGCCCGGCACATCTCGATGCGCGGCACCATGCGCGGCTCCCTGTCCGGCACGCTCGCCACCATGGGCTGTGGCGTCCCCTACGCCATCGGCGCCAAGTACGCGCACCCCGACCGCCCGGTCGTCGCGCTGGTCGGCGACGGCGCCATGCAGATGAACGGCCTCGCCGAACTGATTACGGCCGCCAAGTACCGGCACCGCTGGTCCGACCCGCGGCTCGTCGTCGGCGTCCTCAACAACCGCGACCTGAACCAGGTGACCTGGGAGCTGCGGGCGATGGGCGGATCCCCTTCGTTCCTGCCGTCGCAGGAGCTCCCGGACGTCGACCACGCGGCGTTCGCCCGGCAGCTGGGACTCACCGGCATCCGCGTGGAGAAGCCCGACGACGTCACCGACGCCTGGCGGGCCGCCCTCGACGCCGACGGCCCGGCGGTCGTCGACTTCCGCACCGACCCGTCCGTGCCGCCCGTCCCGCCGCACGCCACCTGGGACCAGATGGAGTCCACCGCCGAGGCGATCCTCAAGGGGGACCCGCAGCGCACCGACGTCGTCAAGCAGGGGTTCAAGGCGAAGGTCCAGGAGTTCCTGCCGGGCCGCAAGCACGGCTGAGCGCCTCGGGACGGCTCAGGCGGGGCGTTCGTCCCGCACCCGCCGCGGCGCCTCCACGACGTCGAGGAACACCTGGTCGGCCTCCGGCCACCGCTCCTGCACCGCCCGCTTGATGCGCTCGCTCACCAGCTCCAGGCGCTCGCTGTCGATGCCGGGGACGAGGTCGACGCGGGCCGCGACGAGCGTCGAGTGCAGACCCAGGCGCATCGTGTGCAGCGCCGCCAGGTAGTCGATCTCCGGCTGGGACGTGAGCAGTTCACGGATACCGCGGTGCAGCTCGGGGTCGGCGGCCTCGCCGATCAGCTGGTCGCGGGCGCTGCGGCCCAGGCTGAAGGCGACGTACACCAGGAGCAGTCCGATCGTCAGCGACGCCGCCGCCTCCCAGACGATGTCGCCGGTCACCATGTGCGCCACCATGCCGCCCGCGGCGAGGAGCACCCCGATCACCGCCGTGCCGTCCTCGGCGACGACCGTGCGCAGCGCCGGGTCGGAACCGATGCCTTCGCCGGGCTGGGCGCGGACCTGGTGCAGGGCCCGGGCCAGCGAACTGCCCTCGGCGAGCAGCGCCACCCCGAGGACCGCGAGCCCCGCGACGTACCCCGTGCGCGACTCCTCCCCGCCCCCCTGCGTCAGCGCCTCGAACCCCTGGAAGAACGAGAAGCAGCCGCCCATCACGAAGATGCCCACGGCGGCCAGCAGGGACCAGAAGAAGCGCTCCTTGCCGTACCCGAAGGGGTGCCTGCGGTCGGCGGGCCTGCGGCTGCGGCGCAGCGCCGCGAGCAGGAACACCTCGTTGAGGCTGTCGGCCACCGAATGCGCGGCCTCGGAGAGGAGCGCCGGCGAGCCGGCGAACAGTCCGCCGATCGCCTTGGCCACGGCGATGACCAGATTGGCGGCGAGCGCCACCAGGACCGTGAGCCGCGTCCTGCGGTCCTCGGAGTCGGCCGGCGGATTCTTCTGGGAATTATCAGTCACGTCTTCAACTCACGGTGTATGAGGGAAATTTCTGGGGACTCGAAGTGCCGAGGAGGTATTCATCGTGATTGCTGTCCTGTTGGTTCTGCTGCTCGCGCTGATTCTTTTCGGTGCGGGATTCGCCGTGAAACTGCTGTGGTGGGTGGCGCTGGCCGTCCTGGTCGTCTGGCTGCTCGGATTCCTGCTCCGTGGCACGACAGCGAGCGGATCGAGGTCGCGTTGGTATCGTTGGTGAGTAACCGGACGCCGGTGCCGTAAACCCCTTGGGAAACCCCTTGGAGAGGTCGCAATTGATCCGCGAATTGACGGTCTGGACAGTTGTCTCGACCGTTCTGTACCTCGTTCTCATCAGCACCGTCGAACCGCTGGAAATCGCAGTGGGCGTGGGTGTCGCCGTCCTCGCGGGCGTCGCCGCCCGCGCCGCGCGCCGGGCCGGCGGCGCGCGGATCGGCGGCGGTGCCCGGTGGGCCGGGGCCGTGGTGGCCTGGCCGGGCACGCTGGTCACGGACACCGCCCGTCTGGTCGCGGCGGTGGTCCGTACGCTGCGGGGACGTCCGGTCGAGGGGACCTTCCGCACGGTGCGGCTCGCGCCCGGCGTCGGGAACGCCTGGGCGTGCGTGCTGCTCTCGGCGAGTCCAGGGGCTTGTGTCGTCGGCGGGGACGACCGCGAGGTGCGCACGCACGTGCTCGTCGACGAACCCTCCGCACTGGAGAGGGCCCTGAGATGACGATGTGGGCGTGGGCGTGCGTGGTGCTCGCCGTCGGCGGCCTCGCCCCGAGCGCGCTCCTCGCCCTGCGCGGCTCGCCGCTGGACCGAACGGCCGCGCTGACCCTCGCCTCGACCGTCGCCACGGCGCTGTTCCTGGCCTTCGCCCAGGCCGTCGGCCGGACCTCGTACACGGATCTCGCACTCGTCCTCGCCCTGCTCGGGCCCATCGGTGTCCTGGTGTTCACCCGGTGCGTGCCGCTCGGCCGGGACGGCGACGGCGACGGCGAGGACTGACATGGCGATCCGGCACGTGTGCGCGCTGGTCCTTCTGGGGGCCGGCGCGCTGGTGCTGCTGGTGTCGGTCCTCGCCTTCGTGGTGCTGCCCCGCCCGTTCGCCCGGTTGCACGCCCTCTCCCCGGCGAGTTCACTGGGCCTGCCGCTGGTCGCCCTGGCGTCGGCGGTGGAGACCGGACCCGGCAGGGCCGCCCTGAAGCTCCTGTTCATCGCGGGTGTCGCGGCCTTCGCCGGCAGCGTCACCACCATGGCCCTGGCCCGGGCGCGGCAGGAGGAGGCGGCCGCGCCCGGGTGGAAGGAACCCTCATGAGCCACACCCTCTCCGACGTCCTCCTGGTCACGCTGCTCACCCTCGTCGCCTGTGCGGCCACCGGCGCGGCGGTGACCCGCGACCCGGTGCGCCAGGCCCCCGTCCTGGCACTGCTCGGTCTGCTCCTGGCCGTGCTGTTCGCCCTGTTCCAGGCGCCGGACGTCGCGCTGTCGCAACTCGCCGTGGGGACCGCGGTGACCCCGCTGCTGATCCTCCTGACGGCCCGTAAGACCCGTGCCCGTCGCCGGGGCAGCCGGGACGAGCGGTGAGCCGACGCGCCCGGATCCTCCTGTTCCTCGGCGCGGCGCTCGCCCTGGGTACCTGCTTCGCCGCCGCCTGCTTCCAGCTGCCGCCCTTCGGGTCCGACGAACACCCCTACGGGGAAAGGGCGTTGGCGGCGTCGCTGCGGCAGCACACGGCCAACGCCGTCGCCTCGGTCACCTTCGACCAGCGCGGCTTCGACACGCTCGGCGAGGAGTCCCTCCTGTTCGCCTCGGTCGTCGGCGCCACCGTGCTGCTGCGCCGCGCCCGCGACGAGCACACCCGCCCGGCCCGGCCGGCCGCGGTCCTCCCCTCGGTCCGCCTCCTCGGCGCGCTGCTGATGCCGGTCGTCCTGGTCTGCGGCGGCTACGTCGTGGCACACGGTCAGCTCACCCCGGGCGGTGGCTTCCAGGGCGGCGTCATCCTCGCCACCGGACTCCATCTGGCGTACATCGCCGCCGACTACCGGGCACTGCGCCGGGTGCGGCCCCTCGCGTTCCTGGACGCCGCCGACGCGGTGGCCGCCGGGGCGTTCGCCGTGCTCGGCCTCGCCGGGCTGTTCGTCGCCGGCGCCTATCTGGAGAACGTGCTGCCGCTCGGCACCCTGCGCGACCTGGCGTCCGGCGGACTCGTCCCCCTCGTGAACGCGGCCGTCGGCATGGAGGTCGCCTCCGGGGTGATCGTCCTGATCGCCCAGTTCCTCCAGCAGGACATCGAGCTGGAGGACGAAGGAGGTGCGCGGACGTGACCGTGGTGCCGTACCTGTTCGCCGGCTGGATCCTGCTCGTGGGGCTCTACGGGATGGTGACCAGCCGCGACCTCATCCACACCGTCGGCTGTCTGTCGGTCGCCCAGTCCTCGACCTACGTGCTGCTGCTCGCCGTCGGATACCGCGACCACGCCACCGCCCCCGTCTTCGGCGACACCGGGATCCACACCCCCGTCACCGACCCGGTCGTCCAGGCCCTCGCCCTGACCGACGTGGTCGTCGGCGCCACCGTGACCGCCCTCCTGCTCGCCCTCGTCGTACAGATCGGCAAACGGCACGGCACCACCGACCCCGACGCCCTCGGCGAACTGCGGGGCTGACCCCACGTGCCGCCCACCGAAGCCCTGCTGCCCCTCGCGGTCGCCGTTCCGATGCTGGGGGCCGCGCTGCTCGTGGCCGCCGGGCGATGGCTGCCGCGGCTCGCGGCGGACGCGCTCGCCGCCCTGGCGGCCGCCCTGACCGCCGGCGTCCTCGCGCTCCTGTGGTCGCGCACCGGAGGGGACGAGCGGGCCGTGTCGTGGGTGGGCGGCTGGCGGCCCCGGCACGGCGAGAGCGTCGGGATCGTGCTGGTGGGCGAGCGGATCGGGATCGGCATCGCGCTGCTCGCCGCCGTCCTCGTGCTGGCCGTGATCGCCTACTCCTGGCGGTACTTCAGCGAACCACCGCGCCGGCACGGCGGCGTCTTCCCGGCGCTCGTGCTGCTCTTCGAGGCGGGCATGTGCGGATTCGCGCTCACCGGCGACCTGTTCAACGCGTTCGTGTTCTTCGAACTGATGGGCGTCGCCGCGTGCGCCCTGACCGGCTATCGCATCGAGGACCCCCGTCCGCTGCAGGGCGCGCTGACCTTCGGGGTCGCCAACTCCGTCGCCGCCTACGTGATGCTGCTCGGCATCGGACTGCTGTACGCGCGCACCGGTGAACTGGGCTTCGCGCAGATCGGGCACGCACTCGACGCGCGCCACGGCGGACCCGACCCGCTCGTGGCCTGTGCGGCGGCCCTCGTCGTCGCCGGACTCCTGGTGAAGGCGGCGTCCGTGCCCTTCCACTTCTGGCTGCCCGACGCGCACACCGTCGCGCCCAGCCCGGTGTGCATGCTGCTGTCCGGCGTGATGGTCGAACTCGGCGTGTACGGCGTGGTCCGCGTGCACACCGTGGTGTTCGCGGGCCCCGGCGGCGTACCGACGACCGTGTACGAGACGGTCATGGTGGCCCTCGGCACGGCGACGGCGCTGGTCGGCGCGGTGATGTGCTGGCAGCAGCGGCACCTCAAACGGCTGCTCGCGTTCTCCACCGTCGCGCACACCGGACTCTTCCTCGCGGGCCTCGCCGTGCTCACGCCCGAAGGCGCCGCCGGCACGGCCGTCTACGTCGCCGGGCACGCCGGAACGAAGGCCGCGCTGTTCGCCCTGGCCGGGGTGGTCCTCGACCGGTTCGGCTCGGTCGACGAGCGCGAGCTGCACGGGCGCGGCCGCCGAATCCCCTGGGTGGGCGCGCAGTTCGCGATCGGCGGGCTGCTGCTCGCCGGGCTGCCCCCGCTCGGCCCGGGTCTGGGCAAGGCGCTCACCGAGCACGCGGCGGGGGAGACGCGCCCGTGGCTGCCCGTCGTCTACGTGCTCGTGTCCGCGGTCACCGGGGGCGCCGTACTGCGCTTCGTCCTCCGGGTCTTCGGGGGCGTGGGGGAGCCGTCACCCGGAGCCCGCGAGGAGATCAGCGGATCGGACGAGGAGCCGGAGACGACCGGTTCCGGGCGCCGCATCCCCGTGCCCATGCTCGTCGTGCCCGCGCTTCTCCTGGCGGCGTCGGCGGCCTGGGGCGTACTGCCCGCGGCGGCCCGCTCGCTGTCGGAGGCGGCGGTCGCCTTCGCCGACCGCGACGGATACCTCGCCCAGGTGCTCGACACCGCCGTCGTACCACCGCGGTTGCTGCCGCCGCCGGACACGGCGTGGACGGTTTCCGGGGTGCTCCTCGGCCTCCTGTCCACGGCGGGAGCCGTGGCGCTCGCCGGGCTCGCCGTGCGACGGCCCGGGTGGGGCGCACGGCGCCTCGTGCACCCCCTGGTGCGCTTGCACTCCGGACGCCTCGGCGATCAAGTGGCCTGGCTGGTCGCGGGTGCCGCGCTGCTCGCGGTGATCTTCGTCGGGACGGTGTGAGCGGGGTTTCCCCGACGGCCCGAGGGTTACCCGACAGGCCCTGGACCGCCCGCACCGTCCTCTGGAGGAACTCATGGCCGAGTACGGCTACTTCCTGGCGTCGGAGGAATTCGGGCCGCACGAACTCGTCGAGCAGGCCCGGATGGCCGAGCAGGCCGGGTTCGACTGCCTGTGGATCTCCGACCACTACCACCCGTGGAACGACGCCCAGGGCCAGAGCCCCTTCGTGTGGTCGGTGATCGGTGCCCTCGCCGAGGCGGTGTCGCTGCCGGTGGAGACCGCCGTCACCTGCCCCACCGTGCGCATCCACCCGGCCGTCCTCGCCCAGGCCGTCGCCACCGCCGCCGTCCTCCTGGACGGCCGGTTCCGGTTCGGCGTCGGCACCGGCGAAGCCCTCAACGAGCACGTCCTGGGCGGCCACTGGCCCTCCGCGCACGTCCGCGCGGAGATGCTGGAGGAGGCCGTCGGGATCGTCCGCCGCCTCCTCGACGGCGGCGAGGTCACCCACCGCGGCGAGCACTACACCGTCGAGAACGCGCGCGTGTACACGCTGCCCGACGAGCCCGTCCCCATCGACGTCTCCGGCTTCGGCCCGCAGGCCACCGCGCTCGCCGCCCGGATCGGCGACGGCTACATCACGATGGGCGCGGACGAGGAACTGGTCACCCAGTTCCGCAAGGGCGGCGGCGGGGCGAAACTCGTCAGCGGCGGCACCAAGGTCTGCCACGGACCCGACCGGGACGCCGCCGTGCGCCGCGTGCACGGCCTGTGGGCCAACCAGCTGCTGCCCGGCGAACTGGGCCAGATCCTGCCCACGCCACGCCACTTCGAGCAGGCCTCCTCCCTCGTGACCGAGGAGATGGTGGCCGACTCCGTGCCGTGCGGCCCCGACCCGGACGTGCACGTCGCCGCACTCGGCGCCTTCGCCGAGGCCGGCTTCGACCGGGTGTACGTCAGCCAGATCGGCCCCGACCAGCGGGAGTTCTTCGACTTCTACCGTACGAAGGTGCTGCCGCAGCTCAGGAACGGCGGCGGCCGGTGAAGCGGGGCAGGGCCCACTGCACCATCGAACTCGGGCCGCCCCTGTTCGCCCCGCTCCTCATGAGCATGGCCGGCGGCACGGGCCTGCTCGCGTCCGTCCTGCGGAGGGAGCGCTGACATGGCCCGCGGGAACCGGGGCGTCCTCGGACAGCGGCACACCTGGGACAGCGCCACCCAGAGCGTCGTCCTCGCCCGGCTCGGACCGCGCCCGCCGCTGCACTTCTTCACCCCGGCCGAGGAGGCGACCGCCCGGCCGCTGCTCGACCAGCTCCTCGCCCAGTGGGGCGAACCCCGGGTCCCCGTACTGGAGTCGATCGACGCCCGCCTCACCGAGGGCGTCACCGACGGCTGGCGGTTCGCCGACATGCCGGAGGACGGCGCCGCCTGGCGCGCCTCCCTCGCCGCCCTCGACGCGGACGCCTCCCTGCGCCACGAGGGCCGCGGCTACGCCGGACTGACCTGCGGCGACCAGTACCGGCTGCTGCGCCACGTGCAGGACCTCGGCTCCGCCGGCCAGGACTGGTACGGCCTGTCCGCAGCCCACATCTGGACCCTGTGGACCCGCTACGCCTGCGCCGCCTACTACGCGCACCCCGGTACCTGGGACGAGATCGGCTTCGGCGGCCCCGCCCACCCGCGCGGCTACCCGCGGCTGGGCCGGGACGCCCGCGACCCCTGGGAGGAGCCGCACCCATGACCGGATGGTGGGCGACGCTGCGCGAGATCGCCCGGCCGCAGCGCGACGTGAAGGCCCGCAACGCCTCGGCGTGGCTGCTGCCGAACGACGACGCACGGTTCGACCGGCACCTCGTCGACCGGATGCGGACGTTCGACGACTCCGACGAGGTCGACCTCGTCGTCATCGGCTGCGGCGCCGGCGGCGGCGTCCTCACCCAGCGCATGGCGCACGCCGGCTGGCGCGTCGTCTGCCTGGAGGCGGGCCCCTTCTGGGACATCGAGCACGACCGGGTCGGCGACGAGGCGGGCTCCCACCACCTGTACCGGAACGAACCCCGCGTCGTCGACGGCGACCACCCCGTCCCGCTCGGCGCCAACGACTCCGTTCGCGGCGTGGGCGGTTCGATGGGGCACTTCGCCTTCTACGCGCCACGCCTGCACCCCTCCGACTTCCGCACCCGCTCGACCGACGGCGTGGGCGTCGACTGGCCGATCGACTACCCGGACCTCGCCCCCCACTACGTACGCCTGGAACGCGAACTGCCCGTCGCCGGCCAGTACTGGCCCTGGGGCGACCCGCACCCCTACCCGCACCCGGGACACCCCGTCGGCGGCACCGGGCAGGTGCTCCTCGACGGCTGCGCGGCCCTCGGCATCGAGGCGCGCGTCGGGCCCGTCGCCATCACCGACGGCCGCTTCGGCACCCGGCCGCACTGCGTCCACCGCGGCTCCTGCCCCCAGGGCTGCAAGGCCGACGCGAAGGCGTCCCCGCTCATCACCCACGTCCCCGACGCCCTCGCGCACGGCGCCGAGATCCGCGCCGACAGCACGGCCACCCGCATCGAGACCGACGGCAACGGCCTCGCCACCGGCGTCCGGTACGTCCGCGGCGGCCGCGAACACCTCCAGCGGGCCCGCCAGGTCGCCGTCGCCGGCTGCTCCGTCGAGACGCCGCGGCTGCTCCTCAACTCCGGTCTGTGCAACGAGCACGACCAGGTCGGCCGCTACGTGATGGTGCAGGGCGCACCGCAGACCGCGGGCCGCTTCGCGGACGAGATCCGCAGGGACAAGGGGCCGCCGCCCGAGGCCGGTTCGGAGCAGTTCTACGAGACCGACCCGGCGAAGCCGTACCGGCGCGGCTTCTCGATCCAGACGGTCTCCCCGCTGCCCGTCACCTGGGCCGAGCACGTCACCGCGCAGGGCCACTGGGGCGCGGACCTGCGCGCCTACATGAGGGACCACCCGCACTGGGCCGTCGCCGGCGCGCTCTGCGAGTTCCTGCCGCAGGCCGCCAACCGGGTCCGCCTCGCCGACGAGACCGACCGGCACGGACTGCCCGTCGCCCGCTTCACGCACAGCCGCTGCGCCAACGACGACCTGCTCGTGGACGCCGCCCGCACCGTCATGGAAGACGTCCTGCGCGCCGCCGGCGCCACCGAGCTCATGACCGTCGAGCGCTACGCCCACCTCGGCGGCGGCTGCCGCATGGGCACCGACCCCCGGCACGCCGTGGTCGACGCCGACCTGAGGTCCTTCTCGGTCCGCAACCTGCTCGTCACCGACGGCAGCGTGCTGCCCACCCAGGGCAGCGCCAACCCCGCCCTGACCGTCATGGCCCTCGCCGACCGCGCGGCGACCCATCTCACCGAGGGCGCCCGCGCGGGCCGCCGCGCCCCCGAGACCCCGGTGCGCAGATGATCACCCCGAAGACCGCGACCACCTGTCTGCCCGTCGAGCGCCTCGACGTCAGCGCCTACACCGTGCCCACCGACGCCCCCGAGGCCGACGGCACCCTCGCCTGGGACACCACCACCGCCGTCCTGGTCGAGGCGCACGCCGCCGACCAGACCGGCACCGGCTGGACGTACGCGCCGCCGGCCGCCGCCGACGTCGTGCGCGACCAACTCGCCCCGCACGTCCGCCGGTTCGACGCCTTCGACATCCCCGCCGCGCACGACCGCCTGTGCCGCGCCGTCCGCAACGCGGGCCGCCCCGGCATCGCGTCCTGCGCGATCTCCGCCGTCGACCTCGCCCTGTGGGACCTCAAGGCCCGCCTCATGGACGTCCCGCTCGTCCGGCTGCTCGGCGCGGCCCGCGAGGCCGTGCCCGTGTACGGCAGCGGCGGCTTCACCACGTACCACGACACGCATCTGGCCGCCCAGCTCAGCGGCTGGGTGCACGGCCAGCACATCCCCCGCGTCAAGATCAAGGTCGGCGAGGCGTGCGGCCGGGCCGCCCAGCGCGACCTGCAGCGCGTGCGCCACGCCCGCCAGGTCGTCGGCTCCCAGGCCGAGCTGTACGTCGACGCCAACGGCGGCTACAACCGCAAGCAGTCCGTCCGGGTCGGCGAGGCGTTCGCCGCACAGGGCGTCGGCTGGTTCGAGGAACCCGTCTCCTCCGACGACCTGGCCGGCCTGCGCCTGGTCCGCGACGCCCTCGTCTGCGACGTCACGGCGGGCGAGTACGGCTACGACCTCCCGTACTTCGCCCGCCTGATCACCGCGGGCGCCGTCGACTGCCTCCAGGTCGACGCCACCCGCTGCGGCGGCCCCACCGGCTTCCTGCGGGCGGCGGCCCTCGCCCAGGCGCACGGCCTGGAGGTCTCGGCCCACGGCGCCCCGCACGCCCACGCCGACGTCGCGGCGTGCGTGCCGAACCTGCGGCACGTGGAGTGGTTCCACGACCACGTGCGCGTGGAGTCGATGTTCTTCGGCGGTGTCCTTGACCCGACGGGCGGCTGTGTCCGGCCGGGCAGGAACGGACCGGGACACGGACTGGTGCTGAGGGGAGAGGAGATCGAGGAGTACCGCGTGGCGTGACGCGTCCCGGGAGGTCTCGTCCAGGGGCGGGCCCGTCCGGATGTCGAGGGTGGCCGAGGGCCGGGCGCGTAACGACCAGGCGCCCGGGTACCCGCCCGCTCCGCACCCGAGACGGAGGGCACAGCGTATGTCCCAGACCAAGGGCACCAAGGACCCGAACGACGTGGTGGAGCTGCTGCGACAGCAACACGTCAGGATCCGCGCGCTGTTCGAGGAGGTGACCGCCACCAAGGGGGAGGAGCGCAAGGCGTCGTTCCACGAACTGGTGCGGCTGCTCGCGGTGCACGAGACCGCAGAGGAAGAGGTCGTGCACCCCTTCGCGCGCAAGAACATCGACGGCGGCGAACAGGTCGTCAAGGACCGCGTCGCCGAGGAGGAGAAGGCCAAGGAGGTCCTCGCGCAACTCGACGACATGGACCCCGAATCGCCCGAGTTCCTCGACCGGTTCGCGGCCCTGCGCGAGGACGTCCTCGCGCACGCCGACGCCGAGGAACGCCACGAGTTCGCGTACTTCAGGCAGGCCGCGGACAAGAGCAAGCTGGAGAACCTGGGCCGTGCCGTGAAGGCGGCCGAGGCACTGGCGCCGACCCGGCCGCACCCCGGCACCGACACGGCGCCGAAGAACATCGCCGTGGGGCCGGTCGCGGCGGTCGTCGACCGTACCAGGGACGCCGTCCGCAAGGTGATGGGCGGCGGTTGACCGACGCGGCGGACGACGCCAGGTGCGGGGCCCGTGGGGGCCCCGCACCACCGCGTCCGTCAGGGTTTGAGCGGGTCGTGGCCCAGGCTCATCAGGCGGTGCCGGGCGGCGGTGTCCAGGGCGGCGGGTTCGTGCTCCGTGCCCCGCAGTTCGGCCACCCGGCCGACGACCTCGTGCATCAGCCGGATGTCGTCGGCGGTCAGATCGGTGCGGCGTTTCCGCAGGATCGCCAGGACGTGCCGGCCCGCCCCGCTGCCCGCGTGCTCGGGCAGCGGTTCGGCGAGCAGGCCCGCCTCGCCGGTGCGCAGCCAGTCGGCGAGTTCCTGCGACGTCATGTTCACGGTGCTGTGGAAGTCGGCCCACAGCCCTTCGAGTTCGATGGGGGTCAGGGCAGGGGTGTCTGCCATGGCGGCTCGCTCCTTCCCGGCCGTCACGACGCTCGGCCGGTGCCGCGCGCGTACCCGCGCACGGCCCGGACATGCCCCCGACGACAGGCCCTAGAGGTCCAGCTGGTACTCGCACGAGCGGTGCGTCGGGACGTAGCCGAGCGCGTCGTTGACCGCTCGCATCGCCTTGTTGCTGTCCGCGGTGTCCGTGACGAGGCCCGTCAGCCGGGGATGCCGGTCCCGCACGCGCAGGATCTGGGTCGCCTTCATCCAGCCGGCGAGTCCGCGGCCGCGGTGCCGTGGCAGCACACCGGTGCCGTAGTGCTCCCCGTCGCCCTCCCGGCCGCCCGGCACGACCAGCTCGGTGAACGCGCAGAGGGCACCGTCGCTCTCGTCGACCACGGCGAGCGTGTGCAGCAGATCGCCGCGGCGCGCCACCGCCTCGGCGACCGCACGCACCCGGTCCACGTCCCACGCGACCTTCCCGTAGTCGGCGTCGTCCATCGGCATGTCGTCCATGGCGGTGCGGGACAGGGCGAACGACGCGGCCAGCTCGTCGGGGACCGTGCCGTCCCACTCCGTGAGCCGGTATCCGGGGTGCGGGCGGCCGGCCGTCGCCGTGAGCGCGTCGACGTCCGCGTCGGCGAGCGTGAGACGCGTGTACGTCAGCCGCAGCACGCGCCGGAACTCCCTTGCGGCGAGGAAGAGTTCACCGGGAGAGTCGCCGTCGGCCGACGCGAGCACGGTGCGCCGGCCGTCCGCGCGGGCCGCCTCGACCGCGGCCGTCAGCAGTCGGCTGCCGACGCCGGCCCGCCGCTCGGCCGGATGCACCCGGATGACCAGCTCGGCCAGGTGCCGCTGCCCGTCCCGGTCGAAGAACCGCAGGAACGCCGAGCCGACCGGCCCGCCCTCCGCGTCCTGCGCGAGCCAGGCCAGACGCCTGGTCCCCTCCGTGGCGTGCGGATCGTCGAGCTGCGTCAGGTGCGGTGCTGCGTGCGGCAAGGGCTCTCCAGAGGTACGGGGCGGGTACGCGCGCAGAACCTAGCCCCGGCCCCCGCGGGCCGCAACGGAATTGATCGCGCCGTGGCCGCCGGGCCCGGTTTCGGGCCCGGGGATCGGGCTACCCGGGCGGGAAGCGTACGTTCCGTGGAAAGGAGCCGGGCCGGTGACCTCCCTGGCGAAGCACCCGCACCTGACCGCCGAGGGCACCACGGGCACGGACCCCGCCCTCATGACCGAGCCGCCCAAGGACGACCTCGTCCGCTTCCTGGAGGACCGGTTCGCCTGCGCGCAGTCCTGCACGGACTGCGCCCGCACCTGCGCCGTGCTGGTCAGCTCCACCGACCTGGGCCCGGCCGCGCCCGTCGTGCACGGGCCGGCCAGGCCCGGTCCGGTCGACGTGCCCAAAACACCGCACGGGCTGCGCCGCGCCCTGCTGCTGTGCGTCGAGGTGTGCGACGCGACGTGCCGGCTGCTGTCCGAGGAGACGCACCAGGACGAGTACGGGCTGCGGCTCCAGGTGGAGTGGTGCCGGGCCGTCGCCCTGGAGTGCGCGCACGCCTGCGACCGTACCCCGGACGCCGCCGACTGCGCCGAGCGGTGCCGGGCCTGCGCCCGCGCCTGCACGGACTTCCTGGCGACGCTGGCCTGAGGGAGGCGGGGCGGTCCCAGAGTGATCCCCTCCTCGGCATTCCCTATTTCTGGAACGCGTTCTACTGTGTGCGCCGTCAAACCCGCGCCGACGCCGCCCAGTTGACCGCCAGGAGGGGCCGTGCACCTCGAATACACGCCCGAGCAGCAGCAGTTGCGCACCGAGCTGCGCGCCTACTTCGCCGACCTCGTGCCGGAGAACGCGTACGCCCGCTACGAGGATCCGGCCGCGCAGAAGCGGTTCTACCGGGAGACGGTGCGCCGGCTCGGCGGCGACGGCTGGCTCGGGGTCGGCTGGCCCGAGGAGTACGGCGGGCGGGGCCTCACGCCCATGGAGCAGTTCATCTTCTTCGACGAGGCCGCGCAGGCGGGCGTCCCGCTGCCGCTGATGGCGCTCAACACGGTCGGCCCGACGATCATGCAGTTCGGCACGGACGAACAGAAGGAGTTCTTCCTGCCGAGGATCCTCTCCGGCGAACTCGACTTCGCGATCGGCTACAGCGAGCCCGACGCGGGCACCGACCTCGCGGCGCTCAGGACGCGTGCGGTCCGGGAGGGCGACGAGTACGTCGTGAACGGCCAGAAGATCTGGACGACCAACGGCGACACCGCCGACTGGGTCTGGCTCGCCGTCCGCACCGACCCCGACGCGCCGCCCCACAAGGGCATCACGATGCTGCTCGTCCCCACGTCCGACCCCGGCTACTCCTGCACCGTCATCAACACGCTCGCCTCGCACGACACCACCGCGAGCTACTACGAGGACATCCGGGTGCCCGTCAGCCGGCGCGTGGGCGAGGAGAACAAGGGCTGGCGGCTCATCACCAACCAGCTCAACCACGAGCGCGTCACGCTCGCCGCGCACGGCACGATGGCCATCAGGGCCCTGCACGACGTGCAGCGCTGGGCGATGGAGACCAAGCTCGCCGACGGCCGCCGGGTCATCGACCTCGGCTGGGTCAGGAAGCGGCTCGCCCAGACCCACACCAAGCTCGACGCCATGAAGCTCCTCAACTGGCAGATGGTGAACGCCGTCCAGGAGGGCACCCTCACCCCGCAGGACGCGTCCGCGGTGAAGGTCTACGGCTCCGAGGCCCGGCGGGACGCGTACGCCTGGCTCATGGAGGTCGTCGCCGCAGCGGGCGCGCTGAAGGAGGGCAGCGCCGGCGCCGTGCTCCACGGCGAACTGGAGCGCGGCTACCGGTCGGCCGTCATCTTCACGTTCGGCGGCGGCAACAACGAGATCCAGCGGGAGATCATCTCGTGGATCGGGCTCGGGATGCCGCGCGTGCGGCGCTGACCCGGCCCCCTCGGCGACCGGCTCGCAGGCCGGTCCTCAGCGCGGCGTGACCCGGGTGAGCACCGGCAGGTGGTCGCTGCCGGTGGCGGGCAGCGTGCGCATCCGGCCGACCGTCGCCGAGCGGGCCATGACCTGGTCGATCCGGGCCACCGGGAGGGCCGCCGGGTAACTGAACGCGAAGCCGCGCGCCGACACGTTCAGCCGGGACGTCAGCGGGTCGAGGCCGCGGTCGTCGACCGTGCCGTTCAGATCGCCGAGCAGCACGACGGTCTCCAGCGGCTCGGCGGCGATCGCCCGGCCCAGCAGCCCGGCGCTCTCGTCCCGCCGGGCCGACGTCAGACCCGTCGCGCCGACCCGCACCGAGGGCAGGTGCGCGACGTACACCGCGACGTCCCGCCCGCCGACGCGGACCGCGGCGCGCAGCCCGCGGTTCCAGGGCTCCGTGATGCCGGCCGGCTTGATGGCCGTCGCCCGGACACCGGTCAGCGGGTGCTTCGACCACAGTCCGACCGTGCCCCGCACCGCGTGGTACGGATAGCGCCCCGCCAGAGCCTTCTCGTACCGGGGCAGCGCCTCGGGCAGCAGCTCCTCCAGGGCGATCAGGTCCGGTCCCGCGGCGGCCAGGGAACGGGCCGTGCCCACCGGATCGTCGTTCTCGTCGCTCGCGTTGTGCTGCACCACCACCAGATCGTCAGGACCCGTGCCGGGACCGGGGAGCAGCAGCCCGCCGAACAGATACGTCCACGCCGCCGCCGGCAGCAGCAGGGCGACCAGGGCGAGCGCCGAGCGGCGCAGCAGCGCCAGGCCCAGCAGCACCGCGACCGGGACGGCCGACCAGGGCAGGAACGACTCCAGCAGACTGCCGAGGCGCCCCGGGGTGTTCGGGACCAGCCCGTGCCCCACCAGCACCAGGGCCGTCAGCGCCGACAGCGCGGCGAGCACCCGCCCCCGCCGCCACGGCGACGAACCCCGCCCGTCCCCGCCGTCGCCCGTGGACGCGGGAGCCTCCAGATCCGCCCGCACCGCCGTCGCGCCGTCGGCCCGCTCGCCCATGTCGTCCCGTCCGCTCGCCCAGCACCGTCGCCCCTCAGGACGAACCAGGTGGGCCGTCGGGTTCCGCCACCCCGCGCGGAGTGCGGCGAACGACCGGGGCGCCTGAGTATCCGTACTCAGACGCCGTGCGTGCGGGGGCTCTGCCGCCGTCGCGCCGGCCTTCCGAGGATGGGACCGCCCCCCACGCCACGCGCCACACCGAAAGAGGGAGCCATGGGCCGTCACCTGCAGCTGCGCGCCGCCACCCCGGAGGACCTGGACTGGATCCACGAGCTCCGCCACCGGGTGTACGCCGAGGAGTTGGGCCAGCACGCCCCCACCACGGCCGGACGGCTGAGCGACGGGCTCGACGGGGACAACGTCTATCTGGTCGCGGCGCGCGGCACGGACCGGGTCGGCTTCGTCAGCCTCACCCCGCCCTGGGTCGGCCGGTACGGACTCGACAAGTACCTGACCCGCGACGAACTCCCGCTCCTCGCCGAACCCGACGTGTTCGAGGTCCGCATCCTCACCGTCGAACCCCGCTGGCGGTCCACCGCCGCCGCGCCCCTGCTGATGTACGCGGCACTGCGCTGGATCGCGTCCCGCGGCGGCCGCCGCGTGGTGGCCATGGGCCGCACCGACCTCCTCGCCATGTACCTCGCCGCGGGACTGCACCCGGCGGGCCGGACCGTGCGCAGCGGCGCGGTGACCTTCGAGGTCCTCACGGGTGACGTGCGCGAGGTGACCCGGACCGCCCTCGACCGGCACCGCACGCTCCTCGACCGGCTGCGGGCGGCCGTCGACTGGCGCCTCGACGTGCCGTTCGCCCCCCGCGCCGACGGGTGCGAGCACGGCGGCGCCTCGTTCACCGCCGTCGGCACGGACTTCCGCAGCCTGCACCGGCGCCGGCAGATCGTCGCCGCCGACGTGCTGGACGCCTGGTTCGACCCGGCCCCCGGGGTGCGCGCCGCGCTCGCCGACGACCCGGGCTGGATGGCCAGGACCTCCCCGCCGACCGACGCCGACGGCCTCGTCGCGGAGATCGCCGCCGCCAGGGGACTGCCCGCCGGGACGCTCACCGTCGGCGCCGGCTCCTCCGACCTGATCTTCCGGGCGTTCGGGCAGTGGCTCACGGCGCGCAGCCGGGTGCTGCTCATGGACCCGGGATACGGCGAGTACGCCCACGTCACCGAGCAGGTCGTCGGCTGCCGCGTGGACCGGTTCCGGCTGCGCCGCGAGGAGGACTGGCGGATCGACCCCGACCGGCTCTCCGCGGCCGTCGCGCAGCGCCACTACGACCTCGTCGTCGTGGTCAACCCCAACAACCCGACGGGCCGTCACGCCCCGGCCGCCGTCCTGCGCGAGGTGATCGCCACGGCCCCGGCCGCGACCCGCTGGTGGATCGACGAGGCCTACCTCGGTTACGTCGACCCGGCCGAGTCCCTCGCCGAACTCGCCACGACCGACGCGCGCGTGACCGTCTGCACGTCCCTCTCCAAGATGTACGCACTGTCCGGCGCACGAGCCGCCTACCTCGTCGCGACCCCCGACACCACGGACCTCCTGCGCCGCTGGACACCGCCCTGGCCCGTCGGACTGCCCGCCCAACTGGCCGCCGTGGCCGCCCTGCGCGACCCCGCGTACTACACCGAACGCTGGCGGCGCACCCACGCCCTGCGCGCGCGGCTCGCCACCGACCTCGCCGAACTGGGCGAAGGCGTGCTGGTCGAGGAAGGCGTGGCGAACTTCCTGAACCTGACCCTGCCGGCCGGCGGACCGAGCGCCGCGCACCTGGTCGCCGAGTGCCGCAGGCACGGCGTGTACCTGCGCGACCTGTCCCCGCTGTCGCCCGAGTACCAGGGGCGGACCGTACGGATCGCCGTCCGGGACACCGCCGAGAACGCCCGCATCGTGACCGCCTGCCAGGCCGCCCTCGACGTGCTGCTTCCGCTCCTGCCGCGCCGGACCGCGTCCGCACCCCTGGCCGCCGGAACCGCCCGATGACCACGGTCGCCGGCCTCGCGCCCTACCTCGGCGGGGCCCTCGCGGCGGGCGGCGTCGCGGTGGCGGCGTCCCGGCGCCGGGAGCTGATGGTCCGCTGGTGCGCGTGGGCCGTCGGCGTGCCGCTGGTCAGCGCCGCGTTCTGGTGGGGCCGGCCGGGCGCCGCCGCGATCGCCGCCGTGGCCGGGGTGATCGCGGTGTCCGAGTTCGGCGGACTCATGCGGCTCGGCCGGGCCGACCGGCTCGTGCTCGCCGCCGCCGTCACCGCGGTGATCGCCGCCGCCTGGCTCGCGCCCGACCAGGTGCCGCGGGTCGTCGCCGTCGGCGCGCTCGCCGTGGCCGCCGTCCCGCTGCTGGCCGGCGACGCCGACGGGGGACTGCACCGGCTCGGCGCCGGACTGCTCGGACTCGCCTGGCTGAGCGTGCTGGCCGCACTCGTACCGCTCGGGGCGAGCGCGCTCGCCCTGTTCGTGGCGGTCTCCGTCGCCGACATCACCGCGTACTTCGCCGGGCCCCGGCTCGGCGGCCCGCACCTCTCGCCGCTGTCACCCGCCAAACGCTGGAGCGGCACCCTGGCCGGCGCCGTCACCGGCATCGGCGTGCTCGCCGTCCTCTCCTCGCTGAGCTGGCCCACCGCCCTCGCCGTGGCGGTCGGCGGCCCGGCGGGCGACCTCCTCGAATCCATGGTGAAACGGGGCGCGCGGGTCAAGGACGCCGCGTCCTGGCTGCCCGGCTCCGGCGGCCTGCTCGACCGGATCGACTCGCTGCTCGTCGCCCTGGCGGTGGTCCTCGTCCTGAGCTGAGGCGACGGCTCCGGTCGTGCACGACCGGAGCGGCAGGTCACCGTGTGGTCGCGGTTGTCGCGTGACCCGGGCCGGGTCCGTACCCTGCGATCAGGAGGTGCGGCATGCGCGAAGCGGACCCGGGACTCTTCGGCCCCGACTCGGTGACCTGGCAGATGCACGCCGACCCGATGATGTGGATCGCGGGCGTGCGCGCCCTCTACTTCCAGGCGCTGCACCCACGCGCCGTGCGCGGCGTCATCCAGAACTCCGACTTCCGGCGCGACGCGTGGGGCCGCCTCATGCGCACGGCGAGCTTCGTCGGCACGACCACGTACGGCACGACGGAGGCCGCGGAGAAGGCCGGGGCCAGGGTCCGCACCATCCACCGCCACCTCACGGCCACCGACCCCGACACCGGCGAGCGCTACAGCGTCGACGAACCGGACCTCCTGCTGTGGGTGCACTGCGCCGAGATCGACTCCTACCTGCACGTCGCCCGCCGCTCCGGCTTCCGCCTCACCGCGGCCCAGGCCGACCGGTACGTCGCCGAACACCGCACCAGCGCCCGGCTCGTAGGCCTCGAACCGGCCGAAGTACCGGGCAATCAGGCCGAGTTGGCCGCCTACTTCGAGAAGGTGCGGCCGGAACTCGCCGCCGGCCCCGAAGCGCGCGAGGTCGACGACTTCCTGCAACGGCCGCCCACCCCCGCCCTGCTCGTCCCGGCGCGCGCGGCACTGTGGCGGCGCGTCGCGAACCTGGCGTACGCCTCTCTGCCCTCGTACGCCCACGACCTGTACGGACGACCCGCGCCCGCCCCGGCGGTGGTCACCCGCCGCCTGCGCGCCACGGGCACCGCACTGCGGTGCGTCCCCGCCCGGGTCCGCTGGCAGCTCCCGCCGAAACACATCCTGCGCGCCATGGCCCGACTCGGTCCCGGCACCCGCCCCGCACCGTACAAAGTCGGTAGATGGGCAGCCATACTGGACTAGGTCCTGTCCGGGGAGGGCGCAGCGGCTAGGCGACGGGGGCGACAGCGGGACATGCCAGAGCTGGGGGACACCGGGAACACCAGGCTGATCCACGGGCGGTACCGACTGCTCGACCAGATCGGCCGCGGCGGCATGGGCGAGGTGTGGCGGGCCCGCGACGAGTCGCTGGGGCGGCAGGTCGCCGTCAAGTGCCTCAAGCCGCTGGGGCCGCAGCGCGACCACTCCTTCACCCGGGTCCTGCGCGAGCGCTTCCGCAGAGAGGCCCGCGTCGCCGCCGCGTTACAGCACCGCGGGATCACCGTCGTGCACGACTTCGGCGAGTACGAGGGCATCCTGTACCTGGTGATGGAGCTCCTGGAGGGCAAGAACCTCAGCCAGCTCCTGGAGGAGAACCGGCACCACCCGCTGCCGGTCGACGACATCGTCGACATGGCCGAGCAGGTCGCCGCCGCCCTCGCCTACACCCACGAACAGGGCATCGTGCACCGGGACCTGAAGCCCGCGAACATCGTGATGCTCGGCGACGGCACCGCGAAGATCTGCGACTTCGGCATCGCCCGGCTCGGCCACGACATCGGCTTCACCGCCCGCCTCACCGGCACCGGCATCGCCATGGGCACCCCGCACTACATGTCGCCCGAGCAGATCGGCGGCACCCACGTCGACCAGCGCAGCGACCTGTACTCGCTGGGCTGCGTCCTCTACGAAGTCGCCACCGGGGCACCGCCGTTCGACCTGGCGGACGCGTGGGCCGTGCTCGTCGGACACCGCGACACCGCACCGCGGGCCCCGCGCGACCACCGCCCCGACCTGCCGGCCTACGTCGACCGGATCATCCTCGACCTGCTGGCCAAGGACCCCGGGCAACGGCCGCGCGACGCCCGCGAGCTGGGCCGCCGGATCGCCGCGGGACGGTCCGGGCGCGGCGCCTACGTGCCCACGGTGCGGGCCCCGCAGGCCGAACCGCGCACCAGCACGCAGGTGGTGCGGGAGCAGCCCGCCTCCCGCGAGCCGCGGCTGCCGTCCTGGACGCGCGGCATGACCACGGGCCACAAGGCGACCGGCGGATCCGGGCTGCGCGCCACCCCGCCGGACGGCGCCTCGGGCCTCGCCGGCGAGTGGATCCCGCGCCCCGCGGGACGCACCCCGGCGACACCCCCCGACGCCGTCGAACGGCCCACGCCCGCACCGGAGTTGCTCGCCACCCTCGTCTCCCGGCACAACGCGGGCCTCAGCCTCGGCCGGCTCGGCCGCTGGACCGAGGCGGGCGAGGTGCACCGGGCCGTCGCCGCCGAACGCGAGCACGCGCTCGGCCCCGACCACCCCGACACCCTCGCCAGCCGCTACGAGGTCGCCTTCTGTCTGAGCCGCACCGGGCGCGCCGCCGACGCGCTGCGCGAGTACCGGCGGGTCGTGACCGGCCGGGAGCGGGTGCTGGGCGCCGACCATCCCGAGACGCTCGGCGCGCGCCAGGAAGTGGCGTACGTCCTGGGCAAGCTGGGCCGGCACTTCGACGCGCACCAGGCGTACACCTCGGTCCTCGCCGCCCGTGAGCGCGCCATGGGGCCCGACCATCCGGACACCCTGCGCTGCCGCCACAACCTCGCCTTCAACCTGAGCCGCCTCGGCCGCCTGGAGGACTCCTTCCGGATGGCGAGCGAGGTCGCCGACGCCCGGGCCCGCGTCCTCGGCCCCGATCACCCCGACACCCTGGTGACCCGCTGCGAAGTCGGTTACACGCTCGGCCAGTTGGGGCGCTGGAGCGAGGCGCTGCGCAGCTACCGGGACGTGGCTCAGGCCCGTGCGCACGCGCTGGGCGCCGACCATCCGGACACCCTGGCCGCCCGCTACGAGGTCGGCATCAGTCTCGGCCGGCTCGGCCGCAGCGCCGAGGCGCTCACCCTCTACCGCGACCTGATCGACGACCGCACCCGGGTCAGCGGGCCCAACGACCCGGAGACGCTGCGCGCCCGACACGGACTGGGCGTCAACCTCGGCCGCATGGCCCGCTGGGAGGAGGCACTCGCCGAGGCCCGGGACGTCTGCGCGATCCGCGAGCGGGTACTCGGTCCCGACCATCCCGACACGCTGATCAGCCACCGCGAGGTCGCCGTCGGGCTCGGCTGGCTCGGCCGCTGGCAGGACGCGCTGACCGAGTACCGCACGGTGGCCGTCGCCCGGGAGCGGGTGCTCGGTGAGGCCCACCCGGACACGCTGGCCAGCCGCAACGACGAGGCGCACTGTCTGGAGCAGCTGGGCCGTGGGACGGAGGCGGTCCAGTTGTACCGCCGGGTCGCGGCCCTGCGGCAGCGTGGCTGAGGTCGCGGGGCGCCGCCCCGGACCCCGCTGCTCAATCGCCGCAGGGGCTCGATACGGTCCCTCCCGCCTACGATCATCAGCATCGAGGCGCAACGGCGCGCAGACGTCCACCCCGAGGAGCCTGAACTGTGCAGAACCGCGACGTAGTCATCGTCGGCGGCGGCCACAACGGACTGGTGGCCGCCGCCTACCTCGCCCGTGCGGGCTACACCGTCACCGTGCTCGAAAGACTGGGCACCACCGGCGGAGCCGCCGTCTCGACCCGCCCGTTCGCGGGTGTGGACGCCCGCCTCAGCCGCTACTCGTACCTGGTCAGCCTGCTGCCCCACAAGATCGTCCGGGACCTGGGGCTCGACTTCGCGGTGCGGCAGCGCACCGTGTCCTCGTACACGCCGACCGTGCGCGACGGCCGCCCGACCGGACTGCTCGTCGGCGGCGGGGAGGACGCCACCCGTGACTCCTTCGCCCGGCTGACCGGCTCGGACCGCGAGTACGAGGCGTGGACCCGCTTCTACGAGACGACCCGGCAGGTCGCCGAGCGGGTCTTCCCGACCCTCACCGAGCCGCTGCCCACCCGCGACGCGCTGCGCGAGAGGGTCGGCGACGACGCCGCGTGGCGGCTGCTGTTCGAGCAGCCCATCGGCGTCGGCATCGAGGAGACCTTCAGCGACGACCTGGTGCGCGGCGTCGTCCTGACCGACGCGCTCATCGGCACGTTCGCCGACGCCCACGACCCGACGCTCGCCCAGAACCGCTGCTTCCTCTACCACGTGATCGGCAACGGCACCGGCGACTGGGACGTGCCCGTCGGCGGCATGGGCGCCCTGACCGACGCGCTCGCCGCGGCGGCCCGCGCGGCGGGCGCCGACCTGCGCACCGGATGCGAGGCGACCCGGATCGAGACGGACGGCCGGGCCGCCGAGGTGACCTACCGGACGGACGACGGCGAACACACGGTCGCGGCCCGGCACGTCCTGGTCAACGCCTCGCCGCAGGAACTGGCCCGGCTGCTCGACGAGGTGCCGCCGTCGCCCGCCGAGGGCGCCCAGCTCAAGGTCAACATGCTGCTGAAGCGGCTGCCGCGCCTCCGGGACACCACCGTCGACCCGCGCCAGGCGTTCGCCGGGACCTTCCACGTCGCCGAGGGATACGGCCAGTTGGCGACCGCCTACGCCGAGGCCGCCTCCGGCGCGCTGCCCAGCGCCCCGCCCTCCGAGATCTACTGCCACTCCCTGACCGACCCGACGATCCTCGCCCCCGGCCTCGTCGAGCGCGGCTACCAGACCCTCACCCTCTTCGGCCTCCACACCCCGGCCCGGCTCTTCACGGCCGACAACGACACGGCGCGGGCCGGCCTCCTCAAGGCGACGCTCGCCCAGCTGGACGCGCAGCTCGCCGAGCCGATCGAGGACTGCCTCGCCGAGGACGCCGACGGCCGCCCCTGCATCGAGGCGAAGACCCCGCTCGACCTGGAGCGCGACCTGCGGCTGCCCGGCGGGAACATCTTCCACCGGGAGCTCGCCTTCCCGTACGGACAGCGGGGCACGGGCCGTTGGGGCGTGGAGACGGCGCACCCGAACGTGCTGCTGTGCGGCGCGGGCGCGGTGCGCGGCGGCGGGGTCAGCGGCATTCCCGGGCACAACGCCGCGATGGCGGTGCTCGGCCGCTGACCCCGTGACCCGGCCTACGTACCGAACACGCCCCGCAGCGCGGAGATCTTCCGCGGCAGGTCGTACTCGGCGCCGCCCTCGTGCCCGTTGTACGGGAACACCTCGATGGCGGCGGGCCCGGCGTAGCGGTGGTACGCGGCGAAGACGGTGGAGGACGGACAGATCTTGTCCATCAGGCCGACCGAGAACCAGGCGGGACTCGTCGCCCGCGCCGCGAAGTTGACCCCGTCGAAGTAGGAGAGGGTCTCCATCGCCGCCTCGATGCCGAACCGGTGCCCCGACAGGAAGCGGGCGATCTCCGCGTACGGGCCGCTGTCCGTGATCTGCGAGGCCCGCCGGTAGTGGCACAGGAACGGCACGTCGGCGACCGTCGCCGCCACGTCGTCGCGCAGCCCGGACACGGCGAGCGCCAGACCGCCGCCCTGGCTGCCGCCGAGGACCGCGACGCGGGCGGCGTCGACGTCCTCGTGCTCCCGGACCGCGTCGACGGCCCGGACCGCGTCGGTGATCAACCGCCGGTAGTAGTGCCGGTGCGGGTCCTCGATGCCGCGGGTCAGGAAGCCGGGCGACGACGAGCCGTGGCCCTCGGGCGCGACGTCGGGGGTGTCGGCGGTGTTCTTGCCGCCGCCGCCCTGGCCGCGGTTGTCCATGATCAGATGGGCGTGGCCGAGGGCGCTCCAGGTCAGCCAGGAGTACGGGATGCTCCGGCCGCCGTTGTAGCCGATGTACTGGACGACCGCGGGCAGCGGCCCGGTCCGTCCGCGCGGCAGCAGCAGCCACGCCTTCACGGGCTGGCCGCCCCACCCGTTGAACGTCACGTCGAACACGTCCACGGTCGCCAGGCCCGCCCCGTACGGCACGAAGCGGGCGTCCACCGGGTGACGGGCGGTGTCGTCGAGCGTCTTGCGCCAGAACGCGTCGAAGTCCGCGGGCTCCTCCGGCGCGGGACGGTACTCCCGCAGCCGGTCGAGCGGCATGTCGAACAGCAAGGTCAGCTCCTCGAAAGGGTCAGGGAGACGGTCGCGCCGTGCAGGCCGGCGGTGTCGACGGTGATCCGGGTGCCGGACCGGCCACGGGCGACGGCGACGCCCCGGCCGGCCCGCCGCACCTTGTAGCCGCGCAGTTCG
This sequence comes from Streptomyces sp. KL116D, assembly GCF_030766975.1. Taxonomy (NCBI): domain Bacteria; kingdom Bacillati; phylum Actinomycetota; class Actinomycetes; order Kitasatosporales; family Streptomycetaceae; genus Streptomyces; species Streptomyces sp. KL116D. The sequence goes on along the minus strand of NZ_JASERH010000138.1, from coordinate 105,334 downwards.
AGGTCGAGGACCACGCGGTCCCGCAGCTGGGTCGGATCGCTCACCGCCACCTCGACCTGTCCGTCGCGCGGCCGCACGAGGACGGAGGCCGGGCCGTCGGAGGTGAGCTCGCCCGCCTGCCCGGCGGTCCAGAAGTTCGCGGCGAGCAGCCCGTCGGCGGCGCGCCGCACCGCGTGCACGGCCGTGGACGCGGCCACCGTGCTCACCGGCGGCGCGAGGGCCACCTGCGCGGTCCGCTCGGCCGAGGCGCCCGGCAGCTGGAGCCAGCAGTAGCCCGCGTCCGCCGGCGCCGTGCCGTGGTCCTGCCACAGCGTGAGGTAGGGGCGGGTGACCGGGCTGTCCGTGCCGTACTTGATGTTGATGTCCCGCCAGGTCGCGGTGCGCTGTTCGCGCAGGGCCCGCAGCGCCGTCGGGTCCGGGAAGACGTAGCCGCCGGTCCCCGCGAGGTGCACGCCGCGCACGTTCTCGTACCCGGCGGACCAGCCCGCGTCGGACGGCGCGCGGACCCCGTCCACGGTCAACTCGGCCGCGGGGTCGCGGAGTCCGCGGTTCTCGACGATCGTCTCGACCGGTCCGGCGCCGGCCGTGATCCCCGAGCCGACGTGCACGATCACGTCGTCCAGGCAGAACCAGCTCTTGAGCGCCCTGAGGTCGCTCCCGAACGCCCGCAGGTCCTGCCCGTACGCGCCGAGCGTCGTGCCGGGCAGCGCCGCCCCGCCCGCCCAGTCCGCCGCGTTCGTGGTGCGCTGGCCCGCGGCGTCGGCGGGGCGCTGCGCGACGACCGTGGTGCCGGCCAGCCGCAGCGGGTCCACGGTCGGCCAGTAGTCCTCGCTGTAGTGGCCGAGGTCGTCGTCGTACAGCAGGACCATGCCGTCGGACAGGTGCCAGCCGTGCAGGTTCTCGTTCTGGATGGACTCGTAGTTGTAGATGCGCGTGGAGTAGGCGGAGATGCCGAGCGTGAAGCCGGGACGGTGGTGCATCGCCTTGTCCATGCGCGGGAACTGACGATGCGTCACGAGCGGGCCGCGCGGCTTCGTGCTGGAGGCGAGCAGGCGCTGCGCGGCCACGAGCGAGGCCAGGTCGGTGACGTCGAGGAAGTCCCGGTACGTGTCCTCGGTGATCCACTGCTTGACCAGCGCCGCGAACCGGTCGGCGTCCGCGCCGGTCAGCCCCGGCAGCAGCCGCAGGACCGCCTCGATCACGGTCTGCGCCGCGACGTGGCCCTGCTTGCTGGAGCGGGCGATCTCCCGGCCGCACACGCCGTGCTGCACGTCGCCGCGCGCGACGAGCGGCTCGAAGCCGTCCGTCACCCAGTGCCGCACGTTCGCGACGTCCGGGTCGGTGAGCTCCCAGGAGGTGCCGTCGAGCAGGTTCAGGAGCCGGGACAGATTGCCCAGCAGCTCCTTCCCGTAGCCGCCGTTGTAGGGGTGCTTGTAGTGCTGGAGGAAGGAGCCGTCGGAGTAGAAGCCCTCGCCGGTGCCCGAGCCGGAGTCCTGGAACGCGAGCACGCTGTTCGCGCCGCCGCCGTCCACGTCGGACAGGGCGTCCCGCACGCGTGCCAGGTCGGTGCCGTCGCCGCGCAGCACCGCGTTGACCGCGACGACCGTGCAGATCCAGACGCGGTTGGCGCCGGTGGCGATCTGCCGGTCCGCCCGCCACAGGTTCGGGTCGGGCGTGTAGTGGCGCACGGCGTCGTTGATCCGGGTCAGCCGGTCGGCGCCGAGCGCGTCGTGCAGCAGGACGGCCGCGTCGTTCAGGGCCAGGGCGCAGCCGATCTCCCAGTCCCAGTCGTTGTCGAAGCGGGTGTGTCCCGGTCCGTAGCGGTGTTCCAGCATCCAGTCGACGCCCCGGCCGAGCAGGTCGGCGAGGGCCGGGTCGCCGTACCGCGTCGTGCCGGGCACGGCCCACGCGGTGGCGGCCGTGGCGAGCCGCTTGAACGACGTGGTGACGTGGTTCGAGATCGCGGTGCTGGTCAGATCCGGCCACAGGCCGTCCGTGCGGGACGGGTCGAGCCCCTTCAGGGCGGTCGTCGCCGCCCGGTCGATCCGGGCGATCGCGGCGGCGATCCGCGGCTCGGCCGTGTCGAGCCCGGGGCCGCCGGTGAGCAGGGTGTGCCAGCGGGTGCGCAGGAGCGTCGTGTCGTCGGCGCCGGCCGCGGAGCCGGCGGCGTGCGCCGCGCTCAGCAGCGGCGTGGGCAGGGCGAGCGCGGCGAGGGTGGCGCCGGTGCCGGCCAGGACGGTGCGGCGGGTGGTGTTCATGACGCGGCCCCGGCCGAGCAGAGGGCCGTCGGGTCGTAGTCGGCGCCGTAGGTGCCCACGGAGTTCCCGCCGGTGTTGCCGCTCATCGTGTTGCTGCACACCTGGCCCTGCGGGGTGCGCATGACCTTGATGCCGCCGCCCGCGTTGTCGGTGATCGTGTTGCCGTAGACCTCGGTGTCGATGCCGTCGGTGGCGGTGTCGCCGCCGAGCCGGACGCCCGCGCCCGTGTTGTCGTGCAGCGTGTTGTACCGGAAGATGTTGCCGCTGCCGCGCGCGTCGAGCCCGCCCGAGCTCGCGTCGCGCTGCTGCGAACAGTCGTTGTACTCCACGTAGTTGTGGGTGGAGTTCTCCTTCACGTCGACGCACTCGTTGCCGCGCGTGGCGATCGTGTTGTGGTGGATGCGGTTGTTCCTGCTGACGTCGGGCGCCGCGTCCGGCGCGCCGTTCGCCCCCTGCTGCTCGGGGGCCGTGCCGAGGTAGATGCCCTCGCCGTTCTTGCCGCCCCCGCCGAACTTGAAGTCGGCGACTCCGCAGTCGCTGATCGTGTTGCCCGAGACGTCGGCGCCGGTGATCAGATAGCGCAGCCGCAGGCACTCGTCGGCCGCGTTCTTGAGCGTCATGTTCGTGATGCTCAGGGCGTTCACGCCGTTGCCCGGGGTGGTGCTCATGACGTAGACGAGCTTGAGGCGGTAGCCGGCCACGTCGCTCGACGAGCCGAACAGGCCGTCCACCGTGAACCCGTCGAGCACGGTGCCGTCGTGCTGCACCTGCACGATGCGGGCGTTGCCCGCACCCTTGACCACGGCGGTCGACGGACCGGTGAGGGTGACGTTCTCGCGGCGGGTCACGACGTCCTGCCGGTAGGTGCCCGACGCCAGGTGGACGACGGCGCCCTCCGGCGCCACGTCCAGCGCGTGCTGGATGGTGGCGAACGGCGCGCCCGACGACGTACCGGCGTTGCCGTCGCTGCCGCTCGGCGCGACGTAGTACGCGGACGCGGCCGACGCCGGTGCGGCGGGCAGGGCCAGGGCGGCGCAGGCGCCGAGGGCCAGCGCGTACAGGGCGCGCGCGGACGGTCTCGGCAGTCTCGGCGGGTTCGACATCAGGTGGTCCTCTCTGGTTGCGGTGCGGCGAGGTGCAGGGCGAGCAGGACGGGCACGCTCGGACCGAACAGCAGGGGGCCGAGCGGGACGGGCAGGGTCAGGACGACCGCGGAGACCGCGGCGCCGAGCAGGGCGGTGCCGCGGGCGGGCGAGGCGAAGGCCAGGGCGAGCGCCCGCCGGTGCCACTCGGCGGGCGGTTCTTCGGGCGCGAGGCCCGCGTGCGCCGCGAAGGCCGTGCAGTGGACGAACAGCGCGGCCCCGAGACCCGCCTGCGCGGCCAGCAGCACGAACGCGTACGGGCTCGAACGACCGGTCAGGAAGAGCGAGTTGGCGGCGAGCACGGACACGGCCGCCGCCGTCAGCGCACTGTGCCGCCACAGGACGCGCCAGTAGCGGGGGAATGCGCCGAACACCCCGGTGAAGGACCGGTTGTCGCCGTCGGAGCGCCAGCGCTGAAGCGTGTGCGCGAGGGCGGCAAGGGCCGGCAGCCAGGTGACGACCCCGAGCGCGATGACGACGAACGCGGCGCCCGCGGCGGCCGGTTGGGCGATCCGGTCGAGGACCCGCAGCAGTCGGCCGCGACCGCTGCCGCGCCCGGCGACGGACAAGGACAGCGTCATCGCTCCACCACCGCTCCGGTGTACGGCTCGGCCCACTCCCGGACCGGCTGCCCCGGCAGGGCCAGCCGCCGGGCCGCCACCACGTACGGGGCGCGGCCCGGCGCGAGCAGCACCGCCGCCGCGTCCGCCGTCACCTCGGCGGTGCGGATCGCGTGGTCGGCGGGGGAGAGCAGCACCGTCTCCGTGCCGTCCGGGGTGTCGAAGGCGACGCCGTGCGGCACGGCGCGGGCCGTCGCCGCCCCGGCCCCGGGCTCGATCGTCGTCAGGAAGCCGGCGCGTTCCCGGGCGGGGGTCGTCACCGACAGCGTGTGCAGGGTGTGCGTGATGCTCAACTCCGGTGTGCTGGACGTGGGATTGGCGGCCACGTGGGTCTCCTCCGAGGTGACGTCGGCGTCGTCGGGAGCGAGGCGGCGCAGCCACGCGCGGGCGTCGCCCGCGCGGATCAGCCGGTCCCGGCCGTCCGCCGGTCCCGCGGCGGTCGGCGCGTCCGTCTGCAACAGGAACGTCCAGGAGCGCGGCGCCCCGGCCTCGGCGTCGTCGGACAGCACGAGCCGCCCCGACGGGGTGCAGACCAGCGTGCGGTCCAGGCGTCGCACGTCGAGCTCGGCCGGGTACATCGCGCCGATCTCCGCGGTGCCGTGCGCCCAGCCGCCGTCGGCCAGCACGTCCCGCATCCGGGCCTGCTGCTCGAACGGCAGCCCCTCGTAGACGTGATAGCGGTCCTCGCCCGCGAAGCCCCGGCCGTCGACCAGCAGCAGGTTGTGGTGCGCGGCCCGCTTGCGGTTGCTGTAGCCCTCGTCCACCGCCAGGAAGGCGCCCTGGGAGGTGAGGACGAACGACCCGGAGTCCGGGTGGTGGTGCCCCTGGTTGAGGGTCTCCCGGCCGAGCTCCGCCCGGTGCTTCGCCGACGTCTCCCAGGCCTGGTGCCCGCCGCCCGGCGACGCCTTGAACGACACGAACGTCGCCGCCGCGTCCCAGCCGGTACGGGCCGTCAGCAGCCCCAGGTCGGGGAAGTACGCGTGCGTGCGCCCGGGCGCCACCGGCCGCACCGACGGGTCGTGCCACAGGTACTCCAGATACGCCTCCGCCCGGATCCCCGGCCGCACCCCGCTCAACGCGGCCTCGCCGTCGAAGAGTTCACGGTCGACGAGGTCGGCGAGCCACTGCGCCTCGCCGATCCCGAACCGGGCGGCGAGCCGCCGGTACAGGGCGACGCTGTGGCCGCTGCGCCGGTCGTGGCAGTCGCCGTGGCCGGTCTGCTCGGCGAATCCGGGCGCCGACTGGTGCAGCCGGAAGCCGAAGGTGTGCTCCATGAAGCCGCCCCGGCCCCACCAGTCCAGGCCCTCGCGCTCCTGGAGCAGGTCGAGGTGGATCGCCAGCCACGGCACCCCGTACCGCCAGTAGACGACGCCCTCCGCGTGCGAGCCGTCGGCGGGCAGCGCGTCCAGCACCCGCCGGAGGTTGTCCTTGGCGCGCTCCGTCCACTCCTCGCGGCCCAGCGCGTATCCGGCCGTGGCCAGACCCGCGTAACAGATCCAGTTGTGGTTCTGCCAGTACGAGGACGACCACCAGCGGCCCTCCGTGGCCACCGCGAACTCGTACAACCGGCGCCCCTGGACGAGGAGTTTGTAGCGCAGCAAATCCGCGAGGTCGGGGGAGAGGGCGTCGCCCAGCCAGTGGTGGGCCAGGCCGAGGCCGTGCAGCAGCCAGCCCGCGTCCAGGTCGTGATCGGGCATGTGGGCGCGGCCCCAGTGCGGGAAGCGGACCGCCGCCGCGATCCACCGCTCGGCCTCCGCCAGATGCGCCGGGTCCCCGGTGACATGGTACGCGAGCGCCGGGTTCGCGGCGGCCGGACCCAGCCAGGTGATGCTGGCCATCGGGTGCCGGGCCGGCGGCACCAGCGCCCGGTGCCGCACCGCCTCGTCGAGCAGCCGGCGCTCCTGGTACGGGCGGGGACCGGCGGGCGGCGTCGCGGACAGCAGCACGTCAGACCCCCGTCCCGTGCACGGCCCGGGAGCCGTCCGCCAGGTCCACCACGACCTCGTACCCGGCCAGCCGCACGCCCGTCACCGCCGGGCCCTCGGCCGCGCACTGGTACACGGAGACGAGCACGAACCGGTCCGTCGACGCCGTGAAGTCGACCCAGGTGCGGGTCAGTTGGGGATCGTCGGCCGGACCGGGGCCAGGCCGGGTCACCGGCCGCACGGGGACCGACGCCGCGTGCCAGCCGTGCAGCACCTCGTCGTCGCCGTACCAGGTCGTGCGGACCGGTCCCGTCGGCTGCACCTGGACGTCGAGGGCGACGCCCGGCCGCAGCTGGCCGGTCACCTGCCGCTCGTCACCGGCCACCACCGTCAGCACGTCCACGAGGTGGCAGGCGCCCGCCTCGACCCGGCGCACCGCCCGCACCCCCGGGTACGCGTCCGTCACCTCGGCGGTCACCGACGTCGCGTCCCGCGCCAGGAGCCGGCCCGCGCACTCCGCCTGCTCGGCACCCTCCACCCGGAACGCCGGATGCGCGGCCGTCGAGGCGTAGTGGTCGCGGAACTCGGCGTGCGCGTACGGCACTTCGCCCGGATCCGGCTGCCAGCACGCGCCCGCCCCGTACAGCGACAGGGCGAGCTTGTCGCGGTGGCCGTGCGAGCCGCCGTGCGGCCCGAACGCGAGGACGGCCTGCACCCCGGCGGCCCGTACGACCGCGTAGCCCGCCTCGTCGAACACGGTGACCGGCGCGGGCGCCGGGCGTTCCGGCAGGGCCGGGCCGGCGAACCAGCCCGTCCCGGCCACGAGCCGGTCCAGCCCGTCGTCCGCCGCACCCGCCTCGGCGCGCGCCCGCCGGGCGACCGCGCCGAGCCGCGGCGACGGCGTGAACTCCTGTGCCAACGCGCACAGTTCGAGCCATTCGAGGGCGAGCGGGGCGCGCAGGTAGGGGCCGTCGTTGAGGGCGGGCAGCACCCCGCCGTCCGTGGCGATCGCCGCGAGGACGTCCACCATGCCGGCCAGGCGCTGGGCCACGTCGGACGGCACGGCGGCGGGGGCGACGCCGCGCAGCGCGAGCAGCGCGGCCCGCAGCACGAACCCGTGGTAGTACGTGCTGCCCTCCCACTCCCAGCCGTCGCCGCCGACGCACGCCCGCAGCTGCGCGTACAGCCCGTGCGGGCCGTCGAGCCACTGCTTCGCGCCGTCCCACTCCGTCCCGCGCACCAGGGCCGCGGCCCGGCCCGTCGCGATCCCCGCCGCCGTCAGCCACGTCGTGTAGTTCGACGCCAGGTCGCCCCGGTCGACCAGGACGTGCCGGGCGTCCAGCGCGGCCCGCTCCAGCTCGTCGAGCAGCGGCAGCAGAGCGTCGGTGCCGGGCGTGCCGCGCAGCGCGAGCGTCCACACCGCGTGTCCGACGTTCACCGCCCAGATCGCGTCGGTCAGCGCCTGGTGGAAGAGGCGGCCGCGCAGCATCCAGGACTGGGCGCCCTCATGCCCCTCGGCGGCCAACTCCCGGTACACGTCGGCGTATTCGAGAAGCAGCCGGACCGCCTCCGTGCCCTCGCCGCCCTCGCCGCCCTCGCCGTTCTCGTCGCGCAGCGCCAGGACCCGGATGCGCCGGGCCCACGCCTGATGGGAGAGGACCGTCCACGCGCCCCGCACCTCGGGGGTGTCCACCCGGCAGCCACGGGCGCACAGCGCCCCGCCCTCGGGGAACACCCCGGACAGCACGTCGCCGTGATCCAGTTCGAGACCGTGCGCGGGACACACGAACGCGTGCCACCAGCCGCCCCGCTCCCGCGGGATCATCCGGTTCACCGGGGCCATACGCCACCGTCGATGTCCAGCGTCGTACCGGTGAGGAAGCCCGCGGCGGGCGAGGCGAGGTGGACGACGGACGCCGCCACGTCCTCGGGCGTGCCGGGCCGGCCGACGGGGATGCCCGCGGCCATCGCCTCCTGCGCCTCGGGCGCCGTGAACGTGTCGTGGAACGCGGTGCCCTTGATGAAGCCCGGCGCGACCGCGTTCACCGTCACGCCCGACGCCGCGACCTCCTTGGCGAGCGCCTTGGTGAAGCCGCGGACACCGGCCTTCGCGGCGGCGTACGCCACCGAGCCGGGCCCGCCGCCGTTGTGCGCGGCCAGCGACGACATGGTGACGATGCGCCCGGCGGACGACGCGGCCAGGTGCGGCAGCGCGGCCCGGCAGGTGCGGAACGTGGACGTCAGGTTCGCGTCGACGACCTGGTCGAAGTGCGCGTCGCTCATCTCCGCGACGGTCGCCCGGCCGATCAGATGGCCCGCGTTGCAGACGAGGACGTCGAGCCCGCCGAGGAATCCGGTGGCCTCCGCGACGAGCCGGTCCACCTCCGCCGTGACGGTGACGTCGGCCTGGAACGCCTTGGCGCGCCGCCCCAGCTGCTCGATCGCGGCGACCGTGTGCCCGGCCTCGTCGGCCGAGCTGCGGTAGTGCACGGCGACGTCGCAGCCCGCCTCGGCGAGCGCGACGGCGATGGCCCGGCCGATGCCGTGGCCCGCGCCGGTCACGAGCGCACGGGAACCCTGAAGATCACTGGACATGCGGAAGAAGACCTTTCACAGAAGGACAGAAGGGGAGTCACGAGAAGTCACTTGAGGCCGGTGTGCGCGAACCCCTGGACGAAGTAGCGCTGCCCGACGAGGAAGAGCAGCACCATCGGCAGCGTCGCGAGCGTCGTGCCGGCCATGAGGAAGTGCCACTGGGTGCCGTTCTCGGTCTTGAAGACCGACAGGCCGACCTGGATGACGCGCAGACTGTCGGTGCGGGTCACGAGCAGCGGCCACAGGAAGTTGTTCCACGACGACTCGAAGGTCAGCAGCGCCACCGTGGTCAGGGCGGGCTTGACCTGCGGCGTCATGATGCGGGCGTAGATCCGGAACTCGCCGAGCCCGTCGAGCCGGGCCGCCTCCTCCAGTTCCACCGGCAGGTCCAGGTAGAACTGGCGGAACAGGAACACCGCGAACGGGGTGACCGCGTCGGGCACGATCAGCGCCCACCACGTGTCGAGCCAGCCGCTGCCACCCTGCCCGAACAGGTCGTTGCCGCCCGCCAGCGGCATGAACCGCACGATCAGGAACTCCGGCAGGACCTTCGTGTACGTCGGGATCATCAGCGCCGCGACGAAGCAGTAGAACAGGAACTCACTGCCGCGGAACCTGATCCGGGCCAGCGCGTAGCCGGCCATCGACGCGAAGACCACGTTCAGGACGGTGTGGCTCGCCGCGATGACGAAGCTGTTGCGGGCGTACGTCGCGAACGGCGCGGCCCGAAGGGCGTCGGCGTAGTTCCCGAAGGCCCAGTGGGTGGGCAGCAGGCTCGTGTCGGCGGAGGCGATCTCCGCCGGTGTCTTCAGGGACGTCACGATCATCCACAGGAACGGCACCACCATCAGGAGCGCGACCAGGGACAGCGTGACGTAGAGGGCGACGCGGCCGGGGGCCGGTGGCCGCCGGGTGTCAGTCGTGGCCACGGGTGCCTCCCATGATGCGCCGGTTGACCAGGGTGAACCCCATGAGGAGCACGAACAGCACCAGCGACTGGGCGCAGGCGTAGCCCACGCGGAACTCGCGGAACGCCGACTTGTAGATCTCGTACGTCATCATCGTCGTGGAGCCCGCCGGGCCGCCGTCGGTGAGGATGTAGATCTGGTCGAAGGACTGGAACGCGCCGATCAGCGAGGTGATCAGGACGAAGAACGTGGCGGGCTTGAGCAGCGGCAGCGTGATCGAGAAGAACTGCCGCACCGGCGACGCCCCGTCGACCGACGCGGCCTCGTACAGGTCCTTGGGCAGGTTCTGCAGCGCGGCCAGGTAGATCAGCATCTTCATGCCGATGCCCTGCCAGATGCCGACGAGGATCACCGAGGGCATCGCCCACGACGTGGACGCGAGCCAGGCGGGGCCCTCGATGCCGAACAGGCCGAGGAGCGTGTTGAACAGGCCGTTGCGCGGGTTGTAGATCCACAGCCACACCAGGGCGATGGCCACGGTCGCCGTCACCTGCGGCAGGAAGATCGCCGTGCGGAACACCCCGCGGGCCCGCAGCCCCCGGTCGAGGGCGAGGGCCAGCAGCAGTCCGAGGAGCATCCCGAACGGCACGGTGAAGAAGGTGTAGATGACGGTGTTGACGATCGACTTGCGGAACATCGCGTCGTCGAGCATGTCGCGGAAGTTGGCGAGGCCCACGAACCGCGGCGCGGTCAGCACGTCGTACGACGTGAACGCCAGGTACACGGCGGCGACGATCGGCAGGCCGATCCACAGTGCCGCGTGCAGCAGGGCGGGCGTCACCATCAGCAGACCGGCCCGGCGGCGGCGGGCACCAGGGCCCTTGCCGCGCGGGGGAGTCGACGGACGGGGTGGTTCAGCGGGCGCGGCCGGCGGCCGCGTCTTCAGTACGGAGACGGCTCCCACGGTCAGCGCCCCTCACAGCCGGGAGATGGCCGCGTCGGCCAGCTCGCCCAGCTCGGCGATGGCGGCGGCCGCCGACTTGCCGCTCACGACGGCGGGCTCCAGCGTCGGCTTGATCTTCTCGCGGATCTCCATCCAGGCCGGGGTGCCGCCCTCGGCGCAGGCGTCCTTGAGGTTGCGCACCGAGAAGTCGACGAGCTTGTTTCCCTTCACGTACGACGACGAGCGCAGCGAGGTGATGCCGGGCACGGTCTCGCGCTGCGCGGCGGCGGCGAGGACGTTGTCCGGCGCGGCCAGGTGCGCGACCAGCGCCTGGGCGGCCGCCGCGTGCTGGGTGCGGGCCGACTGGCAGACCAGGGTGCCGCCGGTGAGCATCGCGGGCTTGCGGCCGCGCAGCACGAACGCACCGATGAGGTCCTTCTCGATGAGGTCCGGGCTCTGCTCCTGCAGCTGCTTCCACAGTCCGCTGCCGGTCATCATCATCGACGCCTTGCCGAGCTGGAGGTTCGTGGTGGCACCGGCGTCCCCGTCGGTCTTCTTCGTGTAGTCGGCGGAGCCGTCCTTCTGCAGGTCCTTGAAGAACTGCAGCGACTCCACGCCCCGCGCGCCGGTGAACGCGGGCTTGGTGCCGTCCGCGTTGAACAGCGTGGCGCCGTTGGCGTAGAGGAACGTCTCCCAGCACTGCCGCAGATCGATGGAGAACGGGTCGATGCCCATCCGGTCGCCCTTGGTCAACTCCTTCGCCATGGCGCGCAGTTCGTGCAGGGACGTCGGCGGCTTCTTGATGCCGGCCGCCGCGAAGTGGTCCTTGCGGTAGGCGACCAGGCGGGTCGCCATGACGGTCGGCAGCGCGTACAGCTTCCCCTGGTAGCGGGAGGGTTCGAGGACGCGGTCCTCGTAGTCGTACTTGGCCGCGAGGGACTCGGGCAGCTCGGCGAGGACCTTCTTCGCGGCGAACGGCGGGATCCAGCCGACGCCCATCATCAGCACGTCGGGCAGCAGCCCGCCGGCGAGCGCGGTGGTGATCTTCTCGTTGAGCTGGGTGTAGTTCGTGTAGTCGACGTTCACCTTCACGTCGGGGTGCTTCTTGCGGAACTCCTTGAGGATCTTGCCCTCCAGGAGCTGCTTGCCGTCCGCACCCTCGTAGATCGGGGCGAGCAGCGTGATCTCCCCCTCGGCCGGTCCGTCGGCCTTGCCGCCTGCGTCGGTTCCGGCGCCGCAGCCGGTGAGCGCCGCAGCCGTGCCGGCGCCGAGCGCGGCCAGGAGCGATCGTCTCGAGAGTTCCATGGGACACCCCTTAAGAGGCGAGGGAAGCGAGATGTGACTGATGCCAGTGGTGCACCGATCACTGCACCGATGCAGTGATCGGCACAGTCAGGCCCGGTGAAGTCGGCCAGGCAGAAGGCAAGATGGGGAACCCGTGGCGGGTCGGGCCTTCGGTAAATCGATGCACTGATGCTAGGAACGGCCTCAACGAGGCGTCAACAGCCAAGGCACAGTTATTTTTCCGGGAGGTTACGGGGATCAAGAAGCGCTCGGGCGGTGTTGCTCGTTCAGTAAATCGGTACACTGCTGCGTACAGTGACGTGACGAGCCGGAGGTGGCACCGCGTTGAACGGGGTAACGATCCATCAAGTCGCGCAGGCGGCAGGGGTGTCGGCGAGCACGGTCTCGAACGTTCTCAACGGACGCACGGACCGCATGCAGCCCGCGACCCTCGCCCGCGTGGAACAGGTCATAGAGACGCTCGGGTACCGGCCCAACCGCGCGGCCCGCATGCTGCGCACCGGCCGGATCCAGGTCATCGGCCTGATCGTCCCGTCCGTGGCGAACCCCTTCTGGGGTGCACTGGCACGGGAGTTGGAGGCGGTCGCGCTGGCCGAGGGCTATCACGTGCTGCTGTGCAACAGCGAGCGCGATCCGGCCCGCGAGCTCAAGTACGGCGAGGAGCTCCTCGCCGACGGGGTGAGCGGCGTCGTCCTGTGCTCCTCGCTGCCCACCCTCGACCATGTGGCACCGCTGCTCAAGCGGGGCCTGAAGATGGTCGCGTTCGACCGGGCGGCCCAGTCGGGCGACCCGGCGTCGCTCGCCAGCATCAGCGTCGACAACGCCATGGGCGCCGAGCTCGCCACCCGCCATCTGCTCGAACTCGGCCACCGCAAGCTGGCGTTCGTCTCCGGCTCGGTCAGCAGCGTCAACCGGCGCGAGCGCATGCGGGGCTTTCGCGCGGCTCTGGAGGACGGCGGCGTCGACCCGGCCTCGGCAGTGGTCTGGCCGGGCGCCGCCACCAGCGAGTTCGGCGACAAGGAGTCCGCCGAGCTGGGCCGGGCCGCGGCCCGCGAACTGCTCACGGCGCCCGAGCCGCCCACCGGGTTCGTCGCCATCAACGACATGTGCGCGATCGGCGTGTGCCGGGGCGCGAAGGACGCCGGGGTCAGCGCGGGCCGGGAGGTCTCGGTGGTCGGCTTCGACGACATCCTGCTCGCCGAACTCTTCGAGCCGCCGCTCACCACGGTCCGCCAGCCGCTGCCCGAGATGGCCGCCGAGACCTTCCAGCAGCTGCGCTCCCGCATCGAGACGTCGTCGGGCGCCGGCCGCTCGCTGCTGATCCGCCCGCGCCTGGTGGTCCGCGAGTCGACGGCGCCCGCCCGCTGACCGCGCGGGTCACGGGGCGGGCGCCGCGCGGCGCGTCAGTCCCGGGAGGCCGTCCAGCCGGTCGCCTCGATCCGGGACGAGTCGGCCGGACGCGACTCGTCGAAGGCCACCTTGCGGCCGTCGTCGACCCGGATGCCGTCCACGTACGCCCCGCGTCCGACGTACAGCTGGTCCGTCGTGTACCGCCAGCGCACCCGGGCCGCCGCCGACGTGAAGCCGCCCAGGTCCGCCGTGAGCCGGTGCCAGGAGCGGCCCGCGTAGCCGTCGATGGCACCCGCCGGACGGGCCTCCGTGCGGTCCGTCGTGAACGGGAGCGGAGCCCAGCTCGCGCCGCCGTCCGTCGACACCTCCAGGTACAGGAAGTCGGAGTGCGGCTCCGTGTCCCACCACAGCGCGCACGACAGCCGGGCGTCCGGTGAGGTCAGCCGCAGGTCCGGCAGCGTCAGCGTGGCGGAGGCGGCGCTCGCCATGCCGGAGAACCACGCGGTGCGGCCGTGCGCGGGACGCACCGCGACGGCGCGCGCCATGTTGTTCGCCGCGGCGACCCGGGGAGCGGAGCCGGACCGCCAATTGCGCACGGGGTGAACGGAGTTGCCCAGCACGATGAGGAAGGAGTCGGTCGTCGGGTCGAGCACCAGCGAGGTGCCGGTGAAGCCCGTGTGACCCGCCGTGCGGGGCGTCGCCATCGCGCCCATGTACCAGTGCTGGTACAGCTCGAAGCCGAGGCCGTGCTCGTCACCGGGGAAGGCCGTGTTGAAGTCCGTGAACATCAGGTCCACCGACTTCTCGGAGAGGATCCGGGCCTTGCCGTAGATCCCGCCGTTGAGCAGCGTGCGGCCCAGGATCGCCAGGTCCCACGCGGTGGAGAAGACCCCCGCGTGGCCGGCGACGCCGCCGAGCCCGAACGCGTTCTCGTCGTGCACCTCGCCCCAGACCAGGCCACGGTCGAGCCCCGACCACGGGGCGCGCGCGTCCTCGGTCGCCGCGACCTTCGGCTTCCAGGCGGCGGGCGGGTTGTAACGGGTGCGGGTCATCCCCAGCGGTCCCGTGATCCGCTCGCGCAGCAGCACGTCGAGCGCCTTGCCCGTGAGTTCCTCCAGGACGAGCTGGAGGGAGATGAGGTTGAGGTCGGAGTAGAGGTACGTGGTGCCCGGCGGGTTGAGCAGCTTCTCGTTCCAGACGAGCCGGATCTGGCCCTCGCGGGTGGGCTCCTTGTAGAGCGGGATCCACGAGCGGAACCCCGAGGTGTGGGTCAGCAGTTGACGGATCGTCACGTCCTGCTTGCCCGCGCCCGCGAAGTCCGGCAGGTACGAGGCGACCTTCGCCTCCAGCTCCAGGGCGCCGCGCTCGATCTCCTGCACGGCCAGGATCGAGGTGAACAGCTTCGACACCGAGGCCAGGTCGAAGACCGTGTCCTCGGCCATGTCGATCTGCTGGTCCGGCGGGAATTCGATGCCGGTGTCCGTCGTGTCGTCGTAGTGGGAGTAGCGCACCGCCTTGCCGATCGGCTGGTGCAGCGCGACCGTGCCGCCGCGGCCCGCGAGCAGCACCGCGCCCGCGTACCAGGGGTGCTTGGGGCCGCCCGGGTAGGGGCCGAGGAACTTCTCCGCGTCGACGACCAGCTGCCGCAGGTGTCCGGCGAGCAGACCCGCGCGCTCGGGGGAGCCGCGGCGCAGCGTGGGCCGCGCGCGCTCCGCGGTGGCCGCGGCCGCGGTCGCGGGGCCCGCGGGGAACGGGGCGAGGGCGAGCGCGCCGCCCAGCGCGAGGCCGAAGGCGCCCAGTTGGCGCCGGGTGGGTCCGCCCGCTGCCGGGTCGGGTCTGTCTGCTCTCTCCGGCCTGTCCGCAGCTTCGGTTGTTCCGGTCATGAACGGGGCCCTCCTGAAAGTATCTTTCGGGATCTACCGCGACGGGTGAAACTTTCATGTCAGTGGTGGCCCGTGTCAACCACTTGTGCCCGTGACCGGCCCGTGAAGAATCTGACGCTGCATCAGAAAACCTCTTCCGTCGGCCGGTTCGCTGCGGCATCCTGCGCCCATGCAGACGGAGCTGAGCAAGAAACTGGGGATCGAGCACGCCGTCTTCGGCTTCACGCCGTTCCCTGCGGTGGCCGCCGCCATCAGCAGGGCCGGAGGCTTCGGCGTGCTCGGCGCGGTCCGCTACACGGCACCCGACGAACTCAAACGCGACCTGGACTGGCTGCAGGCGCACGCCGACGGCAAGCCGTACGGACTCGACGTCGTCATGCCCGCCAAGAAGGTCGAGGGCGTCTCCGAGGCCGACGTCGAGGCGATGATCCCGGAGGGCCACCGACAGTTCGTCAAGGACACCCTCGCCCGGCACGGCGTGCCCGAACTCGCCGAGGGCGAGGCGTCCGGCTGGCGCATCACCGGTTGGATGGAACAGGTCGCCCGCAGCCAACTCGACGTCGCCTTCGACTACCCGATCAAACTCCTGGCCAACGCGCTGGGTTCACCGCCCACCGACGTCATCGCCCGCGCCCACGACCAGGACGTCCTCGTCGCCGCGCTCGCGGGCAGTGCCCGGCACGCCCGCAAGCACGCCGACGCGGGCATCGACGTCGTCGTCGCCCAGGGCTACGAGGCCGGCGGCCACACCGGCGAGATCGCCTCCATGGTCCTCACCCCCGAGGTCGTGGAGGCCGTCGACCCGCTGCCGGTCCTCGCCGCGGGCGGCATCGGCAGCGGACAGCAGGTCGCCGCCGCGCTGGCGCTCGGCGCGCAGGGCGTCTGGCTCGGCTCGGTGTGGCTGACGACGACCGAGGCCGACATGCACTCCGCCGCCCTCACCCGCAAGCTGCTCGCCGCGGGCTCCGGCGACACGGTGCGCTCGCGCGCGCTGACCGGGAAGCCGGCGCGGCAGCTGCGTACGCAGTGGACTGACGCGTGGGACGACCCGGCGGGGCCCGGCACGCTGCCCATGCCGTTGCAGGGGCTGCTCGTCGCCGAGGCCGTCTCGCGGATCCAGAAGTACGAGGTGGAGCCGTTGCTCGGGACGCCCGTCGGGCAGATCGTCGGCCGGATGAACGAGGAGCGGAGTGTGCAGGCCGTGTTCGACGAGCTGACGCGGGGCTTTGAGCGGGCGATCGACCGGCTGAACCGGATTGCGGGGCGGGACGCGTGAGCGCCGCGGGGGCGTGCGGACGTTCGCGACTGCGGGCCGGTGGTCCACCCCCGCGCAGTTCCCCGCGCCCCTGAGGGCTTGCGGCTTCGCCGCGCCCTCATGAAGGCGCACCGAGTGCGCCCTTCAGGGGCGCGGGGAACTGCGCGAACAGCCCCCACGACCCGAGGCCGCCCACCGGACGGAACCGGGCAGACGAGTGGACGGACCCACAGGAGGAGAGCCGAGCCATGAGCACACCCCCGAACGGATTCTGGGCGCAGGCCACGGCCGACCCCGACCGCACGATCCTGCACGCCCCGGACGGCGAGACCTGGACGGCAGGCCGCCTGCACGCCGCCGCCAACCAACTGGTGCACGGCCTCCGCGAGGCCGGCCTCACCCGCGGCGACGCCTTCGCCGTCGTCCTCCCCAACGGCGTCGAGTTCTTCACCGCCTACCTGGCCGCCTCCCAGGCCGGCTTCTACCTCGTGCCGGTCAACCACCACCTCGTCGGCCCGGAGATCGCCTGGATCGTCGCCGACTCCGGCGCCAAGGTGCTGATCGCGCACGAGCGGTTCGCCGAACAGGCGCGGGCCGCCGCCGACGAGGCGAAGCTCCCGGCCACCCACCGGTACGCCGTCGGCACGGTCGACACCTTCCGCCCGTACGCCGAACTCCTCGACGGGCAGAGCGAGTCGGCGCCGGACGACCGGACCCTCGGCTGGGTCATGAACTACACCTCCGGCACGACGGGCCGCCCGCGCGGCATCCGGCGCCCGCTCTCCGGCAAGCTGCCCGAGGAGTCCTACCTCGGCGGCTTCCTCGCCATCTTCGGCATCAAGCCCTACGACGACAACGTGCACCTCGTCTGCTCGCCGCTCTACCACACGGCCGTGCTCCAGTTCGCGGGCGCGTCGCTGCACATCGGGCACCCGCTGGTCCTCATGGACAAGTGGACGCCCGAGGAGATGCTCCGCCTCATCGACACCCACCGGGCCACGCACACCCACATGGTGCCGACCCAGTTCCACCGCCTCCTCGCGGTGCCGCAGGAGACGAAGGACCGCTACGACGTGACGTCCATGCGGCACGCCATCCACGGCGCCGCGCCCTGCCCCGACCACGTGAAGCGGGCGATGATCGACTGGTGGGGGACGTGCGTCGAGGAGTACTACGCGGCCAGTGAGGGCGGCGGCGCGTTCGCCACCGCCGAGGACTGGCTGAAGAAGCCGGGAACCGTCGGAAAGGCGTGGCCCATCAGCGAGTTGGCGGTCTTCGACGACGACGGCAACCGGCTGCCGGCCGGGCAGCTGGGCACCGTCTACCTGAAGATGAGCACGGGCGGGTTCGCGTACCACAAGGACGAGGGCAAGACGAAGAAGAACCGCATCGGCGACTTCTTCACCGTCGGCGACCTCGGCCTGATCGACGAGGACGGCTACCTTTTCCTGCGCGACCGCAAGATCGACATGATCATCTCGGGCGGGGTCAACATCTACCCCGCCGAGATCGAGTCCGCCCTCCTCACCCACCCCGCCGTCGCCGACGCCGCGGCCTTCGGCATCCCGAACGACGACTGGGGCGAGGAGGTCAAGGCCGTCGTCGAGGTCGCCGAGGGCCGGGCGGCCGGGCCCGCCCTGGCCGCCGAGATCCTCGCCCACTGCGAGACGCAGCTCGCCGGCTACAAACGGCCCAAGAGCGTCGACTTCATCGAGACGATGCCGCGCGACCCCAACGGCAAGCTGTACAAGCGGCGGCTGCGGGACCCGTACTGGGAGGGGCGGACCCGGGCGGTGTGAGGCCGCCGAGGGCTTCGGGCCGGCCGGGATCCCGTCCCGGCCGGCCCGTCGCCACGGCTGCCTAGTCGCGCACCCGCACCACCCTCAGTGCCGGCGACTTGCGGATGTCCTTCTCGCAGAACCGCTCCGTGACCCACTTCTGCTGCGAGTAGAGGTGCGTCTGGTCGCTGTAGTGCGGCGAGTTCGGGTTCGACGACTGGGAGTACGTGACGAGGGTGCGCGCCACCGGGCAGCGCCCGCCGTCCCAGCCGACCGCCTGGATGTAGCTCGACCCGTGCGCGACCTCCGTGTAGCCGCCGCCCGCCGCGTCCCACACCGGCTCGACCTTGTTCCAGACGCCGAGCGACTCGGTACCGCCGGGCACGGGGATGCGCTCACCGCCGCGCACCACGAACTGGTTGTCGCCCAGCTTCGCGTCCAACGGGATGCCCGCGGCCTTCAGTTCGGCCACCGTGTCGGCGAGCGCCGTCGCGAAGCCGGGCGCGTCCGTGGCGAGGGTGTTCGGGGTCCGGACCGGATCGGCCGCCGAGAAGGGGACCTTCCACAGCTGCGCCGCCGGCACCGCCGCCGTCAGCTTGCGCCAGAACCGGTCGAAGAGCAGCGCTCCCCGGCTGCCCGTGGTCATGGTCCGGTCCCAGGAGGCGAGCGCGGTGCACGCCCCGGACACGTCCACGGCCGTGCCGTCACTCGCGGTCGCCCGGCCGGCGGGCAGGGCCGCACACGCCTTCGCCGCGTCCGCCGCCGCCAGGTCACCGGCCGGCACCCGGTTCGTGAACTGCTGCCGCTGCAGGTCCGCGACCGTCAGCGAGCCCTTGTCCGCCATCGCCGCGACGTCCTCGACCGCACCCCGCGTCCGCATCGAGCGCTGCGTGCCGACCGTCCCGAAGACCCGCTCGTAGCCGGTCAGCGGCCGGTCCGCATTGGCCAGCCAGGCGCTGTCGTTGGAGTTCTCGGCGTACGGGGCGTCCTTGAGCACCGGCATCTTCGACGGTCCGAAGATGCCCGGCTGCACCGCGTCCTTGTCGCTGCCCAGCGCGCAGTCGCCGCGCGAGCCGTCGAGGACCGCGACGCCCGACGCCGGATACGTGACCTTGCCCAGCGGCGTCGAGCAGCGGGCCGCCAGGTCGTCGGTGATCCGCGGCAGGACCTGCGACTGGGTGAACAGGGAGTGGCCGGAGGAGTCCGCCGCGATCGTGTTCACCCACGGGATGCCCTGGCTGCGCCGCAACGACCTGAGCACGTCGTCCGTCGAGCGTGCCTTGCTGAAGCCGAGCGCGGTGTCCGAGGCGCGCAGGTTGGCCGCGTTCGGGTCGTTGAGGGCGTACGCCGTCGTCGCCGACCAGGGCAGGGGCAGGCCCGCGCCGAGCGAGGTGACCACCGGCCCGTACCGCGTCCACCACTGGGTCCGCGTCACGTCGGCGGCGCCCCGCACGGGCACGGTCACCGTCCGCTTCGTCATCCGCTCCCGCTTGCCGTCGACCAGGTAGGCGGTCGGGTCGGCCGGGTCGAGGGTGAGCTGGTGGACGTTGAGGGTGACGCCGGTGGCGACCGTGTGGCTCCAGGCGACGTGCGCGTTGTGCCCGATGGAGATCCCGGTGGTGCCGAGCAGCGAGCCGCCCATGACGTCGAGTTCGCCGGGGATCGTCTGCTGCGACTGCCAGAAGCGGCGGCCGCCCTGCCACGGGTAGTGCGGATTGCCGAGCAGTAGGCCCCGCCCGTTCGCCGTCGTGGCGCCGCTGAACGCCACCGCGTTCGAGCCCATGGTGGAGTCGTCCTGGGAGAACAACGCCCGGGCGGCGTCGGCCAGTTCGTCCTTCGAGGGCGCCTTGCCGGGGGCCGCGGGTGCCGTCGGCGGCTGCGCGGCCGTGATGCCGTCGATGCCGCGCCCCTGCCCGCCGAGCACCGAGATGGCAAAGCCGCGCGCCGCCACGTCCAGCGACGTGACCGGCCGCACCCAGGCCGCGCCCTTGCAGGCGGGGTCGGTGATCCGGTTCTGCTTCAGCCACGCGTTGTACCCGGCGGCCCAGCCCCGCATCGCGTCCTCGGCGTCGTCGCTCGGCCCGGCCGGCGCCGGCGTGGCGAGCAGCTTCTCGACCGTGCGCGACTCCCGTACGCCACGGAAGTAGAGGTCGCTGGAGAGGTTCTTGGTCGCGGAGGAGAGCGAACCGTCGGGTGCGCCGTCCGCGCCGAAGTAGCGCGACCGCTCACCGCGCACCGTGACGAACCCGTCGGCCAGCGTGCACACCTGGTCGGCGGCCTGCGCCCAGCCCGTGCCGAAGCCGAGGTTCGCGTAGTCCTTGGCGACGATGTGCGGAATGCCGTACTCGGTGTACCGGATCGTGGCGGACAGGCCGCCGCCGTGCGGGCGCTCGGGCCGGTCGGCGGCGGCCGACGGCAGCGCGGCGGTGGAGGCCAGCGCGGTGAACAGGGCGATCCCGGCGACCGCGAGGCGCCGTTGTCTCGGGCGGTAGCGCATCGTGCTCCCAACTGCAGTGCGGACAGGGGCGGTTGAGCGTACCAATCGGTATGTCGCCTGCCGAGGGTCGGCGGCGCCCTTGCGGGTCCGGTGTCCGGCACCTTGACCTGGCGTCCGGCACCGCACAGGATCACGCCATGACGAGGTCACAGGCAGCAGGAGCGGCGTCCAGCACCGTCGACGGAGTGCTGCGGCGCAGCGCTCGCCGCACCCCGGCGCGCGTCGCCGTCCGCTACGGGCCGCGCGCCTGGACGTACGAGGAGCTCGACGACGCGGTCTCCCGCGCGGCGGGCGCCCTGCGCGGCCTGGGCCTGGCGCCCGGCGACCGGGTCGGCGCCTACGCGCACAACTCCGACGCCTACCTCATCGGCTTCCTCGCGTGCGCCCGCGCGGGCCTGGTGCACGTCCCCGTCAACCAGAACCTGACCGGCGACGACCTCGCGTACATCGTCCACCAGTCCGGCAGCGCCCTGGTGCTCGCCGACCCCGATCTGGCCGGCCGCCTCCCCGACGGGGTGCGGACCCTGCCGCTGCGCGACGCGGACGACTCACTGCTCGCCCGCCTGGCGACCGCCGCCCCGTACGACGGGGAGCAGCCGGGCGCCGACGACCTCGTGCAGCTCCTCTACACGTCCGGGACGACGGCCCTGCCCAAGGGGGCCCGGATGACGCACCGGGCGCTCGTCCACGAGTACGTCAGCGCGATCCACGCGCTCGACCTGAAGGAGACGGACCGCCCGGTCCACTCGCTGCCGCTGTACCACTCGGCGCAGATGCACGTGTTCCTGCTGCCCTACCTCGCGGTCGGCGCCACGAACACGATCCTGGACGCGCCGGACGCCGCCCGGATCTTCGACCTCGTCGAGGAGGGGGCGGCCGACAGCCTGTTCGCGCCGCCCACCGTCTGGATCGGCCTCTCCCAGCACCCGGACTTCGCCACCCGTGACCTCGGCGGACTGCGCAAGGCGTACTACGGCGCCTCGATCATGCCGGTGCCGATCCTGGAGCGGCTGCGCGAGCGGCTGCCCGCGCTCGCCTTCTACAACTGCTTCGGGCAGAGCGAGATCGGCCCCCTGGCCACCGTCCTCGGGCCCGACGAGCACGAGGGGCGGATGGACTCCTGCGGGCGGCCCGTCCTCTTCGTCGAGGCGAAGGTCGTCGACGACGACGGCAAGGACGTGCCCGACGGCACGCCCGGCGAGGTCGTCTACCGGTCCCCGCAGCTGTGCGACGGCTACTGGGACAAGCCGGAGGAGTCCGAACTGGCCTTCCGGGACGGCTGGTTCAGGTCCGGGGACCTCGCGGTGCGCGACAGCGAGGGCTACTTCACCGTGGTCGACCGGGTGAAGGACGTCATCAACTCCGGTGGCGTACTGGTCGCCTCCCGGCAGGTGGAGGACGCCCTCTACACGCATCCGGCCGTCGCCGAGACCGCCGTGATCGGGCTGCCCGACGAACGCTGGATCGAGGCCGTCACCGCCGTCGTCGTCCGCTCGGGCGACGTCACCGAGGACGAACTCGTCGCGCACGCACGCGAGAAGCTCGCCCACTTCAAGGCGCCCAAGCGGGTCGTCTTCGTGGACGAGCTGCCGCGCAACGCGAGCGGCAAGATCCTCAAGCGCGAGCTCAGGGACCGGTTCGCCGGCTGACGCGCCCGGTCACGGGGTCCGGTCGCGCAGGTCCATGATCCGCTTGATCTTGCCGACCGAGCGCTCCAGGGTCTCCCGGTCGACGATCTCGACGGCCACCGTGACGCCGACCCCGTCCTTCATCCCCGCCGCGATGGCCCGTGCCGCCGCGTCCCGCTCCTCGCGGGTCGCGTCCGGGCGGGCCTCCGCGCGGACCGTGAGCGCGTCCATCCGGCCCTCGCGGGTCAGCCGCAGCTGGAAGTGCGGCGCCACTCCCGGCGTGCGCAGCACGATCTCCTCGACCTGCGTGGGGAAGAGGTTCACCCCGCGCAGGATCACCATGTCGTCGCTGCGTCCGGTGAGCTTCTCGATCCGCCGGAAGGCGGGCCGCGCCGTGCCGGGCAGGAGCCGCGTCAGGTCCTTCGTCCGGTAGCGGATCACCGGCATCGCCTGCTTCGTCAGCGAGGTGAAGACCAGCTCGCCGTGGGAGCCGTCCGGCAGCACCTCGCCGGTGAGCGGATCGACGACCTCGGGGTAGAAGTGGTCCTCCCAGACGTGCAGCCCGTCCTTGGTCTCCACGCACTCCTGGGCGACGCCCGGTCCGACGACCTCCGAAAGCCCGTAGATGTCGACCGCGTCGATCCCGCAGCGCTCCTCGATCTCCCGGCGCATCTCCTGCGTCCACGGCTCCGCGCCGAAGATCCCCACCTTCAGGGACGTGGAGCGCGGGTCCACGCCCTGGCGCTCGAACTCGTCCAGCAGCGTCAGCATGTACGACGGCGTCACCATGATGACCCGGGGCTTCAGGTCCTGGATCAGCCGGACCTGGCGGGCGGTCATGCCACCGGAGGCGGGCACCACGGTGCAGCCGAGCCGCTCCGCCCCGTAGTGCGCGCCGAGACCGCCCGTGAACAGGCCGTACCCGTACGCCACATGGACCGTGTCGCCGGGCCTGCCGCCCGCCGCGCGGATCGCCCGCGCCACCATGTCCGCCCACATCGACAGATCGGCCTCGGTGTACCCGACGACCGTCGGCAGCCCCGTCGTGCCGCTCGACGCGTGCAGCCGGCGCACCTCGGAACGGTCCACGGCGAACATCCCGAACGGGTAGTTGTCGCGCAGGTCCGCCTTCGTCGTGAACGGGAACCGGGCCAGGTCCTCCAGGGCCGCGCAGTCCTCGGGGCGCACTCCGGCCTTGTCGAACGCGTCCCGGTAGAAGGGCACCCGCTCGTACACCCGGTGCAGGGTCTCGCGCAGCCGCTCCAGTTGCAGCGCCCGCAGCTCCGGCGCGCTCAGCCGCTCGCCCTGGTCCCACCATTCCGTCATCGAAACGCACTCCCGACCGATCATTCGGTTGATTTGCTGGCGCCAGTAACGCAAGGCGGGACTGCCCACGTCAAGGGATGTGCCGCAAACGCGTTGCCCTCGTGACGGCGGGCCTGTGAAGATCACGGCATGTTCACGTTCACCGCACCCGACGGCACCGCCCTCGCCTGCCACGTCCGGGGCTCCGGGCCGCCACTGGTGTGCCTGCCCGGCGGACCGATGCGCGCGTCCGAGTACCTCGGGGACCTGGGCGGACTCACCGCACACCGCACCCTGCACCTCCTCGACCTGCGCGGCACGGGGGAGTCCGCGGTCCCGGCCGACGAGGCGACGTACCGCTGCGACCGGCAGGTCGAGGACGTCGAGGCGCTCCGGGTCCGGCTCGGCCTGGAGCGGATGGATGTCCTCGCCCACTCCGCCGGCGGCAACCTCGCCGCGCAGTACGCGGCCCGCCGTCCGGAGCGGATCGGCCGCCTCGTCCTGGTCACCTCCGCGCAGCGGGCCCTCGGCTGCGCGGCGAGCGCCCAGGAACGCAGGGACGCGGCCGCCCTGCGGTCGCACGAACCGTGGTTCGCCGCGGCGTACGCCGAGTACGAGAAGCTCCTCGCCGGCCGCGACGACGCCACGTACCTGTACGACGCGTTCTTCTACGGGCGGTGGGACGAGCGGGCGCAGGCGCACGCCGCCCGCACCGACGCGCAGACCAACGAGGGGGCCGAGGCGGTCTTCGCGTCCGAGGGCGCCTTCGACCCGCCCGCGACCCGCGCCGCCCTCGCCCGCCTCGACGCGCCCGCTCTGCTGCTCGCCGGGGAACTGGACGGCGGCCCGAACCCCGAACTGGTGCGGCGCACCGCGGAGTTCTACCCACGCGGTCAGGTCGTCGTCCAGCCGGGCGCCGCGCACTACCCCTGGCTGGACGACCCGGAGTCCTTCGTCGGCGTGGTGGAGGGGTTCCTGGCGGCGGAGTCCTGACCCGGTTCGTCGGGGGCGGCGGCCAGCTCCGCCGCCCTGATGGTGAGGTGGTGCCGCTCCGGCAGGCTCGCCGTGCGGGCGGCCGCCGCCCGGTAGTCGGCGATCGCACCGTCCAGGTCACCGGCGAGCTGCCGCAGATGGGCGCGGACCGCGAACAGCCGGTGGTGCGCGGCGAGCCGGGGATCCGCCGCCAGGACCCGCACCGCGTCCAGGCCCGCGCCGGGACCGTGCACCATCGCCGTGGCGACCGCCCGGTTCAGGGCCACGAACGGGTTCGGCGCGATGCCCTCCAGGACCCCGTACAGCGCAAGGATCTGCGGCCAGTCCGTGTCCTTCGCGCTCTCGGCCTCGTCGTGCACCGCCGCGATCGCGGCCTGCACCTGGTACGGGCCGACGGGCCCGCGCGGCAGGGCCGCCGTGATCAGGGCGACGCCCTCGTCGATCGCCGCCGCGTCCCACCGCGAGCGGTCCTGGTCGGCCAGCGGGACCAGCTCGCCGTCCGGACCGGTGCGGGCCGCGCTGCGGGCGTGCGTGAGCAGCATGAGCGCGAGCAGTCCGGTCACCTCGCTGTCGTCGGGCAGCAGCCGGTGCACGGCGCGGGTCAGCCGGATCGCCTCCCGCGACAGCTCCACGTGCTGCAGCGCGGGGCCCTCCGTGGTCGCGTACCCCTCGTTGAAGATCAGGTACAGCACGTGCAGGACGGCCGCGAGCCGCTCGGGCCACTCGTCGGCGCCCGGCATGGCGAAGGGGGCGCCCGACGCCTTGATGCGGGCCTTGGCCCGGCTGATGCGCTGCCCCATCGTCGCCTCGGGCACCATGAACGCCCGCGCGATCCCCGGCGTCGTCAGACCGCCCACGCAGCGCAGCGTCAGCGCGATCGCCGACGCGGGGCTGAGCGCCGGATGGCAGGACAGGAACAGCAGCGTCAGGGTGTCGTCCCGGCCCGCCGGGTCGTCCGCGTCGGCGGCCGGCGCCGCCCACAGGTCGTCCGGGGTGCGCGCCGCGACCAGGTCCTCCCGGCGCCGCCGCGCCTGCTCGCCGCGGACGGCCTCCGTCATCCGCCGCTGCGCCACCGTGATCAGCCAGCCGCGCGGCCGCTCCGGCACGCCCTCCCGCGGCCACTGCCGCACGGCCGCGAGGAGCGCCTCCTGCACGGCGTCCTCCGCGGCGTCGAAATCGCCGAAGCGGCGGGTGAGCACGCCGACGACCTGCGGCGCGAGCGTGCGCAGCAGGTCGTCGAAGGAACCCTCGATGCGGTGGGGCAGCGGTCACAGCTCCTGGGGCGGCGCCGACATCACCTGACGCACCTCGATCGGCATGTTCAGCGGGCGGCCGCCGGGACCGGGCGCCGCCGACACCTGGGCGGCCAGTTCCACGGCCCGCTCCTCGCTCGCGCAGTCCACGATCCAGTACCCCGCGAGGAACTCCTTCGTCTCCGGGAACGGCCCCTCGGTGATCACCGGAGCGCCCTGGCCGCCGGCCCGCACGATCCGTGCGGTGTCGGGCATCGCGAGACCCTGCGCGTCGACGAACTCGCCGTTCTTCTCCAGCGTCGCGTTCGTCTCGCCCATGAACGCGATGTGCGCCTTGAGCTCGTCGGGCGACCAGCTGTCGATCGGCGGGACCTCGTCGTGCTGGGCGGCGCTGAACTGCATCAACAGCATGTACTTCATGGTGTTCTCCTCAAGGTCGGTGCCCGCTTCTCGCCGGCTCTCACGAGGAGGTAGAAGCCGATGCCGCGCTTTCGACATCGCCGAGCGGATTCCCCGGAAAAAAGTTAGCGGGACTTCGGGCCGGCCGCCTCCAGAACGTACGGCGTGGTCGTCCCGAGGGCCTCGAACCCCAGCCGCCGCAGGATCGGCCGGCTGAAGGAGGACGCGTCGACGTGCACGTACGAGAAGCCGCGCTCGGCGGCGATCCGCACCCGGAACGCGACGAGCGCCCGGTAGATGCCGCGCCCGCGCCACGCGGGGACCGTGCCGCCGCCCCACAGACTCGCGAAGTCCGTGCCCGGATGCAGTTCGAGACGGGCCGCGCTGACCGGCTCGTCGCCGTGCAGGGCGACCACGGCGGGCACGGTCGACGGGTCGTGCGCGAGCTGCCGGCGCACCTGGTGCCCGATCGAGGACCGGCCGCCGTCGAAGGCCAGGTCGTGCACCCGCTCGACCAGCTCCACCTGCGCCTCGTCCGTCACGGGCAGCAGCCGCACGCCGTCCGGCGGGGCCACGTCCACGGGCACCCGCGCCGTCTCCGCGACCAGCAGTGTCTCCGTCTCCTCCGCCACGAACCCGGCGGCGAGCAGCCGCGCGGGCAGGTCGGCGGGCCGGTCGTGCCCGTACGTCTTCCACTCCATCTCGACCCCGCGCGCGCGGGCGAACCGCACCTGCTCGGCGACGGCCGCGTCCACGGTGTGCTCGTCGAGGTCCGACCACAGCACCCCGTTCCACCCGGCGGGCGGTCCGGTCTGCCGCACCACGTCGCCCACCCGCTCGACCCGGGCCCCCGGCTCGTCGGGGCGCGCCTCGCGCCGCAGCTGCCGGTCGAACAGGTTCAGCACCGCTTCTTGATCCATCGGGTCACTCCAGCAGGGGCCCGCCCGGGCGGCAACCGGATTAGGGTGCCGGTCATGTCTCCGACATCGTCATCGGTGCGCCGGTTCTACGACGAGCTGGCCCCCGACTACCACCGGATCTTCCCGGACTGGGACACGAGCATGGCCCGGCAGGCGCGCGCCCTCGACGCGCTGCTCGGCGCGGGCCCGCACCGGATCCTGGACTGCGCCTGCGGCATCGGCACCCAGGCGATCGGACTCGCGCTGCGCGGCCACGACGTCACCGGCACCGATCTGAGCCCGGTCGCGGCGGCCCGCGCCACCGCGGAGGCGGCCGCACGCGGGGCACGCCTGCCGACGGCCGCGGCGGACATGCGGGCCCTGCCCTTCGCGCCGGACACCTTCGACGTGGTGCTGTGCGCCGACAACTCCCTGCCCCACCTGCTCACCGCCGCCGACGTGCGCACGGCCCTGACCGGCATGCGGCGCCTGCTCCACGACGAGGGCGTCCTCGTGCTCACGGTCCGCGACTACGACGAACTCCGCCGCACCCGCCCCGCCGCCACGCCCCCGCAGCTCTCGGACGGGCCCGACGCCGACGGGACCATCACCTTCCAGCTCTGGGACTGGCACGACGACGGCGAACGCTACGACCTGCGCCACTTCCAGCTGCTGCCCGACGGCCAGGAGTGGCGGGTGCGGGAGCGGCGCACGACCTCCTGGGCGCTGACCGCGCAGCAGCTGACGGACCTGGCGGCGGAGGCGGGCTTCACCGACATCACCTGGCACGCCCCGCGGACGACCGGCTTCTACCAGCCGGTCCTCACCGCCCGCCGCACCGCCCGCTAGGCACTCGCGGGTTTCGCCGAGTCGGCCGCCACCGACCGAGCCCACCGGTAGTCCGCCTTGCCGCTGGGCGAGCGCTGGATGTGGTCCGCGACCACGAGCTGGCGGGGAATCTTGTAGCCCGCCAGGTGCGTGCGGCAGTGGACCTGGACCGCGTCAAGGGTCAAGTCGGCCGCGCCGTCCCTGAGTTGGACGACGGCCGCCACGTGGTTGCCCCACTTCGGATCGGGGACACCGGCGACCAGCGCGTCGTAGATGTCCGGATGCGACTTGAGGGCCTGCTCGACCTCCTCCGGATACACCTTCTCGCCGCCCGTGTTGATGCACTGCGAACCCCGGCCGAGCACCGTGACGATGCCCTCCGCGTCGACCGTCGCCATGTCGCCGAGCAGCACCCACCGCTCGTCGCCCTTCTGGAAGAACGTCTCGGCCGTCTTCTTCGGGTCGTTGTAGTAGCCGAGCGGTACGTGGCCGCGCTGCGCGATCCGCCCCACCTCACCGACGGCGACCGGCTCGTACGTCGCCGGATCCACCACCTGCGTACGGGCGTTGACCCGGAGCCGGAAGCCCTGGCCCGCGCCGGAGTCGTCCGTCGCCGTGCCGTTGAAGCCGGACTCGGACGAGCCGAAGTTGTTGAGCAGCATCACGGTCGGCACCAGGGCCTGGAACTGGGCGCGCACCGTGTCCGACATGATCGCCCCCGACGACGACACGCTGAACATCGACGAGCAGTCCGTGCCCTTCAGCGGGCCGCTGAGGGCGTCGATCAGCGGGCGCAGCATCGCGTCGCCCACCAGC
Source organism: Streptomyces sp. KL116D (assembly GCF_030766975.1). Taxonomy (NCBI): domain Bacteria; kingdom Bacillati; phylum Actinomycetota; class Actinomycetes; order Kitasatosporales; family Streptomycetaceae; genus Streptomyces; species Streptomyces sp. KL116D. The sequence goes on along the minus strand of NZ_JASERH010000138.1, from coordinate 76,754 downwards.
GACATGCTCGTCACCTTCTCCTTCTCGATCGTGCGCAGCACCTCCTCCGGCACGAACTTGCGGTGGATGACGATGCGTTGCCCGAAGTTGAAGCCGATGAAGGCGGTCAGCGTGGAGGTGCCGTGCATCAGCGGGGGAGTGGGGAAGAACGTGATGCCGTCGCCGCCCGCGGCCACCCGCTCCGCCAGCTCCTCGGGCCGCGCCACCGGCTCGCCCGTCGGCGCGCCTCCGCCCAATCCCGAGAAGAACAGGTCCTCCTGACGCCACATCACCCCTTTGGGCATGCCCGTGGTGCCGCCGGTGTAGATGATGAACTGGTCGTCCGCGGACCGTTGCGCGAAGCCGCGCTCCGCCGACGAGGTCGCCTCCGCCTCGGTGAAGTCCACGGCCTTGAGCGGCGGCGCACCCGCCGGCGGGGTTCCCACCCGCACCAGGTGCCGCAGCTTCTCCGTGCGCGGCAGCGCCGCCGCCACGCGCTCGGTGAACTCCGCGTCGAAGACCAGCGCGGCGAGATCGGCGTCCTGGTAGAGGTAGATCAACTCCTCTTCCACGTAACGGTAGTTGACGTTCACCGGAACGACCCGTGCCTTGAGGCAGGCGAGCACCGTCTGGAGGTACTCGACGCCGTTGTACAGGTGCAGCCCCAGGTGCTCGCCCGGGCGCAGTCCGCTGTCGACGAGGTGGTGCGCGATGCGGTTCGCCGCAGCGTCCAGTTCCGCGTACGTCAGCCGGCGCTCCGCCCCCGTGCCGGGATGGTCGACGTAGACGAGCGCCTCGCGGTCGGGGACCACGTCGACGACCGACTCGAACAGGTCGGCAAGGTTGTACTCCACCGCTCCTCCTGACCCAGGCCGCATCTCGTGTGGCCGTCATCAGAGCAGAGACGGGGGGAAGGCGGAAGGGCCTCCGCACAAGAAATCTGACTGAGTGTCAGAAAACTCTTGAACTGGTCGGTCCCCTCCTGCAACCTGTTCCGGGTCCGAGCTCCGGCCGACTGGAGGACAGCCATGGGTGGGACCGAACATCTCGACGTGCGCCGCGAGGGCGCGACGCTCGTGCTCACGCTCAACCGGCCCGAGGCCAAGAACGCGCTGTCCCTGCCGATGCTCGTCGGCCTGTACGACGGGTGGCTGGAGGCCGACGCCGACGACACGATCCGCTCGGTGGTGCTCACCGGGGCGGGCGGCGTGTTCTGCGCCGGCATGGACCTCAAGGCCCTGGCCGGGAAGGGCATGGCGGGCGAGCACTACCGGGACCGGCTCAAGGCGGATCCCGATCTGCACTGGAAGGCGATGCTGCGCCACCACCGGCCCCGCAAACCCGTCGTCGCGGCGGTCGAGGGGCACTGCGTGGCGGGCGGCACGGAGATCCTTCAGGGCACGGACATCCGGGTGGCGGGGGAGTCGGCGACGTTCGGCCTCTTCGAGGTGAAGCGCGGACTGTTCCCCATCGGCGGCTCGACCGTGCGGCTGCCCCGCCAGATCGCGCGGACCCACGCCCTGGAGATGCTGCTGACCGGGCGTCCGTACGCGGCGCCGGAAGCGGCGGCGATCGGGCTCGTCGGGCGCGTGGTGCCCGACGGCACGGCGCTGGACGCCGCCCTGGAGATCGCCGAACGGATCAACGCGTGCGGCCCGTTGGCCGTCGAGGCCGTGAAGGCGTCGGTGTACGAGACCGCCGAGATGACCGAGACGGACGGGCTGGCGGCGGAGCTGAAGCGGGGGTGGCCGATCTTCGACACGGTCGATGCGAAGGAAGGGGCTCGTGCGTTCGCGGAGCGGCGGGAGCCTGTGTTCCGGCGGGAGTGAGGGTGCCGTCCGGCGGGGTTCGGGGTTCGTCTGCGGGTGCGTGGGGGCTGGTCGCGCAGTTCCCCGCGCCCCTGAGATGCACACCCTTCGGGTGGCATCTCCCCGCCGTTGAAGGCCGCGCGTCAGCGCAGGTCTTCAGGGGCGCGGGGAACTGCGCGACCAGCCCCCACCGACCCGTACCCGGCGACGTACACCGACCCGGCAGACGGCACTCCGTATCCCCCACCACCACCGAAGGAGACCGCACCATGGCAGTCGCACCTCAACCGGAGATTCTCAAAGCACCCCTGGTCGTGGAGTTTCCGTTCACCCGGTCGCTCGGACCGGTCCAGGCCGCGTTCCTGAGCGGACTGCGCCACCGCACCGTGCTGGGCGTCCGCACGACCGACGACCGGGTCCTCGTCCCCCCGGTCGAGTACGACCCGGTCACCGCGGCCGAGATACGGGACCTGGTCCAGGTCGGAGACACCGGCACCGTCACCACCTGGGCCTGGAACCCGGCCCCGCGCCGCGGCCAGCCCCTGGACACCCCGTTCGCCTGGGTCCTCGTCAAGCTGGACGGCGCCGACACCGCGCTCCTGCACGCGCTCGACGCCACCGGGCCCGACGCCGTCCACAGCGGCCTGCGCGTCCGCGTCCGCTGGGCGGCGGAACGCACCGGAGCCATCACCGACATCGCCTGCTTCGAAGCCGACGACAGCGCCCCGGATCAAGTCCAACCGGCCGCGCACAACGGCGAGTTCGAGGACGGAGTCACCGGCATCGTCGCCGCCGCCCGCCTCGACTACACCTACAGCCCGGGCGGCGCCCAGAGCCGCTACATCAACGCCCTCGCGGACAACCGCACCGTCGGCGAACGCTGCCCCTCCTGCCGCAAGGTCTACGTCCCGCCCCGCGGCGCCTGCCCGACCTGCGGCGTGGCCACCACCGACCAGGTCGAGGTCGGCCCGGCCGGCACCGTCACGACGTACTGCATCGTCAACGTCAAGGCGAAGAACCTCGACATCGAACTGCCCTACGTCTACGCCCACATCGCCCTCGACGGCGCCGACCTCGCCCTGCACGGACGGATCGGCGGCATCCCCTACGACCAGGTCCGGATGGGCCTGCGCGTCGAACCGGTGTGGACCGAGGGCGGGCGCTACCCCGACCACTACCGGCCGACCGGCGAACCGGACGCCGACTACGACACGTACAAGGAGCTGATCTGAATGCGGCCGCCGATCCGGGACATCGCCGTCGTCGCCTTCGGGCAGACCGACCACCGGCGCACCACCGAGGAGCAGTCGGAGGTGGAGATGCTGATGCCGGTCCTCCACCAGGTCCTCGACGCCACCGGCCTGAAGACCAGTGACATCGGGTTCACCTGCTCGGGGTCGAGCGACTACCTCGCGGGGCGCGCCTTCTCCTTCACCATGGCGCTCGACGGCGTCGGCGCCTGGCCGCCCATCTCCGAGTCGCACGTCGAGATGGACGGCGCGTGGGCGCTGTACGAGGCGTGGACGAAGCTGCTGACCGGGGACGCCGACACCGCGCTCGTCTACTCGTACGGCAAGTCGTCGCCCGGCTCCGTGCGCGACGTGCTCACCCGGCAGCTCGACCCGTACTACGTCGCCCCGCTCTGGCCCGACTCCGTCGCCCTCGCCGCCCTCCAGGCACAGGCCCTCATCGACGCGGGCCACACCGACGAACCCGCCCTCGCCGGGGTCGCCGCCCGCAGCCGCGCGGACGCCGCCGGCAATCCGCACGCCCAACTCCGGGGCGCGGACGTCCCGCACGGCGACTACGTCGTCCAGCCGCTGCGCACCGGGGACTGCCCGCCCATCGGCGACGGCGCCGCCGCCGTGATCCTCGCCGCGGGCGACCGGGCCCGCGAACTGTGCGAGCGGCCCGCGTGGATCAGCGGCATCGACCACCGCATCGAGGCGCACAGCCTCGGCGTGCGCGACCTGACCGACTCGCCCTCCACGCGGCTCGCCGCCGAGAACGCGGGGCTCTTCGAACGGCCCGTGGACACCGCGGAACTGCACGCCCCCTTCAGCTCGCAGGAGGTCGTCCTGCGCAAGGCGCTGCGGCTCGGCGACGACGTGGCCGTCAATCCGTCCGGGGGCGCGCTCGCCGCCAACCCGGTCATGGCCGCCGGCCTCATCCGCATCGGCGAGGCCGCCGCCCGCATCCACCGCGGCGAGTCCCGGCGCGCACTCGCCCACGCCACCTCCGGGCCCTGCCTCCAGCAGAACCTGGTCGCCGTACTCGAAGGACGTCAAGGGGAGGACCGATGACGAACAAGGAACCGGTAGCGATCGTCGGCATCGGGCAGACCCACCACGTCGCCGCCCGGCGTGACGTCTCCATCGCCGGACTCGTCCGCGAGGCCGCACAACGCGCCCTGGCGGACGCCGAGTTGACCTGGGCCGACATCGACGCCGTCGTCATCGGCAAGGCGCCCGACTTCTTCGAGGGCGTCATGATGCCGGAGCTGTACCTCGCCGACGCGCTCGGCGCGGTCGGCAAGCCGATGCTCCGGGTGCACACCGCGGGCTCCGTCGGCGGGTCGACGGCGCTCGTCGCCACCAACCTCGTCGCGGGCCGCGTCCACGGCACGGTCCTCACCCTCGCCTTCGAAAAGCAGTCGGAATCCAACGCCATGTGGGGGCTCTCGCTGCCGATCCCCTTCCAGCAGCCGCTGCTGGCCGGCGCCGGCGGCTTCTTCGCGCCGCACGTCCGCGCCTACATGCGGCGGACCGGGGCGCCCGACACCGTGGGCTCCCTCGTCGCGTACAAGGACCGGCGCAACGCGCTCAAGAACCCCTACGCGCACCTGCACGAGCACGACATCACCCTGGAGAAGGTCCAGGCGTCGCCCATGCTCTGGGACCCGATCCGCTACTCGGAGACCTGCCCGTCGTCCGACGGCGCCTGCGCCATGATCCTCACCGACCGGGCCGGCGCCGCCCGTTCGCCGAAGCCGCCGGCCTGGCTGCTCGGCGGCGCGATGCGCAGCGAGCCGACCCTCTTCGCGGGCAAGGACTTCGTGTCCCCGCAGGCGGGCAAGGACTGCGCCGCCGACGTGTACCGGCAGGCCGGGATCGCCGATCCGCGCCGGGAGATCGACGCCGTCGAGATGTACGTGCCGTTCTCCTGGTACGAGCCGATGTGGCTGGAGAACCTCGGCTTCGCCGACGAGGGCGGCGGCTGGAAGCTCACCGAGTCCGGTGTGACCGAGCTCGACGGTGACCTGCCCGTCAACATGTCCGGTGGCGTCCTGTCCACGAACCCCATCGGCGCCTCCGGCATGATCCGCTTCGCCGAGGCCGCCCTCCAGGTCCGTGGTCAGGCCGGCGAGCACCAGGTCGACGGGGCGCGCAAGGTCCTCGGGCACGCCTACGGAGGCGGCTCGCAGTTCTTCTCGATGTGGCTCGTCGGCGCCGAGCCGCCCACGCGCTGACGGACGGATGAGCATGCGGTGACCTTCGACCACCGTCGTGGCCTGTGCGGGGCACGGACCGATCGCTAGGCTGACGCACGGACGACGAACCGGGAGGAGCACGGACGTGGCCGAGAGCACCATCGACCAGCACCCGCTCACGGGGTGGGACAAGCCGGACCTGGACCTGAGCAGCGCGGACTGGCGCTCCAGCAGCAGGGGTCTGGGCGATGTCCAGATCGCCTTCGTCGAGGGATTCATCGCGATGCGCAACGGAGGAAGCCCGCAGAACCCGTCGCTGATCTTCACGCCGGCGGAGTGGGGGGCGTTCGTGCTGGGCGCCCGGGAGGGCGAGTTCGACCTGACGTAGCGGAGCGGACGGCGCCGTCCCACGAGCCGTGGACGGGCGCCGGATTTCATCCGGTTTCCGACACGTGACCTTCGGCCCTGTCCTGTGGCCCTCGCGTGAGCGACCCTGGCCACAGGAACAGCCGGTCAAATCAGGGCACGACCAGCGTGCCCGGTGTCGGAGGCGAACCAGTCATGAGCACGCCGCACAACCTGCCCGTCGTCGCCGCGGTCGACGGGTCCGACGACAGTCAGCGCGCCCTCGAATGGGCCCTTGCCGAGGCGGCCAGGCGCGGCGCCGATCTGCGCATCGTGCACGTGGCGCAGTACGCGTACCCGCTCCAGCCCGGCGTGCTGATGGCAGGCCCCCCCGAGCCCATCGAGGACCCCCTCATCGAGGAGCTGCGCGAGAAGCTGGCGGGGCGTGAGGGGCTGCCGGCCCTGGAGTTCATCAGCCGGACCGGTCTGCCCGCCGCGGTGCTGCCCGAGATGAGCAAGGAGGCCCAGCTCGTCGTACTGGGCTCCCGCGGCCGCGGCGGGTTCGCCAGTCTGCTGCTCGGCTCGAACGGCGTGGCCGCCGCCCGCGACTCCGTCTGCCCCGTGGTCGTGGTACCGCGCCCCGACCGCACCGTGGACAGCGAGGCACCCGTACCGCCGGGACCCCGCGTCGTGGTCGGCCTGCAGACCGACGACCCGGACGAGACCACGCTCTCGTTCGCCTTCGAGCACGCCGCGCGCACCGGCGCCAAGGTGCAGGTCGTCGCCGCCTACCCGTGGCCGGTCCTCGCCTGGTCGGCGTTCGGCGACTTCACGCCGACCGCCGTCGACCAGGAGGCGGCCGAGCGGGAGACGCTGAACTTCGCCAACGACGCCGTCGCCGAGCTGCGCAAGGCCCACCCCGAGGTGGCGGTCGACCTCTACGTGGCGCCCGGCGACGCGGCCGGCCACCTCGTGGAGAACTCCCGCGAGGCCGACCTGGTCGTCGTCGGCCGGCACCGCCGCCGCTTCACCCGGCCCGCCCCGATGCTCGGCTCGGTCACCCACGCCGTCCTGCTGCACGCGGCGGCCCCGGTCGCCGTGGTGCCGCCCGCCCCCGCCGACTAGCAGGTCGGCGCAGCACCACACAGCCGCGCCCGGTCAGCTCGTCGAGCAGGTCAGCGTAGTACCACACAGCCGCGCCCGGTCAGCTCGTCGAGCAGGCCGGGCGCGACGTGCACCTCGTTCCAGCGCAGGTCCAGCTTCTCCAGCGCGGGCAGCTCCGTGAGCCACCCCGGCAGCTCCCGCAGGCGGTTGCTCCGCAGGTCGAGGCGGCGCAGCCGCGGCAGTGCGCGCAGCGCCCCGGGCACCGCGCCGAACGCGTTCTCCCTGAGGTCCAGTTCGCGCAGTTCCCGCAGACCGGCCACGGAGTCGGGCAGCTCGGTCAGCGCATTGCCGCGCAGCCACAGTTCCCGCAGCGCGGAGAGGGAGCCGAGGGTGGTGGGCAGGGCCGTGAGCCGGTTGTGCTGGGCCCGCAGCTCCACGAGTCCGGCCAGGTCGCCGAGCGTGTCCGGCAAGGCGGTGAGCCGGTTCTCGCCGACGTTGAGGTAGCCGAGCCGGGTGAGCGCCCCGAGGCCGTCCGGCAGTTGCGTCAGCCGGTTGTCGTGCAGGTACAGGAACCGGGTCAGGCCGGTCAGCTCGCCGAGCTCGCGCGGGACCGACGTCAGCAGGTTGTGGCCGAGGTCGAGCGTGTGCAGGCGGTCCAGCGTGCCGATGCGCGCGGGCACGGACGTCAGCCGGTTGTCCGGCAGCAGCAGGACCTCGAGCGCCGGTTCCCGCCACACCTCGTCGGGTACGGCGTCCAGGCCCGCCCGCCAGTAGTTCAGCGTCCCCCCGGTCACGGCCACAGCAACTGCTTCCGCCAGCCGTCGCCGGTGCGCAGATAGCTGAGCCGGGTGTGGCGCCGCTCCTTGTCGCCCTGCCAGAACTCCACCGCGTCCGGCCGCACCGTGTGCAGCGTCCAGCCCGGCGCGACGAGACCGGGCTCCCGCGCGAGGCGGGCCTCGGCCTCCCGCACCGCGGCGTCCCGCTCGTCCAGGGCGGCCAGCGGCCGGGACTGCCGGCCGAGCAGCGCCTCCGCGCGCGCCGCCGCGCCCCGCGCCCGGAAGTCGGCCGCGCTCGCCTCCGCCGGCTCCCGGACGACGGGTCCGCGCACCCGCACCTGGCGGGCCAGCGGCGACCAGTAGAAGGTGAGGGCCGCGTAGGGGCGGTCGGCCAGATCGCGGGCCTTGACGCTCCCGCCGTCCGAGGCGAACTGCCAGCCGTCGGCCGTCACCGCCTTCAGGATCAGTGTGCGGGCCTGCGGGTTCCCGTCGGCCCCCGCCGTCGACAGGGTCATCGCGTGCGGTTCGCGCACCCCGGCGTCCACGGCGCCGAGCAGCCACTCGGCGAACAGCTCGGCGGGCGTGCCGGGCGCCGCGGCCGGATCGAAGACCGGCAGTTCGCCCGCGAACACCTCAAGACCGCGCAGCAGTCGACGCAGATCGTCCATGGTCCCCTCCAGTGGAAGCACGCCCCGATGCTAATGGTTGACGTGGAACCTATCATTAGGTCCATGCGTGACATCAGCACAGGACCCGACGCCGCCCGGCTCGTCCTCGACCTCGCCCTCACCATCCGCCACGACGGTCAGGGCGGAGTGGCCGACGACCTGCTCGCGCCCGAGGGCCTCACCGGCTGGGTGCGCGAGCACGCCGCCGCACTGCCCCTGACCGAGGACTACACCGGCGACCCCGAGGGCCTGGAGCGGGTGCGCGCGCTGCGGGCCGCCGTCCGCGCCCTGTTCGCCCGCGCCGTACGCCCCGGCGAGCCCAGCCCCGCCGACGCGCGCCGGCTGCTGCCGGTCGCCGAGGCGCTGGCCCGGCTGAACGCCGCCGCCGCGCTGGTCCCCGCCGTGCCCGCACTGGAGTGGCCGGACGAGGGGCCGACCGTGCGCGAGCTGGCCGTCACCGAGCCCGGCGACACCGACCTGCTCGTCGCCACCCTGGCCCGGGCGGCCGTCACCTTCCTCACGAGCGAGGACCGGACCAGGCTGCGCGCCTGTCACGCGCCGCGCTGCGTGCGCTACTTCCTCAAGGAGCACCCGCGCCAGGAGTGGTGCAAGCCCTCCTGCGGCAACCGGGCCCGGGTGGCCCGCCACCACGAGCGACACAACTCCCGCGCCCAGAACGCCACATGACGCTCCGTCCGGGGTCCGGAGGCGTACGCTGAGTGGCCTGGAACCCGCGGTGTGCACCGGCTCCCCGCGCCGGGCGCACCACCGCGGCAGGGGGTGCCTGATGGTGCAGCGCGGTGGCCGGGGCCATCGAGGACGACGGACGCTCTTCGAGCGCGAGAGCGAACTCGCCACGGTCGACGAGGCGTTGGCCGAACTGGCCGGATTGCGACGGGGCGGCGCCGAGCCGCCCGAGCGGCCGCACGGCGCCCTGCTCGCCGTCGCCGCGCCCGCGGGACTCGGCAAGACGACGCTGCTCGCCGAGGTGCGCAGGCGCGCAGCGGCCAAGGGCTGCACCGTCCTGTACGCGCGCGGCGGCGACCAGGAACAGGGCGTCGCCTTCCACGTCGCCCGCCAGCTCGTCCAGCCCCAGCTCGCCGGAACCCCCGAGTCGGAACTCCGCTCCAGGCTGGGCAGTTGGTACGCCATCGTCGGCCCCGCCCTCGGCCTGTGCGCGGCCACCGAAGGCGCGCCGCCCGACCCGCAGGGCCTGCGCGACGGCCTCGACTGGGTACTCACCCATCTCGCCGTGCAGCGCGCCCCCATGGTCCTCGTCCTCGACGACGCGCACTGGGCCGACCCCGAGTCGCTCGGCTGGCTCGCCGCGTTCGCGCCGCGCGCCGAGGAACTGCCGCTGCTGCTCGTCGTCGCCTACCGGCCCGAGGAACTCCCCGACCACGCCGAGGCGTTGCGCGGCCTGCCGGGCCGCTCCGGCCAGCGTCCGCTCGGTCTCGAACCGCTCAGCGCCCTCGCCATCGCGGGCCTGGTCCGCGAGTCGCTCGGCGCGCACGCCGACGACGCGTTCTGCCGCGAGTGCTGGGCGGTCACCGCGGGAAACCCGTTCGAGGCCGTCGAGCTGACCGCGAAGATCCACGACCGCGGCCTCGCGCCGACGGAGAACGGCGCCCACCTGCTGCGCGACCTCGCCGCCGCCGTGAAGGGCAGCGGCCTGATCGCCCGCCTCGAACGGCTCGGCTCCGCCACCGTCCGGTTCGCCTGGGCCTGCGCGGTCCTCGGCACCGAGATATCCCCCGAACTCGCCGCGGGCGTCGCGGGACTGGGCGCCGAGGAGGCCGCCGACGCCGCCGACCGCCTCCGCACCGCCCGGATCCTCACCGGCGTGGAGACCCTGGAGTTCGTGCACCCGCTGATCGCGACGGCCGTCTACCGAGCCATCCCCGGCGGCGTCCGCGTCGCCCTGCACGGGCAGGCCGCGTGGACCGTCGTCACCGCGGGCCTCGGCCCGTCGGCCGCCGCCCGCCACCTCCTGGAGACGCACCCGGACGGCGACCCCTGGGTCGTGCAGCAACTGCGGGCCGCCGCCCGCGAGACCGTCCGCGCCGGCGCCCCCGACGCGGCCCGCCGCTACCTCGCCCGCGCCCTGCGCGAACCCCCGACCTTCGACGACCGCGCGGTCGTCCTCTACGAACTCGGCAGCGCCTCCCTGCTCACCGAGCCCGCCACCACCGTCAACCACCTCCGCGCGGCGCTGGAGGAACCGATCACCGACCCGGCCCTGCGGCACGGCATCGTCTACCGCCTCTCCCAGGTCCTCGCCCACAGCGACCGGCTCGCCGAGGCGTCGGAGACCCTCGCCCGCGAGATCAGGTCCACCGGCGACGCCCGGGTCCGGCTGCGGATGCAGGCCGAGCAGTTCATGTGGGACGCCTTCCGCGCCGACGAACCCGACTCCCCGGCCCGCTCCCGCCGCCTGGCCCGCCTCGCCGACCGGCTCACCGGCCGCGACCTCACCGAGCGGTACATCATCGGCCTGCGCACCTGGGACGCCACGCTGCGCGGCGAACCCGTCGAGACCGTCCTGCGGCACGCCGACCGCGCCCTGGCCGGCGGACTGCGCTGGGCCGCCGACGAGGACCGCGGCTTCGAGGTGCCCGTCCTCGTCGCCCTCTCCTTCCTCTACGCCGACCGGCCGGGCCGCACCGAGGAACTCTTCGTCGAGGGCATCGCCGACTTCGAGCACGCCGGCTGGCACGGCGCCCACCTCTCCTTCGCGTACACGATCCTCGGCTACGTCCGCTACCGGCGCGGCCGGCTCGGCGAGGCGGAGGACTTCGCCCGCGCGGGCCTGCGGCTCGCCGAGCGCGTCGGACCCGGCACCCCCGCCCACTGGTACGCGGTCGGCACCCTCGTCGAGGTGCTGCTCGCCCGCGGCCGGGTCGGCGAGGCCAAGGAGGTGGGGGAGGCGTACTCCTTCGGACCGCCGTTCCCCGCCGCCGTCGTCTTCCCCGACGCCCAGACCGTCTACGGGCAGCTCCTCCTCGCGCTCGGCCGCACCGAGGAGGCCGCCGCGGAACTCGCCGCCGCCGGACGCCGCCTCGACCCGCGCGGCATGCGCAACCCCTCGTGGTGCCCCTGGCAGCTGTACCTCGCCCGCGCCGAGGCGTACGACGCCCCCGAGCGGGCCCTGTCCGGCGCCCACGACGCGGTCGAGCGGGCCCGTCACTTCGGCGCGCCGTCGGCCATCGGCCAGGCCCTGCGCGCCGCCGCCGAGGTGTCGTCGGGTGCGGCCCGCGCCAAGCTCCTGGAGGAGTCCGTCGCCCATCTGGAGCGCTCGCCGGCCGGCTACGAACTGGCCTGCTCGCTCGTCGCCCTCGGCGCCGAACTCCGCCGTACCGGGCGCGTCAGGGAGGCCGCCGAGCAGCTCTACCGGGGCCTGGACGCCGCGGTGGTCTGCGGCGCGGACGGTCTGGTGGAGCGGGCGCGTGACGAACTCGCCGCCGCAGGTCTGCGGCCCCGGCCGCTGCACGGAGCGGCGACGGACACCCTGACCGCCCGGGAGCGGGCCGCCGCCGGATGCGCGGCACGCGGGCTCAGCCCCGTGGAGGCGGGCGCCGAGCTGCACCTCGACGAGGCGGTCGTGGTGCGGCTGCTGTCCGCCGTGTACCGGAAGGTCGGCACGGACCAGGCGGGCCTGGCCGAGGCCATCTCACGCGAGTGACCGGCCGCCCGCTCCCACCGGGCCCGGGGCAGGTGAACCCCCGTGGGCGACGTACCATGGGCGGCATGTCCTTCCTCCGCCGCCGAGCAGCGACCCCCGCGGGCCCCGACTTCGACGTCCTGGCCATGGACCCGGGCGACTGGCCGGGCAACCTCGGCGCGGGCCTGCTGCCCGCCCCCGACGGCAGCTGCCAGGGCGTGTTCCTGCGCTACGACCTGTTCGGCGGCCGTGGCCCCGCGATGATCATCGGCAACCTCCCCGAGGGCTCCCCGGCCCGGGAGATCGCCGAGGGCGAGATCCCCTTCGAGGTCGCCCAGCTCCTGATCGCGCTGGAGAACGACGAGGAGGTCACGGTCACCGGAGTCGAGGACGTCCCCGTCATGCAGGGCGACAACCTCCTCATCGTGCGCCGTCTGAAGCTCTCCGAGACGCGGATCTCCTGTGTCCAGTTCGACCGCAGCGACAACGTCCTGGTGACCATCGCGTCCTGGGACCGGCCGATCACCGACGACCTGTACGCGCTGCTCAAGCCGCTGCCCGCGGAGCTCTTCCAGCAGGGCTGACCTCCCCTCGCCCGTACGCGGTGCGTGCACACCTCTTGCCGGAGAGTCATCGGACCTCTAGCGTCACGAGGCATGCCTTCTGGGAACCCTGAGCACTCCACGGGACACAACGGGATCACGCGAAGAACCACCATGAAGGGCGCGGCGGTTGGCGCCGCCGCGCTGACCGCGGGGACGGGGCCGTGGGCGGCCGCTGCCTCCGCCGCCGAGAGCATCGCCGATCGCCCAGTCGACCGCCCCGCCGACCCCTCCGATGAATTGCGCCTCTGGTACACGGCGCCCGCCGCCGACTGGGAACGCGAGGCCCTGCCCATCGGCAGCGGCGCCCTCGGCGCCATGGTCTTCGGCACCCTCGCCTCCGAGCGCCTCCAGTTCAACGAGAAGACCCTGTGGACCGGCGGCCCCGGCGCCCGCGGCGGATACGACTTCGGGAACTGGCGCGCCCCGCGCCCCGACGCCCTCGCCGACGTCCGGCGCCGCCTCGACGCCGAGACGAAACTCGACCCGGACACCGTCGCCGCCGAACTCGGCCAGCCCCGCATCGGCTACGGCGCCCACCAGACCTTCGGCGACCTCCACCTCGACGTCCCCGGCGCACCCGCCACCACCCCCGCCGACTACCGCCGCTCCCTCGACCTGCGTGACGCGCTCGCCACGGTCACGTACACCCACCAGGGCGTCGCGCACCGCCGGGAGTTCCTCGCCTCGCACCCCGACGGCGTCCTCGCGGGCCGGCTCTCCGCCGACCGGCCCGGCAGCGTCACCTGCACCCTCCGCCACACCTCGCCCCGCACCGACTTCACCGCCACGGCCACCGGTGACCGCCTCACGATCCGTGGCCAACTCGCCGACAACGGGCTGAAGTTCGAAGCGCAGCTCCGCGTCCGGCACGACGGCGGCACCCTCACCGCGAACAACGACGGCAGCCTCACCGTCACCGGCGCCGACAGCGTCTCCTTCGTCCTCGCCGCCGGGACCGACTACGCCGACACCTACCCGGACTACCGCGGAGCGGACCCGCACGCCGCGGTCACCGCCACCGTCGACGCGGCCGCCGCCAAGGACCACCCGGCCCTCCGCGCCCGGCACCTGCGCGACCACCGCACCCTCTTCGACCGCGTCGCCCTCGACATCCGGCAGACGGCGCCCGCCGACGTCCCCACCGACCAGCTCCTCAAGGGCTACACGGGCGGCACCACGGCCGCCGACCGGGCGCTCGAAGCGCTCTTCTTCCAGTACGGCCGCTACCTGCTCATCGCGTCCTCGCGGGCCGGCTCACTGCCCGCGAACCTGCAAGGCGTCTGGAACCAGTCGACGACCCCGCCCTGGTCGGCCGACTACCACGTCAACATCAACCTCCAGATGAACTACTGGCTCGCCGAGGCCGCCAACCTGCCCGAGACCACGGCCCCGTACGACCGGTTCGTCGCCGCGCTGCGCGCGCCCGGGGAACGTACGGCGAAGGAGATGTTCGGCAGCCGCGGCTGGGTGGTGCACAACGAGACCAACCCGTACGGCTTCACCGGCGTCCACGACTGGTCGACCGCCTTCTGGTTCCCGGAGGCCGCCGCCTGGCTCACCGCCCAGCTCTACGAGCACTACCGCTTCGGCGGCTCCACCGACTACCTGCGCACCACCGCCTACCCGCTGATGAAGTCGGCCGCCGAGTTCTGGCTGGACAACCTGCGCACCGACCCGCGCGACAACACCCTGGTCGTGACGCCGAGTTACTCGCCCGAGCACGGCGACTTCTCGGCCGGCGCCGCCATGTCGCAGCAGATCGTGCACGACCTGCTCACCAACACCCTGGAAGCGGCCAGGACCTTGGGCGACGCGCCCGCCTTCCGCAAGCAGCTCGCCGACACCCTCGACCGGCTGGACCCCGGCCTGCGCATCGGATCGTGGGGCCAGCTCCAGGAGTGGAAGACCGACCTCGACGGCCCCACCGACGACCACCGGCACGTCTCCCACCTCTACGCCCTGCACCCGGGCCGCCAGATCGAACCCGGCAGCGAGTGGGCCGACGCGGCCAAGGTCTCGCTCACCGCGCGCGGCGACGGCGGCACCGGCTGGTCCAAGGCCTGGAAGATCAACTTCTGGGCTCGGCTGCGCGACGGCGACCACGCCCACAAGATGCTCTCCGAGCAGCTCAAGGCGTCCACCCTGCCGAACCTCTGGGACACCCACCCGCCGTTCCAGATCGACGGCAACTTCGGGGCCACATCGGGCGTCGTCGAGATGCTGCTGCAGAGCCAGTTCGACGTGATCGAGGTGCTTCCCGCGCTCCCGGCGAGCTGGCCCGACGGCTCCGTGCGCGGACTGCGCGCACGCGGCGGCGCCACCGTCGACGTGACGTGGGCCGACGGCCGGGCCACCCGGCTCGTCGTGACCGCCGCCCGCACCCGTGAACTGACCGTGCGCAGCACCCTGTTGAGCGGCGGACAGCAGACGTTCCGGGCGATCGCCGGACGCCGCTACGTCTTCGACTGACCCACACGTCGGGCCCGGCTCCGCCCCCACGGCGAAACCGGGCCCGACCGCCCTGCGAACCCTGTCGGCTACGACACGGTGGACGGCGTCACCTGGACGTCCGCCGCCCGCACGTACGCCACGCGGTGACCGAACTGGATCTCGTAGTACACGTCCTTGCCCCGGACCACCCGGTGACTCGTCGTGTCGAACGTCGGGGAGTAGAAGTACTCGCCCGTCGTCCGGCCGCCGACCACGTAGCGCTGTCCGGCGAGCAGCTTGTACGGCAGCGGCGAGATCGCCTGCGGCGTCATGCCCGCGGGGTACGCCTCCTTCTCCGGGTAGGCCCGCCCGTACACCGGGACCTCGGTCGCACCGGCCTTCGGCGTGACCACGAGACCCTTGGCGTCCACGGCGGTCGGCTGCTTCGCCGGGTTCTTGAACCAGGCCTTCTGGCCCAGGTACCAGACCGCCGTCCAGTCGCCCCGGCGCTCCGCGACCGCGTACTGCTGGCCCGTGGAGAGCCGCGACGCCATGTCGTTCACGTCGGTCGTGGAGGCCTGACCGCCCGGCCGCAGACCGATGTCCTTGATCAGCGGAGCGTCCTCGCTCGGCTCCGTGTACACCCGCACGGCGCTCGACCCGTGCGGCGCGCACGTCTCGCCCGCCTTCACGCAGCCCGTGAACACCGGCTGATTCGTGGCGAACCGCGGATCGACCGTCACCACACCGCCGCCCGGACCCGCCGTGCGGTGGAACGGCTTGCCCATCAGCGCGAAGTAGTGCGCCCAGTCCCAGTACGGGCCCGGGTCGGTGTGCATCTGCGGGATGTTCACCGTCGTCGGTCCGGGCACCGTGTCATGGCCGAGGATGTGCTGCCGGTCCAGCGGGATGTCGTACTTCTTCGACAGGTACTTCACCAGGCGCGCCGACGACCGGTACATCTCCTCCGTGTACCAGGAGTCCGGCTGCGTCAGGAAGCCCTCGTGCTCCAGGCCGACCGACTTCGCGTTCACGTACCAGTTGCCCGCGTGCCAGCCGACGTCCTTCGCCTTGATCGACTGCACGATGTGGCCGTCGGTCGAGCGCAGCGAGTAGTGCCAGGCCAGATACGTCTTGTCCTGGACCAGCTTGAGCGTCTCCTCCCACGTCGCCTCCGTGTCATGGATGACGATGTAGTCGATGCTCTGGTCGTTCGGCCGGTCCGCGAGGTCGTGGTTGCCGTAGTCGCCGTCGCCGAACTCCTCGTACGGCGCCGGGATCCACTCGCACGACACCGTCTTCGGGCACTCGGTGTCCGAGGCGTTCGCCTTGCGCAGGCCCATCTTCTCGATCTGCGCCGCCTGCGGCTTCGCGTCGGACTCGGCGGCGAGCGTCACCGTCTGGCCCTCGTCCGTGGTGCGCCGCTCGCCGTCGCGGATCACCGCGAACACGTCGTTCGCGTACGTCGCAGCGGTCGCCGCGTCGTCCGCACCGGAGAACGTCGCGACCGCGCCGTACCAGTCCGCGGGGTTCTCGCTGAGCGGCTTGCCGAGCTTGTGCTGCGCCGCGGCGAGGAGGGCGGCGCCACCCCGCACGTTCGCCGCGGGGTCGCTGCGCAGCTCCTCGGCGGGGATGCCGCTGACCTGGGCCGCGCGCACCAACGTCTTGAGCCGCGCCGGGAGTTGGGCGTCCGTGGGCACATCGGCCGCGGTCGCCTTCAGCGGTGACCGCGAGTCGTCGCCGCGGGCGTCGCCCTCGGCGTGGTCGTGCACCACGGTCCGCGCCAGGGCCGTGCGCGCGTCGGTGAGGTGCATCGGCCCGTACCCGCCGGTGACGCTCGGCGCGCCGCCGTGCGCGTCCCAGCGGGACTGCAGATAGGAGACGCCGAGCAGCACGCTCTGCGGGACCCGGTACTCGGCGGCCGCCGAGGCGAACGCGCCCTGCAGACGCGCCGAAGGGGCGGCCGCCGGGCTCTCCGGCGGCGCCGCGCCCAGCAGCGGGAGCAGCAGGGCCGCTGTCGCGAGGGAGCCGGCCGCGCGTACTCCCGTACGGGAACGTCTGGCGGTGCGGGGACGGATGGACCGATGCAACGGTGCCTCCTGGAAACGCCGGGGTCGGGATGGAGCGCGGGTGCGTGCGGGGCCGATCGTGCTCAGTGGTATCGGCTCACCGACGATCCGTCAATCATCCGACGGGTCACGGGATTTCCAGGGATTGCGCATGTCAGCAGGCGTGTGCCGGGGTTTCCTCAGCGGTGGTGCGACCGCCTGCGACGCGTCAGTGGTGTGGACCTCTGGACGGTGCGGCGGCCGGGCGACACAAAGATCCGCGGTGCGCCGACTTCCTCCCGGGCGCACCGCGGATCCCCGTCCCCGTCAGCGAGTGCCGACTGCCGCACGGACCGCCCTTCGGGCCATGTTGCAGTCGTCGTGCAGGCGGCGCAGCAACAGCCGCTGCTCCTCGCCGGACGGCGCAGCACCGGGATGGGCCTGAGTCGGTGCCGCCGGGGTCTGCTCGTGCATGGAACGCTGCACGGCCGTCTCGTAGGTACGGATCTCCCTGGTCAGGACGAGCATCAGATTGACCAGGAACGCGTCCCGGGACGCCGGGCCGCCGGACTGCGCGAGCTGGCTGATCTGCCGGCGCGCGACCGGGGAGTCGCCCAGGACCGTCCAGAGCGTCGCCAGGTCGTAGCCCGGCAGGTACCAGCCGGCGTGCTCCCAGTCCACCAGGACCGGACCCGCGGGGGAGAGCAGGATGTTCGACAGCAGCGCGTCGCCGTGGCAGAACTGGCCCATGCCACCCCGGCCCGACGTGTGCGCGATGCCGTGCAGCAGCTTCTGCAGGTCCCCCATGTCGCGGTCGGTCAGCAGGCCCAGCTCATGGAACCTGTTGATCCGCTCCGCGTAGTCCAGTGGCGCCTCGAAGGTGCCCGCCGGCGGCCGCCACTGGTTCAGCCGGCAGATCGCGCCGAGCGCGGCGCGCACGTCCGCCCGCGGCGGTGCCTCGACCGGGTGGCGCTGCAGGGCCGCCACCCGGCCGGGCATCCGCTCGATCACCAGCGTGCCGTTGTCCGGGTCGGCCGCGATCAGACGCGGGACCCGCACCGGCGGCCGGTGTCGGACGAACGAACGGTATGCGGCTATCTCGTGCCGGACCCGCTCAGCCCACACGGGGGAGTGATCCAGTAAACACTTCGCTACGGCGGTGCTGCGCCCTGTCGTACCGACGAGCAGCACGGAGCGCGGGCTGCGGCGCAGCACCTGCACCGGATGGAACTCCGGGCAGATCCGGTGCACCGAGGCGATCGCCGTGCGCAGCTGGGCGCCCTGAGGGCCGGACAAGTCGAGTCTCCCGCTGAGGGGTTGCGTGCCGAGCCCCGGGACGCGCCGAGTCCTGCCGACGCCACCGAGCGCCGGGGCGGCGGTCCGCGCGGGGTCGAGGTACGGGCCGCTGCCGGGGACCGCCGGACGGGCGGGACGCAGCGGCCGGGGCGGGGCGGACACGGAGGACGATGCTGTGTACATGGGAGATACAGATCCCTTCGCGTGCCGACGAGTTGCTGCGCCGCCCGGCCCGGCCGATTCGGTACACCCTGGGGAATGCCCTGCGGCGACCGGGTCGGGGTGGCGCATTCCTACCTGACACCCGAGGGCCAGAGGCACAACAGCTGGCGCACCCTGGCGAACCATGGCGAATAGTCGCTCAGCAACTGACAGAGGGCTACTGTCAACTCAGCCGAGAACCTGGGGGCTTACGTGAACGGACAACCCAACACCCGCCTGAACGACCTGTTCGGCCTCGCCGGCTGGTCCAAGGGGGAGCTCGCGCGACTCGTCAACCGGCAGGCGGCGGCCATGGGCCACCCGCAGCTGGCGACCGACACCTCGCGGGTGCGGCGTTGGATCGACATGGGAGAGATCCCGCGCGATCCGGTGCCACGGGTGCTGGCGGCTCTGTTCACCGAGCGACTCGGCCGTGTCGTGACCATCGAGGATCTCGGTCTCGTCCGGCACGGGCGCACGGGGAAACGGCAAGGCGCCGGGGGCCTGGAACAACAGGGCCCCGACGGAGTGCCGTGGGCGCCCGAGCGGACAGCTGCGGTCCTCACCGAATTCACGGGAATGGACCTCATGCTCAACCGACGCGGCTTGGTGGGCGCGGGTGCCGCGCTCGCCGCAGGATCCGCACTCAGCAGCGCCATGCACGACTGGCTGCACACCGACCCGGCCCTCGTGGCCGACGCCCCCCGTTCCGCTGATCCCCTGCACGCCGACCCCGCTGGGTTCGACCGCTACGAGGCCGCCCCCATCGGGTCGCAGGAGATCGAGGAACTGGAGCGCTCGGTCGAGGTGTTCCGGGCCTGGGACGCCTCCCGCGGCGGCGGGTTGCAGCGCAAGGCAGTCGTGGGCCAACTCAACGAAGTCGGCGGAATGCTCTCCTACCGCCACCCCGACCACCTGCAGCGGCGCCTCTGGGGTGTCGCCGCCAATCTCGCCGTCCTCGCGGGCTGGATGTCCCACGACGTCGGCCTCGAACCCACGGCCCAGAAGTACTTCGTCATCGCCGCGCACGCCGCGCGCGAGGGCGGCGACCGGCCCCGGGCCGGCGAGGCCCTGTCCAGGGCCGCCCGCCAGAAGATCCACCTGGGCGCGCCCGACGAGGCGCTCGACCTGATGAAGCTCGCCAAGTCCGGCTCGGGGGACGCGGTGCTGCCGCGGACCAGGGCCATGCTCTACACCATCGAGGCCTGGGCACAGGCGTCGATGGGCAAGGGGCAGGCGATGCGTCGCACCCTCGGCGAGGCGGAGGACCTCTTCGTCTCGGACAAGGGTGACGTGCCACCGCCGAGCTGGATGCAGATGTTCGACGAGGCGGACCTGCACGGCATGCAGGCCCTCGCCTACCGCACCCTCGCCGAGCACGAGCCCGGTGCCGCCGTGATCGCGCAGCGGCACGCCAAGGAGGCCCTCGCGCTGCGCGCGGGCGGCCGCGACCGTTCGAAGATCTTCGACCACCTGTCGATGGCGTCGGCGTGCTTCATCGCCGACGACCCCGAACAGGCGGACCGGTACGCGCGGTTGGCGCTCTCGTCGATGGGGTCGAACTCGTCCCATCGCACCTGGGACCGGCTGCGTGAGATGTACCGGCTCACCGGGCACTACGCCGGCTACCCGAAGATCGAGGACCTGCGTCAGGAGATCAAGCTGGCGCTGCCGAGGGTGCCGGGGAAGCGCATGCAGGCGTAGCCCTGGCTCCGTACCGGAGCAGATCGACCGAGTACCCGTACGCCGCCAGGGACCGACTCAGGAGCCGATCCTGGCGACGAGCACACAGGCGTCGTCCTCGCGCTCGCCCACACCGAACTCGTCCATGATCACGCTCAGGCACTCCTGTGCGTCACGGGCCTCGGTCAGGCGCGGTGCCAGTGCGAGCAGCCGGCCCGCGGCAGCGGTCTCGCCGCGCCGTGGCACCAGGCCGTCGGTGTGCAGCAGCAGCAGATCGCCGCTGCGCAGGGTCTCCTCGGCCTGCCCGTACGCGGCGCCGGTGGTGGCGCCGAGCAGTACGCCCTCGGGCGGCGTGAGCGCACACCCCGTCCCGTCGCGGAACAGCAGCGGGGCGGGGTGTCCCGCCTGCGCCCACGCCAGTGTGCGGGCCGCCGGGTCGTAGCGGCAGCACAGGGCGCTGCCGAGGGAGGGTTGCGCGGAAGAGTCGAGGAGGTGGTTGAGCCAGCCGAGCAGCTCGGCGGGACGGGTGCCGGAGACGGCCATGCCGCGGACCGCACCGAGCATCATGGCCATGCCGGAGGTGACGGCGACGCCGTGTCCGGTGAGCCCGCCGACGGTCAACAGGGTCTGTCCGTCGGGCAGTTCGAGTGCGTCGTACCAGTCGCCACCGATCGGGGAGCCGGTCGTGGCGGGGAGGTGGCGGGCGGCGAGGTCGAGACCGCCGGGGCCGCCGTGCGGGAGCCGCAGGGAGCCACGCCACGGCGGCAGCACGGCCTCCTGCAACTCGACCGCGAGCCGGTGCTCGGTCTGCGCGATGTGCCGCTGGCGCTGGAGCGAGTCACGGGTCTCGCTCACCGCGCGCTGGCTGCGGCGCAGTTCGCTGACGTCCCGCACGACCGCCCACATCGAGGCGGTCGAGCCGTCGGCGTCGAGCACGGGCTCGCCCATCATGTGCACGGTGCGCACGGAGCCGTCCGCGCGCGCGATGCGGAACTCGCCGTCGATGGGCTTGCCGTCGATCAGGCAGTCGGTGACCATCGCGGTCAGCTTCGGCTGGTCGTCGGCGTGCACCACGGCGGGCAGTTCGTCGAGGGTGAGGGGGGCGGCGGCCGGGTCGCGGCCGAGGATCTGGTAGAGCTCGCCGGACCAACTGGCCTCGTCGGTCAGCAGGTTCCATTCGGCGCTGCCGACCCGGCTGATCAGCGAGCCGGTTCTCGATTCGGCGCCGGCCCGCTGGGGCGGCACGTTCTCGCGGGTGGCCGGACCGTCCCGCAGCTGGGCCAAGTGCCGGTCCAGGTCGTTGAGTTGGTGCACCGCCAGTTCGTACAGGGCGCGCTGCCAGCGGGCCTCGGGGTCGGTCGCGTCGACCGTGGTGCCCGTCTTCTCGCGCCGGACCGCGTCGACGTCGCCGAGCAGACGGCGGGTCTGCGTGATCAGCGCGTCGACCGTGCCTCGCTCCGGCGGCTGGCCGGTGGGGCGGTCCGCGAAGACATGGGGCGGCATGACGAACTCCGATGCAGGCACGGGTGGCCAAGGCTGACGGAAGGACCGCTACAGACTCTGGCACAGGCCGCCTGGCCTCGTAAGGCATTTCGCCATACACGATGCGGTGGTGCTTCTGGCATATGCCGTAGTCCTCGCGGACGGCTCCGAAGGGTGCCGCGGTCGAACGCGTGGCCGGGTGATGCGTATGCCAGGCTCATACGTGCGATCGCTGGACGGGGGTCGATCGGCGTAGTGCGGCCTACGCCGCGGGAGCGGATCCTCGGTGCCGCGCGAGGGCCGGTGGCGCCAGGGCGCCCGGGTGGGTCGGGCGACGGGCATGTGCACGTTGTCGCGCATTCCGCGCAAAAAGCGAAGCGTCTCCGGACGGTCCGGCGGTGTGCCGGCCACGGGTCCGTCACGCGTCCGCGGGTGCCTGCCCGGTCGAGCCGCGGACCACCAGCTCGGGCTCGAAGAGGAGCTCGCCGGGCGGCACCGTGCTGCCCTGGATCTGCGCGACCAGCAGCTCGACCGCGGCCCGGCCCATCGCCTCGATCGGCTGGCGGACCGTCGTCAGGGGCGGCTCCGTGCAGTTCATGAACGCCGAGTCGTCGTAGCCGACCACCGAGACCTCGCCGGGCACCGAACGGCCCGCGCGGCGCGCGGCGCGGACCGCGCCGAGGGCCAGGGGGTCGCTGGCGCAGATGACGCCCGTGATGCCGCGGGCCAGCAGCCGGGCCGCCGCCGCGTGCCCGCCCTCCAAAGAGAACAGGGCCCGCTCCACCGCGTCGTCGGGCAGCTCGCTGCCCAGCGATGCGGCCGCGGCGCGCGCCGCGGCCAGCTTGCGCTGCGAGGGCATGTGGTCGTGCGGGCCGAGCACCAGGCCGATCCGCTCGTGCCCCAGCGAGGCCAGGTGCCGCCACGCCTGCTCGACCGCGACCGCGTCGTCGCAGGCCACGCATGGGAAGTCGAGCTGCTCGATGGACGCGTTGACGAGCACCACCGGCACGTTGCGCTCGGCCAGCCGCTGGTAGTGCCCGTGCTCGGCGTCGGCCTGCGCGAACAGTCCGCCCGCGAAGACGACGCCGGAGACCTGCTGCTGGAGCAGCAGCTCCACGTAGTCCGCCTCGGACACGCCGCCCTTGGTCTGGGTGCACAGCACCGGCGTGAGCCCCTGCTGTGCGAGCGCGCCGCCGATCACCTCGGCGAACGCCGGGAAGATCGGGTTCTGCAGCTCCGGCAGGACGAGTCCGACCAGCCGGGCGCGCTCGCCGCGCAACTGCGTGGGCCGCTCGTAGCCGAGCACGTCGAGCGCGGTCAGCACCGACTGGCGGGTCGCCTCCGAGACGCCCGGCTTGTTGTTGAGCACCCGGCTGACCGTGGCCTCGCTGACCCCGACCTTCTTCGCCACCTGAGCAAGTCTGCGCGTCATGGAACGCAAGATTAGCGCAAGCCTTGCACCCTGTTTGCGTAGTGGGAACACCCGATCGGACGCACCGGCGTTGCCCCGCGGACACCCCGGGGAAGGCATGGGCGCGTGAACGAGAAGACCGTACGCGAGGACCTGGCGGGACCGGAACCGGTCGGCGGTGACCGGCCCGTCCGCGCCTGGGCCCTGGAGGACCTGCCCGCGCTCACCTTCGACCCGCTGCTCGCCGACGTGCTGCGCGAGGAACCGGTGGCGCGGGTGCGCATGCCGTTCGGGACGGAGCGGGACGCCTGGCTCGTCACCCGCTACCCGGACGTCCGCCTGGTCACGTCCGATCCCCGGTTCAGCCGGTCCGCGCTCGTCGGGCGTGAGGTCAACGGCATGATGGCGCACCGCGTCGCCGCCACCGTCGGCCTCAACTACGCGGACCCGCCGGACCACACCCGGCTGCGCAAGGTGATGACCAAGGCGTTCACCGGCCGCACCATGAAGGGGCTGCGGCCGCTCGCCGAGCGCACGGCGGCCGGACTGCTCGACGCCATGGAGGAGGCGGGCCCGCCCGCCGACCTGGTGGCGCACCTGCACGGCCCGTTCCCGCTCGCCGTGGTGAGCGATCTGCTCGGGGTGCCGGCCGAGGACCGGGCGCGCCTCGCGGACTGGCCGGACGTGATCCTCTCGGCGGGCCCGGGGCCCAAGTCCAGCGAGGCCGCCAAGGAACGGATGCGGCAGTACATCGTGGAGCTGCTCGCCGACCGGCGCGGCAGCACGGACGACGACCTCGCCTCGGTCCTCGCCCGCGCCGAGGCGGCCGGCGAGATCAGCGAGGCGGAAGCCGTCTCCCTGGCCACGGCCGTCCTGGTCAGCGGCGCCCACGCGGTCCGCAACAACAGCGCGAACATGGTCTACACGCTGCTCACCCGGCCCGAACTCGCGGACCGGCTGCGCGCCGAGCCGGAGCTCGTGCCCCAGGCGGTCGACGAACTCCTGCGGCACATCCCGCACCGCAACGGCGTCGGCCTGCCCCGGATCGCCACCGAGGACGTGGAGGTCGGCGGCGTGCTGATCCGGCAGGGCGAGGCCGTCTACGCCTCGTACCTCGCGGCCAACCGGGACCCCGACGTCTTCGCCGAGCCGGACACGGTCGACTTCGACCGGGCCGGGACGGCGCACCTCTCCTTCGGGCACGGGCCGCACCACTGCATCGGCGCGATGCTGGCCAGGATGGAGTCCGAGGTGATGCTGGCGGGCCTGCTCGCCCGCTTCCCCGGCCTGCGGCTGGCCGGGGACCCGGCCGACACGCGGTGGCAGAGCAAGGGGTTCATCCGGGGGCCGCAGACACTGCTCGTCAGCTGGTGAGCGCGGCGGCGCCGATGACCTTCTCGACCAGCAGCTCCAGGACCCGCCGGTCGTCGTCGGCGCTGCCCCGCGCCGCGGGGTCGCCCGGGTAGGTGTCGAACAGGACGTGCGTGGCGCCGAGTTCGGCCAGGACCTCCACGTCGGCACGGATCCGGTCGATGCTGCCGTGGCCGAGCGGCCGGTCCTCGGTGTCCGGGACCGCGCCCACGGCCAGCTGGATCCGCGGGGTGAACTCCGGCACCGGGCGCCCCGCCCGCCCGGCCTCCTCCGCGAGCCGGGGGAGCTGTGCGCGCAGTGCCGCGAGGGTCGGCCGGAAGGGGTGCCACGCCTCGCCGAGCCGCGCGGCCCGGCGCAGCGCCGCCGGGGAGTCGCCGCCCACCCACACCGGTACGTGCGGGGTGGAGGCGGGCGCGGGCGCGGTCCTGATGCCCTCGAACGAGACGTACCGGCCCTGGAAGTCGCAGGGGTCCTGCGTCCAGGCGGCGCGGATCGCCGTGAGGTACTCGTCGGTGATGGCGCCGCGCTCCTCGAACGGGACGCCGAGCGCGCGGTACTCGGCGGCTGACCAGCCGACGCCGGCACCGAGGATGAAGCCGCCGTCGGTCAACTGGTCGACGTTCGCGGCGAGTCGGGCCGTCTGGAGCGGGTGCCGGTACGGGATCACGGTGATCGTGGTGCCGAGCGTCAGGCCGGGGACGCGGCCCGCGAGATGCGCGGCGAGCAGGAACTGGTCGTAGAACGGGGCGGGATAGACCGCGTGCACGTCCGGGGTCACCGCGATGTGGTCCGAGATCATCGCGAAGGCGAAGCCGAGGTCACGGGCGTCCGTGGCCTGCCGGACCAGGCTCTCGGGGGTCGTGCCGGAGCCGAAGTTGAGGAGGTTCACGCCGAATTTCATGCTGCGCAGTCTTGTTGATCTTGGGGCTCCGCGTCGAAGCGGAGCGATCGTTTCAGGCCGCGAGGGACATCGTCGGCCACACCGGCCGCACGGGTGCCAGGGCGCTGCCGCCCGGCAGCAGTTCGCCGGTGTCGTCGAAGACGATCGTGCCGTTGCAGAGCAGGTTCCAGCCCTGCTCGGGGTGGGCGGCGACGATGCGTGCGGCGTCGCGGTCGGGGCGGTCGGCGGACGGGCACGGCGGCTGGTGGGAACACATGGGGCACCTCCTGGTCCGGCGCCGGAGAGGCGCTCGGGTCGGTACTGACGTCGGTTCGGGAGCCGGTGCTGAAGCTGTCACTGAAGTCGTCACTGAATACGACTCCAGGCGGGGCTTGTACTCATCGCTGCGCGGGCGCGGTTGTGCGGTCGGCGCGGCGCACGCTACGTTCACCGCCATGACAGTTGGAAAATCAAACTCACTCACCGTGTGGATCGTCTCCGCCGGCGTCTTCGTCGTGAACCTGGACCTGTTCATCGTGAACGTCGCGGTGCCTGCGCTCGGCGCCTCCTTCGACGGCGCGTCCCTCGCCTCCCTGTCGTGGGTCCTCAACGCGTACGCGATCGTCTTCGCGGCGCTGCTGGTCCCGGCGGGCCGCCTCGCCGACCGGTACGGGCACCGGCGCGGATTCCTGCTCGGGCTCGCCGTGTTCACGGCGGCGTCGGTGCTGTGCGCGCTCGCACCGGGCGTGGGCTGGCTGATCGCGGCCCGGGCCGTGCAGGCCGCGGGCGCCGCCGCGCTGATGCCGACGTCGCTCGCCCTGCTGCTCGTCGCCACCCCCGCACAGCGACGGCCGCGCGCCGTCCGGTCCTGGGCCGCGATCGGCGGCATCGCCGCCGGACTCGGACCGGTCGTCGGCGGACTCCTGGTCGAGGCCGACTGGCGCTGGGTGTTCCTGGTGAACGTGCCCGTCGGTGTCGCGGGGCTCGTCGCGGGGGCGCGGGCGCTGCCCGCCGACCGGCCGGACCGCTCGGGCCCGCTGCCCGATCTGCCCGGCGCGGCCGTGCTCACCGGCGCGATCGGCGCCCTCGCCCTCGCGCTCGTCAAGGCGCAGGACTGGGGCTGGAGTTCGGGCCGCTTCGCGGGGACGCTCGCGGTGGCGCTCGGCCTCGTGGCCGCCTTCCGGTGGCGGTCGGCCCGGCACCCCGCGCCGGTCGTGGAGCTGCCGCTGCTGCGGATCCCCGCCTTCGGCGTCGCGACCGTGGCGGCGCTCCTGTTCACCGTCGCGTTCGCGGCGATGCTGCTCACCGCCGTGCTCTGGTGCCAGCAGGTGTGGGGCTGGTCGGCGATCCGCACCGGGCTCGCCATCGCGCCGGGCCCGCTGGTCGTCCCCGTCCTCGCCGTCACCTCCGGGCCCGTCGTGCGCCGCCTCGGCGCCGGCGGGACGGCCGCGGCGGGCTGTCTGCTGTTCGCGGCCGGGCTCGTGTGGTGGGCGGTGGGCGCCGACACCGTGCCGCGGTACGCCACCGGATTCCTGCCCGGCATGCTGATCACCGGGATCGGCGTGGGGCTCGCCCTGCCCACGCTGGTCGGCGCCGCCGCCACCGCGCTGCCGTCGGACCGCTTCGCCACCGGCTCCGCGCTCACCACCATGGCCCGTCAGACCGGCTCCGTGCTCGGCGTCGCCGTGACCGTCACCGTGCTCGGCGCTCCCGCCACGGCGCGGGCCGCGTCGACCGCGTTCCGGCAGGGCTGGTACGCGGCGGCGGGGGCCGCGGTCGTCGCGGCGGGCATCGCGCTCGCGCTGCGTCGCCCGGCGCCGGTCCCCGTGCCGGTCGCCGCCGCGCGGTGACGGTGACGGCTCTCGCCGACGGAGTGCGGGCGGCCGTCGTCTGCTTCGGGGACCGAGTCGCCGTCAGGTGTGCGGGACCACCGCGACCGGGCTCGTCACGTGGTGCACCACCGAGTGCGCGGTGCAGCCCAGATGGGGCGAGTCGGCGCGGCGGCCGATCACCGTCAGGCTCGCGTCGGTCGACGCCTTGAGGAGGTGGTGGCCGGGCTGCCCGTAGACGAGGCGCTCGACGACCGGCACGTCCCGGTACTTCGTGCGCCACGGCCGCAGCGCCTCCGTCAGGGACCTGCGGCGCAGCGTCTCGCGGCGGGCCGCGTCACCGGGCAGCGCGTCCCCCGGCGTGTTGCCGCGCAGCGGCGGCAGCGTCCAGGCGTGCAGCGCGTGCAGCGGCGCCCCCCGCAGGGCCGCCGCCTCGAAGGCGTACGAGAGGACCTCGTCGGCGGGCGTCGTCACGTCGACGCCGACGACCACCGGCCGGTACCCGTCCCCGTCGGTGGTCCGCTCGTCCTGCGGAAGGCCGCCCGCCCGCACCAGGACGACCGGATGCAGCGACCTGGCCGTCACGGCGAGCGCCACCGAGCCGACGAGAAACCCCGAGTAGCCCGTGAAGCCGCGCGAACCGAGCACCAGGGACTCGGAGACCGCCGCCGTCTCCAGGAGCGCGGTCACCGGCGGCGCGGTCCTGCGCCGCGCGACGATGTCCAACTCCGGGTAGGCGTACGAGAGATGCAGTGCGACGCGGTCGAGGAGGCTGCGGGCCGGCAGGTCGACGTCCGGCGGCGGCGGGGCGGACCGCTCCGCCGGGCCGCCGGTGTCGGCGTGGACGAGCCGCAGGGGCAGCCTGCGCCGCAGGGCCTCCCGGGCCGCCCAGTCTGCGGCGTCCGCACTCTCGCGGGAACCGTCCGTCCCGACGCTCAGGACGCGGGTGCTGGTCATGACGGGTTACCTCTCCATGGCGGTGACGCGGACGGTGTGCTCCGGTACGGGTTCCACGCACGGGGGTGGTCACTCGTGCCGGCCTCGCGAAGCGGGCGTCCGATCCGGTGCGGCGAGCCGGGCTGCAAGGGCGCGCGCTGACTCGGACCGTGCCACCGGAGCCACCCCCACCGGGAGAGGCGAACCGGCCCTGTGCGAGGGGTCGTTCGGCCCCTGTGCCGGGACCCGGGCGGCACGCGAGCGTGGGACCTCCCGGGAGGGAGGCGGCCATGGTGACGGGCAGGTCCGCGGGACGGCGCCCAGGCAATCCACTGCGCCGCAGGTCCGACGTGATCGAGGCATGGGCGGGGGTGCTGCTTGGCGTGCTGGCCCTCCTGGTGGCCCCGGCGGCGGGCGTACTGACCGGCTGGGGCGCCCACGCCGACGCCCGCGAGCACGCACGCCGGCAGGTGGTCTCCCGGCATCTCGTCCGGGCCGAACTCATCGAGGACGCACCGGACTTCGTGGCGTCGGCCAGCGGCACGCAGGACGACCAGCGGTATCCGGTCGCGGTCCGCTGGACCGACCCGGCGGGCCGCACGGTCACCGCCCTGGCCCCCGTCCCGGCCGGTCTCGACCGGGGTGACGGCACCGCCGTGTGGCTCGACCGCAGCGGTGCCGTCACCACGCCGCCCTGGGGGACCGACGACATCTGGGCCCACACCCTCGCCGCGGCGTTCCTCGTCACCGCCGCCGTCCTCGGCGTCGCCCTGACCGTACGGCTCGTCCTGCGCGGGGCCCTGGACCGCGGCCGGTCCGCCGCGTGGGAGCGCGAGTGGGCCCGCGTCGAACCGGACTGGCGGCGCCGCCCCATCTGACGGGATCCGACAGGCCCCCAGGCCGGAGCCGTTCGGCCCCTGTCCCCCCGAGCGCCGGGCGGCGATCGTCGAGGTATCGCACGACGGCAGTCCGGACGGTGCGAGACCCGCCGCCGCGGCCCACACGCCGACGTAACTCCCGGCCCGGCGGCGGGGTG
Source organism: Streptomyces sp. KL116D (assembly GCF_030766975.1). Classification (NCBI taxonomy): domain Bacteria; kingdom Bacillati; phylum Actinomycetota; class Actinomycetes; order Kitasatosporales; family Streptomycetaceae; genus Streptomyces; species Streptomyces sp. KL116D. Next base: position 47,775 of record NZ_JASERH010000138.1, on the reverse strand, counting down.
ACCGGAGGGAACCGTTCCCGGCCGTCGTGCAGCGCCCCCGGAAGGAGGCCGCTCATGACCACCACGGCTCCGCGCATGGGCCAGACCCTGCCCGAGGAACACCGAGGCCGGCTGATGCGCATCGCCCGCGAGGTGGCCTTCCCGCAGGACCGTCGGCTCTTCGAGGAGGGTTCGCGCGCCGACCGGTTCTGGATCGTGCGCAGCGGCAGCATCGCCCTCGACATGCGGGTACCGGGACAGCGGTCGCCCGTCGTCGAATCGCTGGGCCGCGGCGAACTCGTCGGCTGGTCCTGGCTCTTCCCTCCGTACGTGTGGCAGCTCGGCGCACGGACCGAGATGCCGGTTCGGGCCGACGAGTTCGACGCCTTCACCGTCCGTCTGATGTGCGCGTCCGACCCCGGCCTCGGCTCCTTCGTCGCCCAGTGGGTCGGCGGCGTGCTCGCCCACCGGCTGAGCGTCACCCGGACCCGGCTGCTCGACCTGTACGCGCCCCAGGGGTCGGGAGCACTGCTCTACGGATGACGGTCCGCAGGACACGGCGATCGGGGCCGTTCGGCCCTGGCGGATCACCCCCTCCGGCCCCAGGATCTAGGGGACACCACAACGGAGGGGGTCCGCATGCCGTCACCACCACGCAGTTTCTCCGCGGACGGTCCCATTCGCATTCTGCTGCTCGACGATCACGAGGTGGTCCGTCGGGGCCTGCGCGATCTACTCGGCGCCGAGCCCGACATGGAGGTCGTCGGGGAGGCGGCCACCGCCGCGCAGGCCCTCGCCAGGGGGCCGGCGCTGCGGCCCGACGTGGCCGTCCTCGACGTCCGCCTCCCGGACGGTGACGGCATCACCATCTGCCGTGAACTCAAGGGTCTGCTGCCGGAGTTGAGCTGTCTGATGCTGACGTCGTTCGACGACGACGACGCACTTCTCGACGCCATCATGGCCGGTGCGTCCGGCTACGTCCTCAAACAGATCAAGGGTTCCGACCTGGTCTCCGCCGTCCGCACGGTCGCCTCGGGCCAGTCCATGCTCGACCCGGCGACGACGGCCCGGCTGATGCGCAGTCTGCGCGGGCCCGAGCACGACGAGACCGAGAACGGCGACGAACCGGCCACGGGACAGCTCGCCGAACTCACCGTGCGCGAACGCGAGATCCTCGCGCTGGTGGGGGAGGGGCTGACCAACCGGCAGATCGGGCACCGGCTCTTCCTCTCGGAGAAGACGGTGAAGAACAACATCTCGCGGCTCCTGGCGAAACTGGGCGTCGAACGCCGCATCCAGGCCGCCGTGATCGCCACGCGACTGCCGCAGGCACTGGACTGAGCGAGGCCGGGCCGGGCGCCGCGCTCGTGCGTCGTCCGGCCCGGCGGCTCACTGCTGCGCCTCGTTCAGCGGGACCTTCCACTCCAGGTGCGTGCCGCCGCCCTTGCCCGGGCCGACGGTGAGGGTGCCGCCGCGGCGCTGGGCGCGGGCCGTGAGGTTGGCGAGGCCGCTGCGGTGCGAGTCCGCCTCGGACGTGATGCCGATGCCGTCGTCCGCCACGGCCAGCGTCAGCGACCGGCCCCGTACGGTCAGGGCGACCTCCGCCGACGACGCCCGCGCGTGCCGGGCCACGTTCGTCAGCGCCTCGCCGAGCACCGCGAGCGCGTCGTCGGCGACCGCGCGCGGCACGTCCACGTCGAGCAGGCCCTCCATGCGCAGCGCGGGGGTGAAGCCGAGGACCCGGGCCGCCTCCTCGATGGCCCGCACCGTGCGCAGCCGCAGCCCCGCACCGGTCGGCGGCGCGTCCTGCTCGCGCAGGCCGAAGATGGTCGACCGGATGATCTTGATGGTGGTGTCCAGGTCGTCCACGGCCCGCATCAGCCGCTCGGCCGCCTCCGGGTGCTGTACGAACCGCTGCGCGCTCTGCAGCGTCATCCCCGTGGCGAACAGCCGCTGGATCGCCAGGTCGTGCAGATCGCGGGCGATCCGGTCGCGGTCCTCAAGCAGGCTCATCTGCTCCGTGTCCCGCCGCCGGTCGGCGAGTTCGAGGGCGAGCGCGGCCTGCCCGGCGAAGCCGACCAGCGGGATCAGTTCGGCGGCGGAGAACGGCTGCGAATCCGCCTTGCGGGCCAGCATCAGGACGCCCCGCACGCTGGCCGCCGTGCCGATCGGCGCGGCGACGGCCGGTCCGAGGCCGTCCCAGCGCGCCGGCTGGTAGGTGATCCGCGGGTCCTTGCGGATGTCGTCGGACGTGACCAGTTCGCCCGCGGACAGCGCCGTACCGGCGAACGTGCCCTTGCGCGGCAGCGTCACGTCGTCGTGCACCTCGGCCTGGTGGCCGAGCGCGAGCGTCTCGTGCAGGTCGTCCTGGTCCGGGAGGATCAGTGCGACCACGCCGAGGTCGGCCCCGGCGATCTCCTTGGCCCGCTCGACCATCAGACGCAGGACCTCGCTCTCCTCGGTGCCCGACAGCAGGCTCCCGGTGAACTCGGCGCTCAACTTCAGCCAGCGCTCGCGGAGTTGGACCTCCTCGTACAACCGCGCGTTCTCGATCGCGACCCCCGCCGCGGCGCCCAGCGTCTGGAGCACCGCCACGTCCTCGTCGTCGAAGTCGCCGCCGCCGCGCTTCTGCGTCAGGTACAGGTTCCCGAACACGGCCTCGCGCACCCGCACCGGCACCCCCACGAACGTGTGCATCGGCGGATGGTGCGGCGGGAACCCCGACGACGCGGGGTGCTCGGCGAGTTCCGACAGGCGCAGCGGCTCGGGGTGCCGGATCAGCTCGCCGAGGAGTCCGTGCCCGGACGGCAGGTCACCGATCTGCGACCGGAGTTCGTCGCTGATGCCGACCGGAAGGAACTGCGACAGCTTGCGCCGGTCCTCACCGATCACCCCGAGCGCCCCGTACTCGGCGTCGACCAGCACCACGGCCGCCTCCACGATGCGGCGCAGCACCTGGGAGAGGTTCAGCTCCTGACCGACGGAGAGCACCGCCTCCAGCAGACCCTGAAGGCGGTTGCGGGTACCGCGCACAGCGTCGATCCGTACTTGGAGCTCTTCGAGCAGTTCGTCGAGTCGCAGTCGGGGCACCGGTCCGGCCCCCCGTGCACCGTCCTCGCCCATCCGACCTCCGTGGGACTTCGGGCCTGCCTCTCACGGTAGCCGCTGAAGGCCCCGTGACGACCTGCTTCGTCAGACCTCGGACGACGGAACGAGTGACTCCGACCCCGGGCCGGTGTGCAGCGCGGCGATCTGCGAACGCGAGGTGAAGCCGAGCTTGGTGAGGATGTGCTCCACATGGGAGTCGATCGTGCGCTTCGACACCACGAGCTTCGCCGCGATCTCCCGGTTGGTGAGGCCCTCGCTCACCAGCGCGGCGACCTGTCGCTCCCGGGGCGTCAGCCCGTCGGCGGGACCCGAACGCTGCGGCGGCACGTCGGGTGCCGCCGCGGTCTCGTCATCCAGCGCCAGGTCCACCACCACCTCCAGCGGCAACTGCCCGCCCTCGACGAACGAGTCGTGGTACCCGTCGGCGCCCAGCGCGGCCCGTGCCTGCCCGGCCGCCCGGTCGTGCAGTTCGTGCAGCGCCGGAATGCCGAACCGGGCCTCCTTCGCCGCCCGCCGCCACAGCGCGTCGGCGGCGCCCTGCAGCACGGCGACCCGCTCGAAGTGCCGCAACTGCGCCGCGTGCCAGGCGAGTCCCTCCGCGAAGTGGGCGAGCCCCATCAGGTCGTGCAGCGCCGCCTTGCTGCGGATGCCCTCGCGGGAGCACTCGACCGACGCGTCGTGCTCGCCCTTGAGCCACAGCCCCACGCTCTTCACCCACAGCGCCCAGCTGCGCGCCCACTGCTCCGCCGGATACGCCGCGCCCCGCGCCAGCGAGTCGTCGCACCAGGCGATGCCCTTCTCGTGGTCGCCGGAGATGATCAGCATGAAGCCGCCGTAGAAGCCCAGCATCCGCAGGCCCGTGTCGTCGCCGAGCGCCGTCATCCGGGTGCGGGCCTCCTCGAAGTCGGCGGCGCAGCCCTCCATCCGGCCCAGGAAGTAGCGGCGGTGCGCCTGGAAGGCGAGCGTCCAGGCCGCGCCGTTCCGGTCCGAGATGTGGGTGGCGATCCGCTCGGCCTCCTTGAGGAGGTCCTCGTTGTTGCCGCGCTCGCCCTGGATGTCCATGTACCAGCTGGTCAGATAGAGGCCCTTGACGCGTACGGGCGTCTCGTCGCGGCAGCCGTCGAGCGTACGGCGCAGCCAGTAGCGGCCCTCCGTCAACAGGCCCGTGGTGTGCCAGTACCCCCACAGAGCCGTCGCCATCTCCAGCCCCTTGCAGTGCAGCCGGGGCGAGGCCACGCAGTGCTCCAGGGCCACCCGGACGTTGGCCTGGTCGCGGACCAGGGCGCGCAGCAGCGGGATCTGCGAGTCGCCCGTCCACTCCTCGTCGAAGCACCGGGCCACGTCCAGGAAGTACGCGAGGTGCCGCTGCCGGGTGCGCTCCTCGCCGCCGAGCGAGGCGAGCTGCTCCAGACCGAACTCGCGGATCGTGTCGAGCATCCGGTACCGGGTGCCCTCGGGCGTCTCGACCCGCACCACCACCGACTTCTCGACGAGTCCGATCAGCGACGTCAGCACGTCGTCGACCGGCAGCACGTCGTCGTCGGCGCACACCGACTCGGCGGCCTGGAGACTCAGCTCCCCGGCGAACACCGAGAGCCGGGCCCACAGCAGCCGCTCCGGCTCGGTCGACAGGTCGTGGCTCCAGCCGATCGCCGTACGCAGCGTCTGGTGGCGCGGTACCGAGGTGCGCCGCCCGCCCGTGAGCAGCCGGAACCGGTCGTCGAGGCGGCTCAGCATCTCGTCCAGGGAGAGCACCCGCAGGCGGGACACGGCGAGTTCGATGGCGAGCGGGATCCCGTCCAGACGGCGGCACAGGGCCAGCACGTCGGCCCGGTTGTCGTCGCTCACCGTGAAGCCCGGGACCGCCGCCGACGCCCGGTCCTCGAACAGGGCGAGCGCGTCGCAGTCCTGCCCCGCGGCGCCGGGATACAGCTCGGGCACGCTCAGCGGACCGATCGCGAGGACGTGCTCGCCGGCCACGTCAAGGGGCTGCCGGCTGGTGGCCACGATCCTCAACCGGGGCGCGGCGCGCAGCAGTTCGTCGCAGAGCATCGCGCAGGCGTCGACCAGGTGCTCGCAGGTGTCGAGCAGCAGCAGGAGGTCCTTGTCCTCCAGGAAGTCGGCGATCACCTCGAGTGCGGGACGCGCCGCCTGTTCCGGCAGGTCGAGGGCGGCGGCGACGGTGTTGGCGAGCAGTTCCGGGTCGCGCAGCGCGGAGAGCTCGACCAGCTGGACCCCCGCCTCGAACGTGGTGCGCAGTTCGTGCGCGGCGCGCACCGCGGTCCGGGTCTTGCCGACGCCGCCGGGGCCGGTCAGGGTGACGAGCCGGGCCCGCGTCAACACCTCGGCCACTTGGGCCAGTTCGCGCCGCCGCCCGACGAAGCTGGTGGCCTCGGCGGGGAGGTCGCCCGGCATACGGCGACCGGAGCTGCGGTTCATGGGGGCACTCATTCCGTGCGGTTCGGAAGGTTGCGGCTGTCTTTCGCCGCCACGCTAGACGGAATCGGCCAGGGGGCGGACCGCTTCGGGCGAGAACCATCCCGGACCCGTACAGAGATGGGAAACTGTCTCCCCGCCCGTGGTGGCGGAGCGTCCCGCTCCGCGGGGAGGGCGTCGTGCGCATCGTGTGCGCGCTTCGAGGAATGTGCGCACTTCGAGGAATCCGTCACACGCCGCGTCCGGCTGACTACACTTCCCCCGTCATCGCACCGGTCGCCCCACCCCCACTCGCCGGAGCCGCTGGACCGGCTCGTCCCCGGAAGGCCCCCATGACCGCCCGCCCGCCGTCGACCACTTCGCTTCCGGAGACCGTCGGCACCCTCAGCGTCAGCGCCCGCCGGATCACGCCGGGCGGCGCGTACGACGGTGGCGGCGACGTGCACGGAGTCGTCGACACGCCCTTCGGCACCCGGCTGCTCATCGGCGACGTGATGGGCAAGGGCCCCGAACTGTCCCGCACCGCGGACGCCTTGCTGCACGCCTGGCGCGAAACGGCCCCGCAGCAGCGGTCGTTGGAGGTCCTCGCCGTGCGGCTGCACACGCTCGTCGCGCATTCCGAGGAGCCCGACCGGTTCATCACGGCGACCCTCGTCACCATCGCGCCGGACGGCTCCGCCGAACTCGTCTGCTGCGGCCACCCCCCGCCGCTGCTCATCCGCGGCGGCGGCGCGGTCCCGGCCGCGGTGCCCGCACCGGCGCCGCCGCTCGGGCTGCTCGACCTCGCCCAGGGCTGGTGCGCGGCCCAGCCGATACCCAGGACCGCCTGGGACCGCATGCTCCTGCACACGGACGGCGTCACCGAGGCCAGGGACGCCACCGGCACCTTCTACCCGCTCGCCGAGCGCGCCGCCGAGATCGGCACCGTGCCGCTCGCCTCCTTCACCGCCACTCTCGCCGCCGACCTGCTGCACCACGCGCAGGGCCGCCTCCAGGACGACGCCTCGCTCCTCGCGGTGGAGGCGGCTGCCTAGGGCCCGTCTCCCGGGTCCCTCCGTCCGCCCGCGGGGCAGGAGGGACCCGGGAGACAGGCCCTGGGGCCGGCGTCAGACTCCCGTCCGCCCCGAGGCGTCCGGCACGGAGTCCAGGAACGCCGCGGCGGCGGGCGAGCGACGCGTCTCGCTCCACACGAGACGTTCCTCCCGCACCGGCCCGCCCGCCACCCGCACCACCGCGAGCCCCGGCAGCTGCGGCACCAGCCGGGACGGCAGCAGGGCGATCCCGAGCCCGCCGCGCACCAGGTCGGCGAGGAAGCCGAGGCCCTTGGCCTCGAACGCCACGTCGCGGCGCAACCCCGCGGCCTGGAACGCCTCGTCGCTCTGCAGCCGCGCCGCGAGCCCCGCGGGGAAGTCCACCCACTCCTCGCCGGCGAGCCGCTCCAGCGGCACCGGATCGCCGCCCGCCCGGTCCGCCAGCGGATGGTCGGGAGCGACCACCGCCACGTGCCGGTCGACCACCAGCGTCCGGCTGCCCAGACCCGGATCGTCGGTACGGAACGACGGCTGCACGCCCAGGAAGGCCAGGTCGAGCTCGCCCTCCCTGACCCCGCGCACCAGCGCCTCGCTCATCCCGTCGATGAGCCGCATCCTCACTTGCGGGTAGCGGTCGTGGTACGCCCGCATCAGGCCCGGTACGTCGACCGCCGTGACCGTCGCGATCGCCCCCATGGCCAGCCGGCCCCTGATCTCCCCGGTGGCCGCGGCGACCTCCGCCCTGGCCCGCTCCGCCGCCTCCAGGGCCTGCCGTGCCGCCGGCAGGAACGCCTCGCCGGCGGCGGTGAGCGCCACCCGGCGGCTGGTCCGCTCGAAGAGCCGCGCGCCGAGCTCCTTCTCCAGCTTCCCTATCTGATGGCTGAGCGCCGACTGCACGACCAGGCACCGCTCGGCGGCCCGGGTGAACCCGCCGGTCTCGGCGACGGCGACGACGTAGCGCAACTGCTGCAGCTCCATGCCGTCCATCGTGCTTCGCGATCGTTGGGATGACAAGGATGTGTTGGACTCATCGTTGGTGGTGGGCGCAGGCTGACTGCCATGACACAGACGGGAATTCGGCCGGGAACGGCCCAGCAGCAGCCGGCAACTCCGAGCGGCACCACCGACCCCCGCAGGAGCCTGCTCCTCCTCATGGCCGTCGCCACCGGACTGTCCTGCGCCGGCAACTACGTGGCCCAGCCGCTGCTCGACCTGATCTCCCGGGACCTGCACCTCGGCAGCGTCCTGGCGGGCCTCGTGGTCACCGCGTCGCAGGCCGGATACGCGCTCGGCCTGATGCTCCTGATCCCGCTCGGCGACGTGCTGGACCGCCGCAGGCTCACCGTGCTGCTGTTCTCCGCCACCGCGCTCTTCCTCACCGTCTCCGCCCTGGCGCCGAGCGGCCCCGTCCTCCTCGCGGGCACGGTCCTCGCCGCCCTCACCTCGGTCGGCGCCCAGGTCGTCGTCGCCCACGCCGCCGCCCTCGCCTCCGCCGACACCCGCGGCCGGGTCGTCGCCGTCGTCATGTCGGGCGTCCTGCTCGGCGGACTGCTGGCCCGCACCGCCGCGGGCGGACTGTCCGAACTGGGCGGCTGGCGCACCGCGTACTGGGTCCTCGCCGTGCTCATGGCGGTCGCCGCCGTCGTCCTGCACCGCAAGCTGCCCCAGCTCGCCGTCACCGCGGAGCTCCGCTATCCGGCCCTGCTCCGCTCCACGCTCGCCCTGCTGCGCGAGGAGCCGGTGCTGCGCCGCCGCGCCCTGCTCGGCGCCCTCTCCCTCGCCTCGTACAGCGTCCAGCTCACCGCGCTCACCTTCCTGCTGTCCGGCTCCCCGTACCACTGGTCCGCGCCCGCCATCGGTCTGTTCGGCCTGGTCGGAGCCGTGGGCGTGGTGACGATGACCTTCGCGGCCCGGCTCGGCGACCGCGGCCACGCACAGAAGGTCACCGGTGGCGGGGCCGCCCTGCTGGTCACCGGCTGGCTGCTGCTGCTCGCCGGGCAGAGCTCCCTGTTCTGGCTCGCGATCGGCGTCGTCGTCCTCAACGTCGGGCAGCAGGCCGTCCTCAACAGCAGCCAGACCGTGCTGTACGCACTGCGCCCCGAGGCCCGCAGCCGCATCAACTCGGCGTTCATGACGAGCTTCTTCCTCGGCGGCGCGCTCGGCTCCGCGCTCGCCTCCGTCGTCTGGGCCGCCGCCGGCTGGACCGGAGTGAGCACCCTGGGCGCGGCCCTCGCGGCGGGCGCCCTCGCCGTCTGGACCTGGGAACGCACCCGCTGACCCCGGCTCCGTCGTCCCCTGCCCGATTCCCGTCGTCCCTCGATCGATCACCAGGAGCGTCACCCATGAACATCACCGTCTTCGGAGCCGCCGGAAACGTCGGACGCCGGGTCGTCGCCGAGGCACTCGCCCGCGGCCACCGGGTCACCGCGGTCGTCCGCGACCCGGCCCGCGCCACCGACCTGCCCGCGGGCGCCACGACGCGGATCGGCGACGCCGCGGACCCGCGGTCCGTCGCGGCCCTCGCCGCCGGCCAGGACCTGGTCGTCTCCGCGACCCGCCCGGCACCCGGCAGAGAGCCCGAACTCGTCGCCGTCACCGAGGCGTTGCTGAGCGGACTGCACGCCACCGGAGTGCGGCTGCTGCTCATCGGCGGCGCCGCGGGACTCACCGTGCCCGGGACCGGCACCGCCCTCGTCGACGCCCCCGGCTTCCCGGCGTTCCTGCGGCCCATCGCCCTCGCCTGCAACGAACAGTACGAGGCCCTGCGCGCCACGGCCCGCGACGTCGACTGGGCCTACGCCGCGCCGGCGGCCGAACTGGAGCCGGGCGTGCGCACCGGGTCCTACCGGCTCGGCGCCGACGAGCTGGTCGTCGATGCCGACGGCGTCTCGGCGATCTCCATGGAGGACTTCGCGGTGGCTCTGCTCGACGCCGCCGAGCGGCCCGAGCACCACAGGGCCCGCTTCACCGCGGCGTACTGAAGGCCCCGTCCGCCCCGCCTGTTTGACCTCGGACAGGCAGGGCAGCCGGTGGGGGACCGCACCGGTCCCGACGAGCCCCGACGAGCCCCGACGAGAAGGAGCCCGTATCCATGCTGCTGGCCCACCCCGCCGTGCTGACCGATCTGGTCCGCCAGTACGAGACGCTCAGCACGCTCGACGCGGCAGGCGGACGCCCGGACGCCCGGCGCCGCATGGCGGACATCGCCTACTCGCTCTGCGTCGCCACCGGCACCGGGGACGTCGACGCGGCCCTGGTCGCGGCCCGGCACCGGTTGCCCGGCGCGCGGGTCCACGACGACTCGCTGATCAGGGCGCGGCCCCGGCCGTCAGGGGTACGACACCACCGTTGACGGCACGGTCGAGGTGCCCGACGTGGCGGCCCCGATGTCGTTGACGACGTGCTCGTACTGGCCCTGGCCGCCCAGGGACACGACCAGCAGGTCGTGGAACTTCACCCCGGGCGTGTTCGGTGCGGCGAACCCGTGTCCCTGGACGATCGTCGGGTCCACGTTGTAGTAGCAGTACGAGCCGAGTCCCCAGCCCTCGTGCGTCGTCACGGAGTCGGCGACCTTGTAGGCGGCGAAGCCCTTGGTGTTCCCGTTCTGGATCGCCGCCTGGTTCGGCGCGTCGTACGCCTTCTCGTTCTGGAAGAAGATCGTGCGCCCGCGCTCGCCGTTCCACTGCACGTCGTACTTGTTGAAGTGCTCCACGAACAGGCCCGTGGCGAGCACGTCGTCGCCGTTGACGACGACGCCGTAGTCGGCGCGGTTGGTCTCCCAGCCGACGCCGTCGCCGTGGTCGGCCCGCCACACCCAGGTGTGGTCGACGATGGTGTGCCGGGCGTTGATCACCATGCTGGTGGTCGCCTTGCCGGCGCCCGCGCCGCCGATCCGCACGAAGACGTCCTGCACGGTGATCGGGTCGGCGGAGTGGTCGGCTGCGGCGCCCTGCGGGCCGACCTCGATCAGGGTGGCGGAGTTGACGGTCCCCGCGTCGACGAGGAACCCGGCGAGCCGCACCCCGTCCACGTCGGCGACCTTCACCGCGGTCGCCCCGCCGTCCGGTACGAGGGTCGCGTAGCCGAGGCCGAGGACGACCGTGCCCGCCCGGTCCACCTGGACCGGCGTGTCCAGGTGGTAGACGCCGGGGGTCAGCAGGAGGTGGAGGCCCTGGCCGAGCGCCGCGTTGAGGGTGGCGGCGCTGTCGCCGGGCTTGGCCACGTAGAACTGGTCGAGCGGGAGCGAGGTGCCGCGCGGGGTGCCGTTGCCCCAGGTCGTGCCGCGGGCGTTCGTCCGCTTCTCCGGCAGGAAGACCTTGTAGTCGGCGCCGTCGAGGTACAGGAAGGGCTTCTCGCGGGAGACCGGGGTCGTGTCGAGGGTGGTGTACGGAGGGTCGGGGAAGCTCTGCGCGGGGGCGCCCTCGACACCGGAGAAGACCATGTTCCAGACGGCGTTGAGCCAGCCGCCCACCGACGAGTCGCGGGTGTACCACTGCTGTTGCGAGTACGGTCCGACGCTGCCGTCGATGCGGCTGTCGGCGATGTAGCCGCCGCTGGCCCAGCCGTAGCCGTCGGGCGAGAGGTTGAGTCCGCCGCGCACGTGCATCCGGCGGAACGGGGCGGCCTGGGCGACTGCCCACCGGTTGGTGCCGTTCACGGGGACCAGCGCCAGGTTCTCGGCCGAACGCCAGAAGTTCTGCGTGGCGTTGCCGTTGAACCAGCCGGCGTCGACGGTCACGTCCCCGTTGATCGTGGTGTCGTCGGGGGAGAGGCCGAGCCCGGATATCGAGGTGTAGAAGCCCAGTTGGGCGTTGAGCCCGTTGTAGGTGCCGGGCTTGAAGAGCAGCTGGTAGCGGCCGGTGCCGAACTGCGCCGACTCCTGCTGCTCGAAGATCTCGTCCAGCTTGGCCTGGATGCCGGGTGTGGACGGGTCGAACACGATCACGTTGGGGCCGAGGTCGCCGCCGCCGGCCAGCGCCTCGCGGGGTGTGGCGGCGTCCGACGCTGCCTGCGCGGTCGACGCTGCCGACGCGGTGGCCGCGCCGAGGGCGGGCAGGACCGCGGCCGTGGCGGCCGCGCCGAGGACCCGGCGCCGGGACAGTCGGGACAGGGGTGTGGGGAGGTGGGGCACAGCGGCTCTCCTGGTTCATGAAGTGAACGAGTGGGGGTGTGGGAGCGCTCTCCTGGCGACGCATGCTTCAGGTGTGTGAATCGAGCGTCAAGAGTTGTGACGGAAGTTCACGAGAATCCAGGGGACTGAGCGTCAATAAATCGCCCGTATCGGCCAGTTTGGACTTCAGGAAGTTATGGAAAGCGATTTCTTCGCCTCCGTCCCACCGGCCCCCGTTGACACGCGGCGGACCGCCCCCTACGTTCCGCCTCCGGAGCGCTCTCCTTCCGTCACGTCGTGAAGGAGACGCCATGCGCCGCCCCCTCCTCCTGCTCAGCATCACCGCGACCCTGGCCGCCCTGGCCACCTCACTCGCCCCTCCGGCCGCCGCGGCGGCCCCCGACTGGAACACCGACCTGGCGGCGGCCGCGTACGCCGCCGACCCCGCGTCCGTCACCGCGTCCGGCAGTGAGAACGCCGCCACCGGACCCGCCGAGGCGGTCGACGCGGACCCGAACTCCCGCTGGTCCAGCGAGAGTTCGGACTCGGCATGGCTGCGCGTCGACCTCGGCGCGACCGTGCGCGTCGACCGCGTGACCCTCGACTGGGAGGCCGCCTACGGCAAGCAGTACGTTCTGGAGGTCTCGAAGAACGGCACCGACTGGCAGCCCTTCTACACGGAGGACGCCGGCACCGGCGGCAGCGTCACCGCGCACACGTACCCGCAGGAGGTGACCGGCCGCTACGTCCGCCTGCGCGGCGTCGAACGCGCCACGCCCTACGGGTACTCCCTGTACTCGTTCAAGGTCTACGGCGGCACGCCCGCCCCCGCCTCGACGACCCGCACCAACCTCGCCCTGCACCACCCCGCGTACAGCAACTACTACCAACACGCCGGGAACTCACCGGCGTTCGTCACCGACGGCGGCAGACCCGCCGACCTGAAGACCGACCAGAGCCGCTGGTCGAGCGACTGGAACGCGGACCGCTGGGTCGCCGTCGACCTGGGCGCGACCTCGACCATCGACACCGTCGACCTGTACTGGGAGGCCGCTTACGCCGTCGACTACGAGATCCAGGTGTCCGACGACAACAGGAGCTGGCGCACCGTGTACCGGCCGAGCGCCGACGAGGTGGCGGCCCGGCGCGCCGACATCAAGTCCCCGGGCGAGGCGACCGGCCGCCGCGACACCGTGAAACTGCCCACCCCCGCCGCCGGCCGCTACGTCCGCATGCTCGGCAAGGAACGCCGCTCCTTCTACAACCCGGCCCCGGCCACCGCCCAGTTCGGCTACTCCCTCTACGAGTTCGAGGTGTGGGGCACCGGAGGCAGCGCGGCCGCCGCGTACCCGGCGCTGCCGGGCGAGCAGCCGGGGGCGTACCGCACGACGTTCTTCGACGACTTCACCGGTGGCGCGCTCGACCGCGCCAAGTGGCGGGTGGTCAGGACCGGTTCGGAGATGGGGCCGGTCAACGGCGAGTCCCAGGCGTACGTCGACTCCACCGACACCGTCCGCACGGAGAACGGCAGCCTGGTCCTCGCCGCGCGGTACTGCAAGGGCTGCACCCGGGCGGGCGGCGGCACCTACGACTTCACGTCGGGGCGCATCGACACCCACACCAAGCTCGACTTCCGGTACGGGAAGGTGAGCGCGCGGATGAAACTGCCGGTGGGGGACGGGTTCTGGCCCGCCTTCTGGCTGCTCGGCAGCGACGTCGACGACCCGTCCGTGTCCTGGCCGGCCTCCGGCGAGACGGACATCATGGAGAACATCGGCTACGGCGACTGGACCAGCACCTCGCTGCACGGCCCCGGCTACTCGGCCGACGGCAACATCGGCGCGCTCCAGCACTATCCCGACGGCGGCCGCGCCGACCAGTGGCACACCTACGCGGTGGAGTGGACGCCGACCGGGATGCGCTTCACCGTCGACGACAAGCTCGTGCAGTACACCTCCCGCACCAAGCTGGAGTCCACGCGCGGCCAGTGGGTCTTCGACCACGACCAGTACCTGATCCTCAACCTCGCACTCGGCGGCGCCTACCCGGCCGGCTGGAACAAGGTCACCCAGCCGTACTGGGGCCTGCCCCAGTCGAGCGTCGACGCGGTCGCCCGCGGGGGCGTGCGGGCGGACGTCGACTGGGTGCGCGTGGAGCAGAAGGGCTGACGGGGCCGGTCGAGTCCGGTCGGGGCCGGGCGGGGTCAGACGGCGAGCTTGCCCTGGCCGCTGACCTGCTCGGTGAGGACCTGCTCGGCCCGCGCCGGTGACGACTGCCAGAGCGTCGTCACCGGCTCCCACACCTGGACCCCGGCCGGGGCGCCGAGGTTGAGGGCGGGGAAGCGGCGGCCGTCGTGGTCGGGGACCGCGGAGACCGTCACGTACATGACGGTGCGGGCCTCCTTCGCGGCGTCGGCGGAGTCGGAGACCGAGCGGACGGCCGCGTACGCGGTGTCGTGCGCGCCCAGGGTGTACCCGCCGTGCGGCACCGTCGGCAGCGGCAGTGCCGCGCCGTCCAGATCGCCGTACAGGACGGTCGGGACCCGGTCGACGAGGCAGGCCTTCGCCGCGTCGTTGCGCACGCTCAGGTCCAGGACGCCCTCGGTGTCGTCGGAGAGCCCGGCCCGTACGGTCAGGTCCTTCTCCGCGCAGCGCGGCAGCGCCGCGGGGGTGGCGTCGGCCGCCCAGGACGCGGGGACGGCGAGGGCGGTCAGGGCGAGGGCGGCCGCCGTGGCCGCCGTGACGTGACGTGCGCGCATCCGATGTCCCCTGTCCGTGGTGGTGGGCCGTGCCCGTGCTGCGGGAAACAGCACGAAGAAATTCTGCCTCAATGCGGACAAATGAGCCTATCCTGAAAGTGCGGCTCTGTGTACGGCGGCGTAGTTCCGATCATGGATTTCCGTATCGAGGACCACGCCCTTCTCGGGGACCTGGAGACTGCCGCGCTGGTCGGCAGGGACGGGTCCGTCGACTGGCTGTGCCTGCCCCGCTTCGACTCGCCCGCCGCCTGTGCCGCGCTCGTCGGCACCCCGGCCAACGGCTCCTGGCGGCTCGCGCCCCGCGCCCCGGACGCCCGCGCGCACCGCGCCTACCGCCCCGGCACCCTCGTCCTGGACACCGTCTGGGAGACGCCCGACGGCGCGGTGCGGATCACCGACTTCATGCCGCCGCGCGCCACCCGCCCCTGCCTGGTCCGCCGGATCGAGGGGATCCGGGGCGCCGTGCCGGTGCGCGGCGTGCTGCGGCTCCGCTTCCACCAGGGGCGGATCGTGCCCTGGCTGCGCTCCGTGGGGCCGTGCACGGTCGCCGTCGCGGGCCCCGACGCCGTGTGGGTGCGCGCCGACGGCCCCGCC
Organism: Streptomyces sp. KL116D; assembly: GCF_030766975.1. Classification (NCBI taxonomy): domain Bacteria; kingdom Bacillati; phylum Actinomycetota; class Actinomycetes; order Kitasatosporales; family Streptomycetaceae; genus Streptomyces; species Streptomyces sp. KL116D. The sequence continues at coordinate 32,759 of NZ_JASERH010000138.1, read as the reverse complement.
CACGAGACCCTCGACCCGGCCACCGGCACCGCCACCCTCGACACCGCCCTCGCCCCCGGCCAGCGCTGCGCCCTCACCCTGGTCTGGGCCCCCTCCCACCTGGCCGAACCCCCGGCCGAGCTGACCGTGCCGGCGCAGACCCTGCTCAAGGAGACCGTCGCCTTCTGGCGGCGCTGGACCGCGCGGTGCGCGTACGAGGGCCCCTGGCGGCCGGCCGTGCTGCGGTCCCTGATCACGTGGAAGGCGCTCACCCACGCCCCGACGGGCGCCGTCCTCACCGCGCCCACGACGTCGCTGCCCCACGGGCCGGACGGCGAGCACGACGGCGACGGCCGCAGCTGCGGGCTCGACGGCTTCGGACCCGCCCTCGGCACCCTGCTGCGCTGCGGGCTGCGGACCGAGGCGACCCATCGCCTCGACTGGCTGCTGCGCGCGGCGGCGGGCGACCCCGGCGGACTGCAGGCGGTCTACGGGATCGCGGGGGAGCGGCGGCTGCGGCAGACCGACGCGGGATGGTTCGGCGGGCGGCCGGTGCGGTTCGGCGACGCGACGGCCGGCCGGTTCCGCTTCGCGGCCCACGCCGAGGTCCTGGACGCCCTCCGGGTGGCGCTCGACGCCGGGCTGCCGACGCCGGGCCTGGGCTCGGGCCGGTTCGTCGCGGATCTGACCCGGACCGTCGAACGGGCCTGGCGGTGCCCGCGGGCACCGGTGCCGGCCGACGAGGCCCTCATGGCGTGGATGGCCGTGGACCGCGGCCTGCGCACGGCCGGACAGCTCGGCCGGGGCGACGACCCGGCGCCGTGCGGCGCGCTCCGCGCGGAGATCCGCGGCCACCTGGAGTCCCTCGGCGCCCTGCCCCGCGGGACCGCCCTGCGGATGGCCGACGTGGGCTTCCACCCCGCCTCCCACCCGCGCGTCCGCGCGGCCCTCGACGGCCCCCGGGGAGCCGCGCCGCCGGTGACCGAGGAGCTGCGGCGGATCCGCGTGCTGGCCGGCCTCGGCCGCCGGGGCGCGGCCCGGGCCGCGTTCGAGCGGGTCCTCGCCGCCCGCAGCGACGTGGGACTGCTCGCCGAGCGCTGGGACCCCGGCACCGGGCGGCGCCTCGGGAACGCGCCGAGCGCCCCGGCCCAGCTCGCCCTCGTCACGACGGCGCTCGCCCTGGACGACGCCCGGCTCACCGGGTGACGGCCGACAGGAGCACCATGCCGGAGTCCCCGTAGTCCGGCAGCGTCGGGTCCGCGTCGATCCGCGTCACCGTCAGCTCCCTCGTCAACGGAGCGAAGACGGACCGTACGGCCGGCACGTCCACCGGACAGCCCGGCCAGACGGTCGTCCCGCCGATCCGGTACGTCGGCATGTTCTCCATGAACGCGGCGATCAGCCGCCCGCCGGGCGCGACACAGCGCGCGAAGCACGCGCACAGCGCCCCGAACTCGTCGAGGTCCTCCGTCACGCCCTCCGCGACGAAGTTCATCGACGCGAGCCCGTACCGGCCCGGCACCAGCGCGCGCACGTCGCCGTGGACCACCCGTACATGGGCGAGCGCGGCGGCGGGGGAGGCGGGCAGCCGCGGATCGAGCTCCCTGGCCAGCGCGTGGAAGGGACCCCAGCTCGGATCGGGCCCGTCCGCCAACTGCCGCCTGAGATACGCCACGTTGGCGGCGCCCGCCTCGACCGCGTCGACCCGCCGGCAGACCGCGGCGCCCAGCATCAGCGGGTACAGATTGGGCCCGGCCCCGAACTCCACCGACCGCTCCACCCCGCCCGCCGGCAGGCTCCGGTAGCAGGCGCTGTGGTGGGCGAGGACGGCGGCGTCCGAGGGGTGCAGCTCCCGGTAGTTCTCGGCGAGATAGGCGTCGACGGGCCAGCCGTCCCAGTCCACGTCGTCGTTGAACGTCCGTCCGGTCACGGTCCGTTCACTTCCGCACCCGCATCGGGAACCGCTCCTTGAGGCGGGTCAGCGTCGCGTTCAGCCGGTCGATGTCCTCGTCGGAGTTGAGCGCCGTGAGCTGGATGCGGAAACCCACCCGGTCGTGCGGCACCAGCGGATACGCCGCCACCGTCACGTAGATCCCGCTGTCCCACAGGAAACGGGCCACCGCGTCCACGTCCGACGCCTGGCCCAACGGAATCTCGACGATGGGCAGTTCGTCGCGGTTGAGCGTGTCCAGGCCGAGCGCGTGCACATGGTCGAGGACCCGCTTCGTCCGGGCGTGGAGGTCGGCCCGGATAGCATCGCCGCGCCGTTCGTTCACCTCGAGCCCGGCCAGCGCCGTCGCCAGCGACGCGGTGGGCGAGGGTCCCGAGTACAGATAGGGCGCCGCCGACGTCTTGAGGTGGTCCTTCAGCCAGGTCGGCAGCGCCAGGAAGGCCAGCAGCGACGAGTACGCCTTGGAGAACCCGCCGACCAGCACGATCCCGTCGTAGGTCTCCCCGAGGTGCCGTACGACGCCGTTGCCGCGGGAGCCGTACGGGCACGGTTCGGTGGCCCCGCGCTCCCCGATCACGCCGAAGCCGTGGGTGTCGTCGATGTAGAGGGTCGCCTCGAACGACCGGCACAGCCGGGCCAGGCCCGGCAGGTCGGGCAGGTTGCCGCTCATGCTGTTGACGCCGTCGAGACAGACGAGCCGGGACACGCCCGGCGGCACCGACCGCAGCAGCGACTCCAGTTCGTCGGGCCGCTCCGCGTGGAAGCGGTGCAGCGTCGCGCCCTGCCCACGCGCCGCGACACAGCCGTCGTAGACCGTGCGGTGCGCGGTGGCCTCCACGAACACCTGGCCCTGGCCCGCCAGGACCGGGATCACCGAGGCGTGGATGAGCGTCGCCGTCGGCAGCAGCAGCGTGTCCGGCGCGCCCAGCAGGGCCGCGAGCCGCTCCTCGATGTCCGGGTACAGCCGCGGACTGCCCAGCAGCCGGGACCAGCTGGGGTGGGTGCCCCACCGCTCGACCGCCGGGCCGATCGCCGCCATGATCTCCGGATCCCGGTCGAACCCCAGGTAGTTGCAGGACGCGAAGTCGATCAGCCAGTGGTCCCCGCTGCGGATGTGCCGGCCGCGCACCTCGTCGAGGACGGCGTCGCTCATCGGGTTGGTGCGGCGCAGCCGCTCCAGGTCGCCCCAGCGCGGATCGCGCCGCACTCCCGGGGGCTCGGGTGCCGCATCGCTCATAACCGTCGTCTCCTTCGGTGCGGGGCGGTCGAGCAGCGTCAGGGCGTGCTCGGGGGTGAGCGGGCGGGCGAAGAGGAAGCCCTGCCCGAACCGGCAGCCCATCCCGGCCAGCAGCGTGCGCTGCGCCGGGTCCTCGATGCCCTCGGCGATGACCGAGAGGCCGAGGGTGCGGGCGATCCGCACGATGCCCTCGACCAGCGCCACCTGCCGGGTGTCGGACGTGATGTCGTCGATGAACGACTTGTCGATCTTCAGGACGTCGATGGGGAACTCACGCAGGTACCCGAGGCTGGAGAAGCCCGTGCCGAAGTCGTCGACGGCGATCCGCACCCCGAGGTCCTTCACCTCCTGCACGACCGTGTCGATCTGCTGGTCGCGACGCATCAGCACCGTCTCCGTGAGCTCCAGTTGGAGCGATCCGGGCGCGAGGCCCGGGGTGGCGAGCGCCGCCCGCACCTGGTCGACGAAGTCGGTCTCGCGGAACTGCCGCGCCGACACGTTCACGCTGACGTACGGCGGTGCGGCGGGCGCCACGGCCTGCAGCCGGGCGGCGCCCGCCGTCGCGTTGCGCAGCACCCACGCGCCCAGCGACGCGATGTGCCCGGTCTCCTCGGCGAGCGCCACGAACTGCTCGGGCGGCACCGTCCCGCGCGGGTCGTCGGGCCAGCGCACCAGCGCCTCGAATCCGACCACCTGGTCCGTCGCGAGGTCCACGACCGGCTGGTAGCGCAGTGCGAACGCGCCCTCGCCGACCACCGTGTCCAGCCGGGCCTGCAACTCGTGGCGGCGCACCACGCGCTCGTGCAGCGGCGGCTTGAAACGGCGCCACTGCCGCTTGCCCGCCGCCTTCGCCGCGTACAGGGCGAGGTCCGCGTGCTGCAGCAGCTCGTCGGCGTTGGTGCTGTCCAGGGCGGTGGCCACCCCGACGCTCGCGGACACGCTCACCGCGTCCTCCAGGAGCCGGACCGGCCGGCTCAGGGTCTGCAGCACCTGCGCCGCGAGGAGCTCCGCGTCGACCGGATCGCGGGCGTCCTCCATCAGCACGGCGAACTCGTCGCCGCCGAGCCGCGCCGCCGTGTCCGAGCGGCGCAGCGACGCCGAGAGCCGCTCACCGACCGCCATCAGGAGCAGATCGCCCGCCGGGTGCCCGAGGGTGTCGTTGACCAGCTTGAAGTCGTCCAGGTCGATGAAGAGCAGACAGGTCAGACCGGGTTCGCGGCGGCTGCGCAGCAGGGCCCGCTCCACCCGTTCGAGCAGCAGCGTCCGATTGGGCAGTCCGGTCAGCGCGTCGTGGAAGGCCCGCTGCGTCAGCTCCTGCTCCAGCTGCCGCTGTTCGGTGACGTCCCGGAGCGTGACCACGATCCCGTTGACCGTCGGGTCGTCCCGCAGGTCGCTGCACCGCACCTCCACCTCGGTGCGCCCTTCCTCCTGCGTCACCCACCAGTGGTCGTGGGTCTCCGGCGCCCCTTCGGTGCGCAGCGCCTCCAGGGCCTGCGTCGCCCGCTCCCGGTCGCGCGGCCCCACCAGGTCGGGCAGCACGGCCCCGACGGGCCGCGCACCGCGGAAGACGGCGTGCGCGGACGGGCTCGCGTACCGGACGGTGTTGTCGTCGTCGACGATGAGGATCACGTCGGAGGCGTTGCGCACCAGCGTGCGGAAGTACGCCTCGCTCTCCCGGCGGATGATCTCCTGGCGCAGCGCGATCCGTTCCATCGCCAGTCCCGCGTGCGCGGCGAGGCTCTCCAGCGGGCTCCGGACCTCGCCCAGCCGCTTCGGCGGCCCGGCCACGACCAGCACGCCCGGCAGATCGCCGCCGGGCGGCCGGTCGGCGGGCACCATCGGGCAGGCCAGCGCGGTCGGCAGGCCCCGCAGCCGGGCCGCGGCGGAGGGTTCCAGCTCGTCGACGGGCATCAGCCGGGTCGCATCGTGCGGGCCGCGCGACTCGGTGTCGGGGATCATCGGCAGCAGGACCGAGGCGTGCGCGACGCCCGGGCCGAGCAGGGCGCTCACCGCGGTGTCGCAGGCCGTGGCGATGTCCTGCGGATGCACGGCCGACACCAGGGACGCGGTGGCGGTGCGCAGCGCGAGCTCGCGCGCCACCGCATTGCGGTGCGCGACCACCATCCCGCCGAGCCGCAGCAGCACCAGCAGGAACAGCACGGCACTGAACCCGGCGATGGCCGCGCCGTCGTGCGCGGTGCCGGACAGCGCCTCGTGCAGCAGGATCGCCGGCGCGATCAGTGTCGCGACGCCCAGCATCACCACGCGCCGGCGCGGTGGCAGCAGCGTCGGCTCGCGCGGCTGCTGCGCCGTGAGGTCCGCCATCGACGGGTGCAGCGCGGCCAGGCCCCACGCGGTGTAGAACACGACCCAGCCGGTGTCCAGGAGCGTGCCCGCCTGCCACGTCCCGTTGAGCTGGAGGATGCCGTACGCGACGTCGAAGCAGAGCAGCGTCAGGGTGCCGGCCACCAGGAGCTGCACCGAACGGTTGCCGCGCGGACCGGGCCCCGACGCGAGGAGCCGCGCGAGCAGCGCGAGGACCAGGACGTCGCCGAGCGGGTACGCGATGCTGATGGCGCGCTGCTGCCACGTCATGTCGTCGGCGAGGGTCAGCGGCTGCACGAGGAACACCCAGACCGGCAGCGCGAGCCCCGCCGTGAGGATCATCGCGTCGAGCACCGCGGGCAGGTCGCGCCCGGCCCACCGGTAGCGCACGAGCCCGAACAGGCCGACCGCGAACAGCGGGTACGTCAGCAGGTAGAAGGCGTCGGACGGGGAGGGGAACGGGTTGGACGCGGCGTAGTACTGCTCCTGCACGTTGTAGTACGTGTCGCCGAACGAGAAGGCCAGCAGGGCGCCGGCCAGGAAGTACCAGGGCCAGGTGTGCGCGGGCCGGTACATGCGCACTCCGGCGACGACCGCGACGGCGGACGCGAAGCCGATCGCCGCCCACAGCGGCGCGTGCATCGCGGGGATGGTCAGGTAGACGGCGGTGGCGGCCGCCACGAGGGCGGCATAGAGGGCCATCAGCCGATGTGCTCGCAGCAATGGCACGCGCCTCCCTGCGTCGGGGACACCGGGCGGCGTACAGGGCATCTGGCCTGGGCCTCGCTCCTCAAACGATCGTAGGCACGGGCAGGGGCACCCTGCATCTCAGCGCGGCACGACCCCTCCGACCTGCGGCGCGGCATCGAAGGACCGGCCGAACCAGTCGGCCCCGCCGGCCGGGGGCGCGCCGTGCGGCAGCGGCAGGTCGACGCCCTGCCCGGCGAGCGCGTCGCACGTGGGCACCACCCGCGGCGCGTCGTCGGGCGACCCGATCCGCGGCAGCGCGCCACCGGCCAGGCACGGGTCGACGTCGAGTCCGACGGCCCCGCCGCCGTGCATCTCCTGCCCCGTGGCCGCCTGCCACGCGGCGAGCGAGCCGTACCGCTCGGCGCCCCACCGGACCTGCCAATCACCCTTCGCCGAGCGGTAGTTGTTGCCCTGGAGCGTGACGTTCGAGGGGCCGAGGCCCGGGTCGGCGACGACCAGCGGGACGTCTCCGGTCACCAGGAGGTTGTTGCGGACCACCACGCCCCGTTCCCCGGACTGCAGGCGCAGCGCGGGCCCGGAGCCGGCGGGCGAGCGCGACAGGACCACCGTGTTCTGCACGACGGCCAGATCGCGGATGTCCTGGCCGTACACGGCGATCGCGCCGTGCCCGGGCAGCGCGCGGCCGTCGTCGACGGTGATGTTGTGGCTGATCGTGTTGCGCAGGTGCGCCCCGTTGACCCAGCGCTGGTACGCGTAGAAACCGGGGCCGTCGTTGTCGAACGCCAGGTTCCCGCGCAGCGCCGACTCCGACACGTTCGAGTCGAGCCCGAAGCCCGCGCCGTCGACGGCCGAACCGGTGTGGTTGCGGTAGGCGAGGCTGTGCTCGACCACGACCCCGGTGGCGTCGTACGCCCACACGCCGACCGGGCCCTCCGGCGCGTCGCTCGCGGCGCGGGCCCCGTTGTCGTGGGCGGCGACGTGCCGCAGCGTCGCACCACGCACCGAGCCGACGACGATGCCGTCCCCGGTGTGCCGGTCGTGCGCCCGGGGATCGCCCGGATTGCCGTACGCGGTCACCGAGTCGAGGGTGAGATCCGCGTGCGCGTACACCGGCCGGGCGGGCTTGAAGTCCGGGCCGTACGCCAGGAAGCCCGCGTCGGTGTTGCCGTGCAGGACCGCCCGGCGGACGGCGACGTCACGGAAGCCGACGCCGTGGGCGGACGCGCCGACCGCGACGCCGACCCGGAAGCCGGCCACGTCCACGTCGGAGACGGTTACCCCGGCGGGCCGGCCGCCGCCGTCCAGGTCGCTGTAGAGGTTCAGTCCCGCGTCGCGCGCGCGGGAGGTGCCCGAGCCGCGCAGCGCCAGGTCCCGCACCTGCACGCCCCCGGTGTCGTACACGGAGACGGCGGGTCCCGCGGGGGAGTCGATCGTGGCACGGCCCGTGCCGAAGGACCCGAGGACGACCGGTCGGCCGGCGTCCCCGGCGTCCTTCGGCCCGACGGTCACCGAGCCCTCGAAGCGCGCCCCGCCCTCCAGCAGCAGCCGGTCACCGGGCGCGAGGCCCGCCCGGTCGGCCCGGTCCAGGGTGCGCCAGGCCGTGCCCGGGGACGTGCCGGCGGCGCCGTCGTCCCCGTCCCGGGCCACGTAGTACGTGTGCGCGGGCGGCACGTAGTGCGGGGTGGCCGCGCACCCGGCCGCCACCACGGTCAGGCCCACCGTCACGGCGAGCGCCGCGCCGCGCATCGCCCTCACACCTTCACGGGTTCCCGGGCCCGCACCTCACGGGCGCGGGAACGGGCCCGGGACCAGGCCACGGTGCGGCGCAGTCCCTCTTCGAGGGGGATCGACGGGGCCCAGCCGAGCTCGGTGCGGGCCAGGTCGATGACGGGGCGGCGCCGGGTCGGATCGTCGACCGGCAGCGGCCGGTGCTCGACCGCCGACGACGAACCGGTCACCTTCAGGACGAGGTCGGCCAGCTCCCGGACGGTGAACTCGGCGGGATTGCCCAGGTTCACCGGTCCCGCGGCGCAGCTGTCGAGCATCGCCGTCAGACCCCGTACGAGGTCGTCGACGTAGCAGAAGCTGCGGGTCTGGCCGCCGTCGCCGAAGACGGTCAGCGGCCGTCCGGTGAGCGCCTGGCGCAGGAACGTCGAGACGACGCGGCCGTCGTGCGGACGCATCCGTGGTCCGTAGGTGTTGAAGATCCGCACGATGCCGGTGTTCGCGCCGAGGGAGCGCCGGTACGCCATGGTGAGTGCCTCGGCGTACCGCTTCGCCTCGTCGTACACGCTGCGCGGACCGACCGGGTTCACATGGCCCCAGTAGTCCTCCGGCTGCGGGTGCACCTCGGGGTCGCCGTACGCCTCGCTCGTCGACGCCAGCAGGAGGCGCGCGTCGTGGTGGAGCGCGAGCCGCAGCGCGTTGTCCGTGCCGCGGCTGCCGACGGCCAGGGTCTCCAGCGGGAGCCGGTGGTAGTCGGGCGGCGAGGCGGGGCTCGCCAGATGGGCCACCGCGTGCACCGGTCCCGGCACCTCGAACGGCTCGGTCACGTCGCACGACACCAGCCGGAACCGCGGCTCGGGCAGCAGGTGCGTCACGTTCGCCGGGGCGCCGGTGGAGAAGTTGTCCAGGCACCAGACCGTGTCGCCGCGGTACAGCAGTGCCTCGCACAGATGGGAGCCGAGGAATCCGCCGCCTCCCGTGACCACCACTCTCATGACGCACCTCCCACGGTGCTCAGCGGGCGGCCCAGCGCCCGGAAGGCCCAGCCGGCCGCACCCCACGCCCGCGGGTCGAGACTGTTGCGGGCGTCGAGGATCAGCGGGGTGCGGACGACACCGGCCAGGGCGGCGGGATCGATCGCGCGGTACTCGGGCCACTGCGTCAGGTGCAGCACCAGATCCGCGCCCTCGCACGCCTTCGGGACGTCCAGGGTGTACGTGAGGTCCGGGCACGCCGCGCGGGCGTTGTCCAGGGCCTGCGGGTCGTGGACGCGGACGGCGGCGCCCTCCGCCTGCGCGGCGGCCGCCACGGCGAGCGCCGGCGAGTCCCGCACGTCGTCGCTGCCGGGTTTGAACGCGGCGCCCAGGACGCCCACCCGGCGCCCGGCGAAGGTGCCGCCGAGCAGCTCGCGGGCGCGGTCGACGGTGCGCCGCCGCTGCCGGGTGTTGATCCGGTCGACCTCGTGCAGGAAGGCCACGGCCTCACCGGCGCCCAGCTCCTCGGCGCGGGCCGCGAACGCCCGGATGTCCTTGGGGAAGCAGCTCCCGCCGAACCCGAGTCCCGGATCGAGGAACTGCGGACCGATCCGCGAGTCGGCGCCCATGGCCCGCGCCAGGACCGTGACGTCGGCGCCCGCGCTGTCGCAGACCTCCGCCATCGCGTTGACGAAGGAGATCTTCGTGGCGAGGAACGCGTTCGACGCGACCTTCACCAGCTCCGCCGTCGCCGGGTCGGTGCTGAACACCGGGATCCCGGCCCGCCGCATCGGCCAGTACACGGCCCGCAGCAGCGCGTCCGCCCGGTCCGACGACACCCCGATCACCAGCCGTTCCGGATGCATCGTGTCGTGCACGGCGGAACCCTCGCGCAGGAACTCCGGGTTCCATGCGACCTCCGTCCCCGGTGCGAGGTCCGCGAGCCGCCCGGCGAGCCGGGCGGCCGTGCCGACCGGCACCGTCGACTTGCCGACGACCAGGGCGCCGGGCCGCAGCCGCGGTCCGATGCCCTCGACGACGGAGTCCACGTACCGGAGGTCGGCGCCCGCGCCGTCCGGGCGCTGGGGCGTGCCGACGCAGATGAAGTGGAGGTTCGCGAAGGCGGCCGCCTCGGCGAGCGACGTCGTGAACCGCAGCCGTCCCGCCGAGACCCCGCTCGCCAGCAGGGCGTCGAGGCCCTGCTCGTGCAGTGGGGCACGGCCCGCCGCCAGGGCCGCGACCCGCTCGGCGTCGATGTCCACGCCGAGCACCTCGTGCCCGATGTCGGCCATGCACGCCGCGTGCACGGTGCCGACGTATCCCGTGCCGATGACTGTCATCCGCATGGTCCTGCTCCTTCGTCGTGCCGGCCCGGCCGCCGGGGCGTGCCCTGGTAGCCGTGCGGGTTGAGCTGCTGGAAACGCCAGGCGTCCCGGCACATGTCGGCCAGGTCCCGGACGGGACGCCAGCCCCAGGCGCGCGCCACCGCGCCCGCGTCCGCGACGAGTTCGGCCACGTCGCCCGCGCGACGGCCGGTGATCTCGTACGGAAGGGTCAGGCCGCTCGCCCGTTGGAAGGCGGCGACCACGTCGAGCACCGAGCTGCCGTGTCCCCGGCCGAGGTTGAAGACCTTCATGCCGGGTCCGTCGGCGAGCCGGTCGAGGGCCACCCGGTGCGCCTCCACGGTGTCCATGACGTGCAGGTAGTCGCGGATCGCGGTGCCGTCCGGCGTCGGGTAGTCGGAGCCGAACACCCGCAGCCGGGGCCTGCGGCCCACGGCGACCTGGGAGACGTAGGGGAAGAGGTTGTCCGGGGTGCCGTGCGGGTCCTCGCCGAGCAGGCCGCTGGGGTGCGCGCCCGCGGGGTTGAAGTAGCGCAGGCACAGCACGCTCCAGCGCCGGTCGGCGCGGCACAGGTCGGCGAGGACCGTCTCGCAGACCGACTTCGACGCGGCGTAGGGGTTGGTCGGCCGGTGCGGGGTCGCCTCGTCGAGGGGGCCCTCGCCCGCGTCTCCGTACACCGAGCACGAGGAGGAGAACACGAGCCTGCGGACGCCGTGTTCGTCCATGACGTGCAGCAGAGCGGTGGTGCCGCCGATGTTCGTGTCGTAGTACGCGGCGGGCATCCGGGTCGACTCGCCCACGGCCTTGTGCGCGGCGAAGTGCACGACGGCGTCCACTGGGTGACGGTCGAAGACGGCCGAGAGGGCGCGCCGATCACGGATGTCCAGCTCGTACACGGCGCCGACGAACCGGCCGGCGATCCGCTCCACCCGCGAGAACACCCGCGGGCAGCTGTTGGAGTAGTCGTCGACCACGATCACCTCGTAGCCGTGGTCGAGGAGTTCGACGCAGGCGTGGCTGCCGATGAAACCGGCGCCGCCCGTGACGAGGACGGTCGAGGGGGAGCCCTTGCGTCCGGCCATCTTGCTCACCAGTCCAGGACGGCGGCCGCGTAGGCCGGGTAGAGGACGACGGCCGTGGCGACGGTCAGCGCCGCCGGGACGGTCGCCGCGAGGGAGCCGCGCACCGTGCCGAGCGCCGCCGAGAACGGCACTCCGGCGGACCGGGCCGCCTCACGGACGTGCAGCAGCGGCAGCGCGAGCGCGACCAGGGTGTAGGTGGCGCCCGCGACCAGGCACAGGAAGACGTAGCCGGCCGCGGGGCTGGTCAGTTCGCCGGCCACGGCGACCGCGGCGAGCGTGCCGCCGAGCACGGCGAACGGCACGGTGAGCCGGGCCGGCAGCGGCCGCGGCCCCGTCACCTGCTTCGGCGTCACCTTGAACGTGACCTGCCCCGGCCGGACCCGCTGGCGCAGCGCCCCGGCCAGACCCGCGATGACGAACGGCCAGCGGGCCAGCGCGAACAGCCAGACCTCCCAGCTCACGAGCGGGGCGCGGCGCGGCCGCAGCAGCCCGCGCCGGCGCAGCAGCGCCAGCGTCAGGAGCAGCCACACGGGCAGCGTCCAGAAGTGCAGCAGGAAGGCGAAGTAGTCGACGTTCATCCAGGGCAGTCCGGTGACGACGGCCACCGGCGGCAGGATCAGGCCGGCCACGATCATCAGGCCGAGCAGCGGGTAGTACGCGAGCGCGTACGCGAAGCGCAGCCGCAGCACCGCCGGCAGGCGGCCCAGATGGCGGGGGAGCAGCCCCAGCAGCATCGTCGTCAGGCTCCGCGACCACTGGTACTCCTGCGTCACGAGGTCGGCGAAGGTGAGCGGTCCGTCGCCGTGCGCCTCCGCGTCGATGGCGAACGCCCCTTGCCAGCCCGCCGAGTTGAGCAGGTAGGTCGTGGAGAAGTCCTCGGCGAGCTCGGGGCCGAGGCCGCCGATGTCCCGCAGGGCGCGGGTGCGCACCGCGTAGTGCGAGCCGATGCACATCGGGGCGAGCCCGTCGCTGTGGCCGAGCTGCACCGCCCCGTGCCACACGGCCTCGCGGTGCAGCCGGCCGCGCGCCGACCAGGAGGCGGCACCGTTCGCGTCACAGATGCTGGGCGCCGCCACGTATCCGATGGCGGGGTCGGCGAACGGGCGGACCATCTCGGTGAGATAGCCGCGCGCGGGCACGTGGTCGCAGTCCAGCTGGGCGACCACCGCGTACTCGGCGTAGCCCCACAGGTCGTAGAAGTAGGCGAGGTTGCCCTCCTTGCAGCGGGTGCGGCGCGGCCAGGCGGGGCGGTGGTAGGCGCCGACGCCCTGCCGCGACGACAGCCGTACCCCGTGCGCGTGGCACCACTCGACGATGTCCCGCGTGGGCGCCTCGTCGCACAGCCACACGTCGTAGCGGTGCGGGAAGTCCTGGGCGAGCATCGCGGTGAGGGTGCGGCGCGCCGCGGGCCACGGCTCCGATGGCGCCCGGGTCACGACGAAGGCGACCGGTAGCGAGGGGACCGCCAGCGCCGGGTCGACCCGGCGCAGCCGCAGGGCCGTGGCGAAGAAGTAGGCGGGCAGGCCGGTCAGGTACAGCAGCAGCACGCTGTTCACGATCAGGCCGGGCCAGCCGGCCCGGTGCTCGGGGCGCAGCCACCAGGCCCAGAACCAGACCAGGCTCACCGCCCAGCCCGCCGCGATCAGACCCAGGGCCACGCGGTCGCGGCGGGGGAGTGCGGACACGAACGTGGTCTCCCGCACCTGTCGCACCCGGCACGGCCGTCCGAAGACCGGGCCGTCGGCGGCCACCCGCACCACGTTCCCCCCGGAGATGCGGGAGAGGTGGGCGGCCACCTCGCGCACGTCCGTCGCCTGGGGTTTCACCGGAACCGGCTCGCGGTGCGTCATGGCCGCACGCTCCTGCGCTGTACGCTGACGACGTATGTTTACGACGTATATGTACGACTTTGCGCCTATGGTGGTCCTGAGTCAAGAGGCACTTTCCGAGGTCGTACGGGACTCCGGGGACGAGAGGGGCGCGTGATGCCGAAGAAGTCGTCGGGGGCGACCGACGGAGCGGCCCCCGCGCGCCGCGCCTCCGACCGGGGCCGCTACGGGCGGCTCAGCCGTGAGCGCGTGCTCGCCGCGGCCCTGGAGATCGTCGACCGGGACGGACTGTCGGCCCTCAGCATGCGCGGCCTCGGGGCCGAACTCGGCGTCGAGGCCATGGCGTTGTACCGGTACGCCGACGGCAAGGACGCCCTCCTCGACGGGCTCGTCGAAGCGTTCTGCGACGAGCTGGAGACCGCCCTCGACGCGGGCTCCACGAGTCCGCAATGGCGCACGGAGCTCGACCGGATCGCCCGCGCCGCGTACCGGGTGGGACTGCGACACCCGCACGTGGTACCGCTGTTGGCGACCCGGCTGCTCTCCACCCCGCTGGCCCGCCGGCCCGCCGCCGTGCTCCGCGCCGACGAGCGGATCCTCGCGCTGCTGCTCGACGCCCGGCTGAGCAACCGTCAGGCGGTGCGGCTGCACCGGGCGTTCACCGCCTGGCTGCTCGGCTGGCTCATCGTCGAACTGCGCGCCATGGACGACGACCCGGACGAGCCCGACCCCGCCTTCCGGCTCGGGCTGCACCGGCTGCCCGCCCGCGAGCTGCCCCGGCTGCGGGAGAGCGCTCCTCTGATGGCCGAGCAGGGCGGCGAGGACGAGCTGAGCGCCGGGCTCGACGCCCTGCTGCGTGCGCTCGGACCTGACGCCGGGGTGCAGTGACCGCAAGTTTGCACGGTGTGCAAGAATCTCGGCCGTGACCCACTCCGACCAGCAGCAGAGCGCCCCCGCCGAGGGGCTGCGCGCACGCAGGCGCCGCGAGACGCGCGCCGAACTGCACGCGACGACGCTGCGCCTCGCGCGCGAACTCGGCTTCGCGCGCGTCACGGTCGAGATGATCGGCAAGGAGGCCGGGGTCTCGCCCCGCACCTTCTTCAACTACTTCCCCAGCAAGGAAGCCGCCCTCTTCGCCCTGCCCGGTTCTCTGCCCGCCGCCCTCGCCGAGCGCTTCGCCCAGGGCACGGGCACGGACACCGACACAGTGCTGCGCGACCTCGGCGACGTGCTCGCCGACCACCTCCAGGAGGCCGCCCCGAGCCCCCAGGAGCTGGAGGACATCCTGCGCATCGCCGAAGGCGTGCCGTCCGTGCTCGCCACCTTCCTCGCCCAGTGCGAGGCGGTCGAGCGGGAGCTGGCCGACACCCTCGCACGGCGCACCGGGACCCCCGCCGACGGCGCGGCGGCGGAGCTGCTCGCGGGCATCGCCATGGCGACCGTGCGCAGCGGACTGAAGCGCTGGTCGCAGCAGTCCGACCACCGCGACGGCCCCGCCGCCTGCATCCGCGACTCCTTCGGCGCGCTGCGCACCCTGCTCGGGCAGGCCCCCGTGAAGTAGGCGCCCGCCGTGTGACCGGACCCCCGCGCGGTCACCCACGCACCTCTCCCCACCCCCGAAGTACCCGTACGCGGCGACCGCTCTCCCCTGCCGCAGGGCCCTCAGCACCATCCGCACACCATCAACGGAGTACCCCGCAATGACGCACGCCCCCGCATCCGAGGGCATCGACACCGGCGCCGGCCCGGCCGCCGACGAGAGCATCGCCAAACCCGCCAACTTCGGTCTGATCTTCGCCGCGCTGATGCTGACCATGCTGCTCGGCGCGCTCGACCAGACCATCGTGTCCACCGCCCTGCCGACCATCGTCGGCGAGCTCAACGGCATCGAGCACATGGCGTGGATCACCACCGCGTACATCCTCGCCGCCACCATCGGCATGCCGGTCTACGGCAAGCTCGGCGACCTCATGGGCCGCAAGAACATCTTCCTCGCGGGCATAGCCCTGTTCCTGGTGGGTTCCGTGGTCTGCGGCATCGCCCAGAACATGGGCACGCTCATCGCGGGCCGCGCCCTCCAGGGACTCGGCGGCGGTGGCCTCATGATCACCTCGCAGGCGATCATCGCCGACCTGGTGCCGCCGCGCGAGCGCGCCAAGTACATGGCCCCGATGGGCGCCGTGTTCGGTCTGTCGTCCGTCGTCGGACCGCTGCTCGGCGGCTGGTTCACCGACGAGCACTCCTGGCGCTGGGCGTTCTGGGTCAACCTGCCCCTCGGCGTGCTCGCCTTCTTCGTCGCGGTCGTCGCGATCAAGCTGCCGCGCAAGGCCGTCCAGGTCACCCTCGACTACCTCGGCACCGCGCTGATGGCGGCCGCCGTCACCTGCACCGTGCTGTTCGCCAGCTGGGGCGGCACGCAGTACGAGTGGTCCGACCCGCTGGTCATCGGCCTCGGCATCGGCGCGGTCGTCGCCTGGGTGCTGTTCTTCGTCGCGGAGAAGCGCGCCGAGGAGCCGGTCATCCCGCTGCACCTGTTCCGCAGCCCGATCTTCAACGTCGCCACCCTGATCGGCATGATCGTGATCGGCCTCGGCATGTTCGCGATCGTCGGCTACATGCCTACGTACCTGCAGATGGTCTACGGCAAGTCGGCCACGGAGTCCGGTCTGCTGCTGATCCCGATGGTCGTCGGCATCATGGGCACCGCCCTGCCGTCCGGCGCGATCATGTCCAAGACGGGCCGCTACAAGATCTATCCGATCGTCGGCACCGCGATCATCATGCTCGTCGCCTACCTGATGTCGACGCTCGACGTGTCCGACCCGGTCTGGCTGGTCTGCCTGTACGTCGGTCTCGCCGGCGCCGGCGTGGGTCTGATGATGCAGACCCTCGTCCTCGCCGTGCAGAACGACTTCCCGGGCGCGGAGGTCGGCACCGCCACCTCCGCGAACAACTTCTTCCGGGAGATCGGCGCGACCCTCGGCACCGCCGTCGTCGGCGCCGTGTTCGCCAGCCGCCTCACCGACAAGCTCGCCACGAGCATCCCGGCCGAGGCCGCGGCCAAGGTCGGCGACAGCGACTCGCTGACCCCCGCACTGGTCCGCGCGCTCCCCACCGAGCTGCGCGAGACGGTCGTCAACTCGTACCAGGAAGCCCTCGTCCCGATCTTCCTGTACCTGCTGCCCGTCTTCGCCGTCGGCCTGGTCCTCGCCTTCGTCCTGAAGGAGAAGCCGCTCGCCGACAACGCCGACTGGCACGCGCAGAACGCGGGCCCCGACGCCGTCACCGACAAGGAGCCGGAGCCGGCCGTCTGACCCGCGTCCCGGCGCCCCTCTCGTCCGTGCCCCCGCCGCGCAGCACAGCGCGGCGGGGGCACGCGCACGTCACCCCTCGACCAGCCACTTCCCGTCCCGCATCAGGTCCCGGCCGGTGAGCTCGTTCGCCTCGCGCCAGGCCTGGATCCGGACCGGCCTGACCGCGAAGTACACGTACGCGCCGCGCGTGGCCCGCGGATCGAAACCGGTGCGCTCCGCGAACGCGTCACCCAGCTCGGCGGAGATCTCGGCCTCCGGCACCGCGTCGCACGCGCCGATCACGTGCACGACGTCCCGGGTCCGCCCGATGCCCAGGTGGACCGTGCCGCCGGCGAGCAGATTGCGGGCCAGCGGGTTGGTCTCCCGCGTGGAGATCCACACGACGCCGTCCCGCCACAGGAACGACAGCGGCATCATGTACGGCGCCCCGCCCTCCGGCCCGGCCGTCGCGACCCAGGCGTCCACCTCCCCGGCGAGCCGGTCGAGCGTGTCCTGCTTGCGCTGCTCGGCCGTTCTGGCGGGCGCGGTCTCGGTCATGGGGTCTCCTCGGAGTCCGGATCGGCTGCGGCGGGCGGTGCCGCGTAACACCGTACGTCGACCAACTCGCCCGGCCCCCACTCCTGTTGCCCGCGTCCGAGGAACTCCCAGCCGAGCCGTTCGTACAGCGCGATCGCGGCGGTGTCGGTCGCGACGACGTCGAGCACCGCCCGCACGCCGAGCCGCCGGGCCTCGCGCGCCGCCCGCCCCAGCAGGAGCGCGCCCACCCCGCGGCCCCGGGCGGCCGGGCCCACGAACAGCCGGCCCACCACCGCGACCCCGGTGCCCGGTGAGACGAGGGCGGGTGCCACGTCTCCCGCGCCCGGCCCGGCCAGCACGACGTGCCCCACGACCCGCTCGTCCGCCGACGCGACCCAGGCCGCCGCCTGCCCGCGCACGGTCAGCCAACCGGCCGGATCGGCGGGCCAGTTGACGGGGTAGCCGTCCTTGTCGTGCACCTCGCGGAGCGTGCGCACACAGTCCGCCAGGTCGTCGTCCCACCGCGCCCTGACGTGCGGGGCGGGCTGCTCACCGTTGCGTTCCATCGCGGCATGCAACCACATCGCCCACCGGTGACGGGTACCGTGCCGACGTGGATCACTTCTCAACGTCATGGGCGGCGCTGCGCGCGGCCGTCGCCGGCCTCCCGGACGAGGCGTTCGAGCGGCCGTCCGGCTGCGCCGGCTGGCTCGTACGGGATCTGGTGTGCCATCTCGTGATCGACGCGCAGGACGTCCTGATCACCCTCGTCACCCCGGCCACGACGGAACCCACCGTCGACGCCGCGACGTACTGGCACGTCGCCGACGAGGCGCCGGCCGGGGACGACCCGCTCGACGCGCTGACCGTCCGGCTCGCCGCCGCCTACCAGGACCCGGCCCTGCTCACCTTCCACCTCGACGACGTCGGCTCCGCCGCGGGCCGTGCCGCCGGACTCGCCGACCCCGCGGCGCGGGTGAGCACCCAGGACCAGGTGCTCACCGTCGCCGACTACCTCACCGCGTACGTCCTGGAGTGGACGCTGCACCACCTCGACCTGACCGCCCATCTCCCGGAGGTGCCGGGACCGCCCGCGGAGGGGCTGGCGCGGTCCCGGGCACTGTTGGAGACGATCGCGGGCGCCCCGTTCCCCGCGTCGTTCGGCGACCGGGACGCCCTGCTCGTCGGCACGGGACGCCGGACGCCGACCGACGCGGAGTCGGCCGAGCTCGGTGACCTGGCCGCGCGGCTGCCGCTGTTCCTCGGCTGAACCGCGGGTCAGCAGCTGCCGTCGGACACCTTCAGGCCCTTGTTCGCGCCCGCCGTCCTGCTGACGATGGCCGGCACACAGGTCGCCGTGTCGAGGGTGTACGCGTACGGGATCGACACGGTGGTGTTGGACTTCGGGTCGGGGCCCGCCGGGTTGTTCTCGTCACCGGGCTCCGACCAGGTCACGTTGTCGAAGACGTTACCGCTGACCTGCCAGTACCCGGCGGCGTCGGTGTAGAACGTGCCGAGCACGTCCTTGGAGTTCTTGAAGTAGTTGTTGTCGACCTTCGCCTTGGCGCCGGCCCGCGAGTTGATGCCGGACTCGTTCAGGCTCACGTACGAGTTGTTGTAGATGTGGGCCGTGCCGCCGCGCAGCAGCGGGGCGCGCGAGTCGATGTTCTCGTACAGGTTGTGGTGGTAGGTGATGTAGCCGTTCGAGAGGTCGGACTCGCTGGAGCCGACCAGGCCGCCGCGGCCGGAGTTGCGCAGGGTGCTGTACGACAGCGTCACGTACTGGGTGTTGTTCTTCATGTCGAAGAGTCCGTCGTAGCCCTCGGACTCGCCGCCCGACGCCAGCAGGCTGACGTGGTCGACCCAGACGTTGCGGACGTTGCTCTCCATGCCGATCGCGTCGCCGCCGTTCGACGTGGGAGAGCCGGACTTCTTGACGTTCTGGACGGTCACGTTCTGGATGATGATGTTGCTCGACTCGCGGATGTGGATGCCGAGTTGGTCGAAGACGGCGCCGTTGCCGACGCCGACGAGCGTGACGTTCTTGATCTGCTTGAGCTCGATCACGCCGTCGGCGGTGTTGCAGCTGTCGCCCGACACCTTGCTGGTGTTGCCGTGGTTGATCGTGCCCTCGACCTGGATGGTGATCGGGGTGTCCTTGGCGGCGCGGTTGCACAGGGCCTGGTGGATCTGCGTTCCGGTGGTGGCCTTCACGGTCGCGCCGCCCGCGCCTCCGCTCGTCCCGCCGTTCTGGCTCGCGTAACCGGTGGCGGTGACGGCCGCGGACGCCTCGTTCGCGGACAGTGCCACACTGATTCCCCCGGCGAGGGCGGTCGCGGCCAGCGCCGCGGAGAGTCGCAGCGCTACGGGTCGTCTCATCGTGGTCTCCCCAACTCGTCGTCGGGCAACGGATGTTGCCGATTCATGTCCGTGTCGTCACGACGAGGCAAAAGGTTGCCGGGGGTGGCGGGGCGGGGGATCGTCAGGTCCGGCGCGCCACCAACGCCCGCCGCCACCCGGCCAGTTCCTGGATCGGGGCCGGCTCGGCCCGCCGGCCGCCGCGCGCGAAGAACGCCGCCAGCGGGAGCGTCGCCGCGCCCACCGTCACCGCGTCCGGGCCGAGCCGCCCCATCGCGACGCCGACCCGACCCACCGGATAGTCGAGCGCGTACGCCCCGACGTGCCGCCGTACCGCGTCCAGGAACCGCGGGCCGAGGCGCAGTCCGGCCCAGCCGCCGATCAGGATCCGCTCCGGCTGGAAGAGGTTGACCAGGTCGGAGAGCCCGGCCCCCAGGTACTCGGCGGTCTCGTCCAGGACGGCGGCGGCCCGGGCCCGCTCGTGCGGTGCGGCCCGGTCCCCGTAGGCCGCGTCGAGCAGTTCGGTCAGCGCGCCCTCCTCGTCGCCGCTCGGCTCACCGCCCGCCTCCCGCCACCGCTCGACCAGGGCCTGCGCCCCCGCGTACGCCTCCAGGCAGCCGAGCGCCCCGCAGCGGCACCGCCGCCCGCGCACCCGTACGGTCAGATGCCCCCACTCCACGGCCCGCCCCTGGGCGCCCTCCTCGGTGACCACGCAGGCGCCGACACCGGAGCCGAACAGCACGACCACGGCGCTGGCCGCGCCGCGCCCCGCGCCGAACCACATCTCCGCCTGGCCGAGCGTCTTGGCCCCGTTGTCGATGAAGTACGGCGCGGTGTCGGGGAGTTGGGAGCGCTCCCTGAGCATGCGTTCGAGCGGGACCGCGCGCCAGCCGATCGTCTGGCCGTGCACCACGGCCCCGTGCTCGGGGTCCCGGGCGACGATGCCGGGCACCCCGACGCCCGCGCCGAGCAGCCGCGCCGGATCCGCGCCGGCCGCGGCGAGCACCTCGGCGATGCCGTCGCGTATGTGGTCCACGACCACGTCCACCGCGTAGCCGTCGCGTGGCGTCAACGGCCTTTCGGCCCGGGCGAGTTCGGTGAGCACCAGGTCGAAGAGCTCGACGCGGACCAGGTTCTCGCCGACGTCCACGCCGATGAGCAGCCCGCTGTCCGGCGCGATCCGCAGCAGGGTGCGCGGGCGGCCGCCGTCGGACTCGACGCTGCCCGCCTCCTCGACCAGTCCCTCGGCGACCAGCTCCGCCATCACATTACTGACGGAACCTGAACTCAACCCGGTGGCCGGACCCAGCTCGTACCGACTCAGTGGCCCATCGAAATACAACTGTTGCAAGAGGGCTGCCCGGTTCTCCCGCCGCAGGTCGTGCACCGTACGCCCGTTCCGACCGGCCATGTTCTCCCTCTCCTCGCACCGACAAAGCCTCAACCACACGCCACACGCCGCAAGATACCCCTGTCGGAGCCCTTGACGCCCCGTTCCCTTGCGGCTTAACTCACAGCCTAAATTAAGCCCTGAGGGCGTTCACTACTTGAACTCGCCATGCGAGCACGGTGTAGGGACGCGGTCGGGGTTCCTCCGGATAAGGGACACCTGGAGCCATGAGCAGAATCCGAGCCGCAGCCGTCGGTGCCGCCACCCTCACGCTCGCCCTCACCGCGACCGCCTGCGGCGGTGGCTCGTCCTCGGGCGGCGGGTCCAACGACTCCCCGAAGACGCTCACGTACTGGGCGTCGAACCAGGGCGCCAGCATCGCGGTGGACAAGAAGGTCCTCCAGCCCGAGCTCGACAAGTTCGAGAAGCAGACCGGGATCAAGGTCAAGCTCGAAGTCATCCCGTGGTCGGACCTGCTCAACCGGATCCTCACCGCGACCACGTCGGGCCAGGGCCCCGACGTCCTCAACATCGGCAACACCTGGAGCGCCTCGCTCCAGGCGAGCGGCGCCCTGCTGCCGTGGGACGCGAAGAACTTCGACAAGATCGGCGGCAAGGACCGGTTCGTCGAGTCGGCGATCGGCTCGGCCGGCGCCCAGGGCAAGGACCCGGCCGCGGTCCCGCTGTACTCGATGTCGTACGCGCTCTACTACAACAAGAAGATGTTCAAGGACGCCGGGATATCCAAGCCCCCGACGACCTGGGACGAGGTCGTCGCCGACGGCAAGAAGATCTCCAAGAACGGCAAGTGGGGCCTCGCCGCCGAGGGCTCGAACCTGTCCAACAACATCCACCAGGTCTTCGTCCTCGCCAAGCAGCACGGCGCCGACTGGTTCACCGCCGACGGCAAGCCCGACTTCACCTCCGACGGCGCGGTCGCGGCCGTGAAACAGTACGTCGACCTGATGGCCAAGGACAAGATCATCGCGCCCGGCAACGCCGAGTACGCGCAGAACCAGTCCCTGAGCGACTTCTCGAAGAACAAGACCGCGATGGTGCTGTGGCAGGCCGCCGCGTCCACCTTCAAGTCGCAGGGCATGAAGGACGACGAGTGGGGCGTCGTGCCCGCGCCCGTCCAGTCCGGCGCCCCCGGCCAGGGCCAGAACGTCAACTCCATGGTCGCCGGCATCAACATCGCCGTCTTCAAGAACAGCAAGAACCTCGACGGCGCCACGAAGTTCGTCAAGTTCATGACGAGCGACGAGGAGTCCAAGCTCCTCAACAAGACCTACGGCTCGATCCCGCCGGTCAAGGCCGCCCAGGAGGACCCGGCGTTCAACGCCCAGTCCACCGGCGTCCTCAAGGAGACCCTCGCCAAGAGCGCGGCGCCGCTGCCGCAGGTCGCCGACGAGTCGCAGTTCGAGACCGCCGTCGGCACGGCCGTGAAGGAGCTCTTCGCCGACGCCGCCGCGGGCAAGCCGGTCACCACCGAGTCCGTGAAGGCCGCGCTGACCAAGGCGCAGCAGTCGATGCCGACGAAGTGAGTGCGGAGACCGACATGACCACGACCGCCACGTCCCCCGCCGAGGCGGGGGAGGGGCGGGCTGTCGGCAAGAAGACCCCCGGGGCGGCGCGCGGCAAGAGCCGCCGCCCCGGGCGGATCCGCCGGATCGGCCTGCCGTACCTGCTGTTGCTGCCCGCGCTCGTCCTCGAACTGCTCGTCCACCTCATCCCGATGGTCATGGGCATCGTGATGAGCTTCCGGGAACTCACCCAGTTCTACATCCGCGACTGGAACTCCGCGCCCTGGTCCGGCTTCGACAACTTCAAGATCGCCGTCGACTTCGACGCACCCGTCGGCCAGGCCCTGCTCCACTCCTTCTTCGTCACCGTCCTGTTCACGGTGCTCTCGGTCGGCCTGTGCTGGGCCATCGGCACGGCGGCGGCGGTCTACATGCAGGAGACGTTCAAGGGCCGCGGCATCCTGCGCGCCCTGTTCCTGATCCCGTACGCGCTGCCCGTCTACGCCGCCGTGATCACCTGGGTCTTCATGTTCCAGCACGACAACGGCCTGGTGAACCACGTCCTGCACGACCAGCTCGGCGTCACCGACAAGCCGTCGTTCTGGCTCATCGGCGACAACAGCTTCTACGCGCTGCTCACCGTGTCCGTGTGGAAGGGCTGGCCGTTCGCCTTCCTCATCGTGATGGCCGGCCTGCAGAACATCCCCAAGGAGATGTACGAGGCCGCCGCGCTGGACGGGGCGGGTCTGTGGCAGCAGCTGCGCCGCATCACGCTGCCGTCGCTGCGCCCCGTCAACCAGGTCCTCGTGCTCGTCCTGTTCCTGTGGACGTTCAACGACTTCAACACGCCGTACGTGATGTTCGGCAAGGCGGCGCCCGAGGCCGCGGACCTCATCTCGGTCCACATCTACCAGTCGTCGTTCGTCACCTGGAACTTCGGTACCGGCTCCGCCATGTCCGTCCTGCTCCTGCTGTTCCTGCTCGTCGTGACGGGCGTGTACCTGGCGCTCACCTCGCGGGGAAGGAAGACCGCCGATGTCTGACACCACTGTGCGGCACCGGTCGCCGATGGCGGCGCCCCGCTCCTTCGTGTGGTCCCGCCGGATCTTCCTGACGCTGCTCGCCGGCTTCGTGCTGCTGCCCGTGTTCGTCATGGTGTCCAGCTCGCTCAAGCCGCTCCAGGACGTCCAGGGCGAGTTCCGGTGGATCCCCAGCGGACTCACCATCCGGCCCTACATCGACATCTGGTCGACCGTCCCGCTCGCCAAGTACTTCACGAACTCGGTGATCGTGGCGGGCGCCGCGACGGTCTGCTCGGTGATCATCGCCGTGTTCGCCGCGTACGCGGTCAGCCGCTACCGCTTCCGCGGCAAGCGCGTCTTCACGGTGACCGTCCTGTCGACGCAGATGCTGCCCGGCATCCTCTTCCTGCTGCCGCTGTTCCTCATCTACGTCAACATCGGCAACGCCACCGGGATCGCCCTGTTCGGCTCGCGCGGCGGACTGATCCTCACCTACATGACGTTCACGCTGCCGTTCTCGATCTGGATGCTCATCGGCTACTTCGAGTCCGTGCCGCGCGACCTCGACGAGGCGGCCCTCGTCGACGGCTGCGGCCCGCTCGGCGCGCTGTTCCGGATCATCGTGCCGGCCGCCATCCCCGGCATCGTCGCGGTCGCCGTGTACTCCTTCATGACCGCCTGGGGAGAAGTGCTCTTCGCCTCCGTCATGACGAACGAGACGACCCGCACGCTCTCGGTCGGCCTCGGCGCCTACGCCAACCTCAACGACGTGTACTGGAACCAGATCATGGCCGCCTCGCTGGTGGTCAGCGTGCCCGTCGTGGCCGGCTTCCTGCTGCTGCAGCGCTACCTCGTCACCGGCCTGACCGCCGGTGCCGTCAAGTGACCGACTCCCGTACCCCCGTACGGTCCTCCGAAAGGAACCCTGTGTCCGACCCCCACTCCTCCGTGGATCTTTCCGCCTTCCCGCACGACTTCCTGTGGGGCACGGCCACCTCCGCGTACCAGATCGAGGGAGCCGTCGCCGAGGACGGCCGCTCGCCCTCGATCTGGGACACCTTCTCGCACACCCCGGGGAAGATCGACAACGACGACCACGGAGACGTCGCCTGCGACCACTACCACCGGTGGCGCGACGACATCGCGCTGATGAAGCAACTGGGCACGAACGCCTACCGGTTGTCCGTCGCCTGGCCGCGCATCGTGCCCGGCGGCGACGGACCCGTGAACCCCAAGGGCCTGGACTTCTACGACCAGGTGATCGACGCGCTGCTCGCCGAGGGCATCACGCCGTCCGTCACCTTGTACCACTGGGACCTGCCGCAGGTGCTCCAGGACCGGGGCGGCTGGCCCGAGCGGGAGACCGCCGAGCACTTCGCCGCCTACGCGGCCGTGGTCGCCGAGCGCCTCGGCGACCGCGTGAAGCACTGGACGCCGCTCAACGAACCGCTGTGCTCGGCGTGGATCGGCCACCTGGAAGGGCGGATGGCCCCCGGCTGGACCGACCTGACCGCCGCCGTCCGCGCCTCCTACCACCTGCTCCTCGGACACGGCCTCGCCACCCAGGCCATCCGCGCCGCGGTGCCGGGCGCCGAGGTCGGCATCGTCAACAACCTCGCGCAGGTCGCCCCCGCCACCGACCGGCCCGAGGACGTCGCCGCCGCCCACCGCATGGACGGCCACGCCAACCGCTGGTGGCTCGACCCGGTGCACGGCCGCGGCTTCCCGGCCGACATGATCGACGTGTACGGGGTCGAACTCCCGGAGCGGGCAGGGGACTTGGCGACCATCGCCGAGCCGCTGGACTGGCTGGGCCTGAACTACTACTTCCCGTCCGCCGTCGCCGACCACCCGGCGGGCCCCGCCCCGTACGCCGACGCCGTGCGCCGCCTCGGCGTGCCGCGCACCGGCATGGACTGGGAGGTCGACGCCGACGGCATCGAGTCGCTGCTGCTGCGCCTCACCCACGAGTACGGCGCCCGCAAGCTGTACGTCACGGAGAACGGCTCCGCGTACCCGGACGTCGTCCGCCCCGACGGGACCGTCGACGATCCGGAGCGCGAGGAGTACCTGGTGAACCACCTCGCGGCGTGTGCCCGCGCGGTCCGCAAGGGAGCGCCGCTCGCCGGGTACTTCGCGTGGTCGCTGCTCGACAACTTCGAGTGGGCGTACGGCTACGACAAGCGGTTCGGCCTCGTCCACGTCGACTACGCGACGCAGGCCCGCACCATCAAGGGCAGCGGGCACCGGTACGCGGACATCGTGCGCCGCCACGGCGCACGGGTGCGGCGCGCCGCCTGAGAACCCCGGCTCGGCGGGGCGGCCCGGAAGTGGCCCCGCCGAGCCGGTCCAGGACGTGACCCGTCCGGTCCGGGGCGTGGTGGTGCCCGCGCGGGCCGTCGCCGCACCGGAGGGGGACCGGTGCGGCGACGGGGCTCACGCCAGCGACAGGAACAGCTTCTCCAGCTCGTCCTCGCTGAGCGGCGGCTGCTCGCCGTCCGCCGCGTTCATGCAGTCCCGCATGCCGGATGCGATGATCTTGAAGCCGGCCCGGTCCAACGCCCGGGAGACGGCGGCGAGTTGCGTGACCACGTCCTTGCAGTCGCGGCCCGCCTCGATCATCGCGATGACCCCGGCCAGCTGGCCCTGGGCGCGCCGCAGCCGCTTGAGGACCGCGTCCATCGCCTCCGGGTTGTCGGGGCCCTTCATGAGCGCAGGGCGGCGCGGGCCGCGTCCAGGGCGCCGGGCTCGGGCCGGTTGAACGGGAGCTTGCCGAGCATGGCGGCCATCCCGCAGGTGTTGCTCAGGCCGGAGTAGACCAGGCCCGACGCGATGCCGGCGGCGAGGAGGCGGCCCTTCGGCGCGCGGCGGCCGAGGGCGAGACCGGCCAGCACGAGCGAGCCGGCGGCGAACCGCACCTGGCGGTCCATCGCCCACACGCTGCGGCCCGCGCGCTCGACCGTGTCGACCGGCCGTCCATCGGCGGTCCAGGCCTGCGTGCCACCCGCGAGACCGACGGCCTCGACGCCCGCGTCGGCGAGCTTCGCGCAGGCCGCGGCGGAGCGCGAGCCGGCCGCGCAGACCACGACGATGCGGCGGCGCTCGGCCGCGGACCGCAGGTCGGGCAGCAGCTCGTCCAGGTGCTCGGCCGGCACGTTCACCGCGCCGGGGACGTGACCGGACGCGAACTCGCCGGGGGCGCGCACGTCGAGGACGAGCGTGCTGTCCGTGGGGCGGGCGTGCAGTTCGGTGGGGGTGAGGGTGGTGCTCATGCTTCTCCCGGGTGAGGTGGTGTGCGGGACGGACGGGGGTGTGGGGGTCATGCGGCCTGACCTGCGGACCAGGTGGCGAAGCCACCGTCGAGGTTCGCGGCGTCGCGGCCGAGTCCGGCGAGCAGCCGCAGGGCCGTGTGGCCGCGCAGCCCGACCTGGCAGTGGACGACGAGGTCGCCGTCGGGCAGCTCGGCGGCACGCTCGCGCAACTCGTCGAGCGGGATGTTCAGCGCGCCGGGGATGGCGCCGCGGCCGTGCTCGGCGGCCGTGCGGACGCCGACGCAGATGAAGCCGGCGCCGGCGACCGCGGCCGTGCGCGCACCGGCGGTCGGCTCGGCGGCGATCCGGTCGGTGTCCGAGACGTCCCGCAGCGTGAACGCCCGCTCCACGCCCGGCAGTTGCGGCACGAACGGCCGCGCTCCGGGGTTGAGCACCAGACGGTCGAACGACTCCGTGCACTCCTCGCCGGTCACCAGGTCCCGCACCCGCACGGTCCGTGCGTCGCGGTCCACGGCGACGGCCTCGTGCCGGACCCGGACGTCGATCCGGAACCGGGCGTGCAGGGCCTCGGGGGTCTGTACGAGCAGCGCGTCCCGGCCCTCGATGACGCCGCCCAGGAAGTACGGCAGGCCGCAGTTCGCGTAGCTGACGTGGGCGCCGCGCTCCAGCACGACGATCTCCGCCTGCTCGTCGAGACGGCGCAGCCGGGTGGCCGCGGACATTCCGCCCGCCACGCCTCCGACGACGACAACCTTCACGACAACCTCCTGCGACCCTCGCCACTCTATACCCCCGAGGGTATCAAATATACCCATGGGGGTATTCCTGAGGGTGGTGGCGCACCCCGGACGCCCATCCGTACGGGAAGTCGGACAGGAGATGTCGGGATTCGACGCGATGCTCGACGACGTTGCAGGACGCCGCTCAAGGCCGTCCACGAGGCCGACCGCAGGGCATGGGAGACACCGCATGACACAGGAATCCCGGATGGCAGGGGAACCCCGGACGACTCCGGAACCCGGGGACGACCGCACCGCCGACGCGCCGCTGCGCGGGAAGGTGGCCCTCGTCGCGGGCGCCACCCGGGGCGCGGGCCGCGGCATCGCCGTGGAGCTGGGCGCGGCGGGCGCCACCGTCTACGTCACCGGCCGCACCACCCGGACCAGGCGCTCCGAGTACGACCGGGCCGAGACCATCGAGGACACCGCGGACCTGGTCACCGCGGCGGGCGGCCGGGGCATCGCCGTGCCCACCGACCACCTGGAGCAGGACCAGGTCAAGGCGCTCGTCGACCGCATCGGCGCGGAACAGGACGGGCTCGACGTGCTCGTCAACGACATCTGGGGCGGCGAGCACCTCTTCGGCTGGGACCAGCCCGTCTGGGAGCACGACCTCGACAAGGGGCTCAGGCTGCACCGCCTGGCCGTCGAGACGCACGCCATCACCAGCCACTTCGCGCTGCCGCTGCTGCTGCGCAGGCCGGGCGGTCTGCACGTCGAGGTGACGGACGGCACCGCCGACTACAACGGCGTGAACTACCGCAACTCCTTCTTCTACGACCTGGCCAAGAACTCCGTGCTGCGGATGGCCTTCTCCCTCGGCCACGAGCTCGGCCCGCGCGGCGCCACGGCCGTCGCCCTCACCCCGGGCTGGATGCGGTCGGAGATCATGCTCGACGCGTTCGGGGTCACCGAGGAGAACTGGCGGGACGCGCTCACGGACCAGCCGCACTTCGCCATCTCCGAGACCCCGCACTACGTCGGCCGGGCCGTCGCCGCGCTCGCCGCGGACCCGGACGTCGCCCGGTTCAACGGGACGTCGCAGTCCAGCGGCGGACTCGCCCAGGTCTACGGCTTCACGGACCTCGACGGCAGCAGGCCCGACGCCTGGCGCTACCTCGTGGAGGTCCAGGACACCGGGAAACCGGCCGACGTCACCGGCTACCGCTGAGACGTCCGGTCACTCAGAGTCACTCGCAGGGCACGGCCGACGCGGCGGGCACAGAGGTCACAGGGTCTGACCTTCGTCCGGGTCGTCGGCCCGCGCGGGCCAGATCGCGGTGCCGCCGCCGCGCCACTCGACGACGTCCGGGTCGTCGAGCGGCGCGCCGGCAAGCCCGGCTCGCCGCAGGAACTCCACGACGTCCGCCACCGAGGTGGCGAGCCCCGCGTCCTCGCCCCGGATGTAGACCCGGCGCCCGCCGGGCTGGGCCGCGTGCACGACGACCGAGGGGTATCCGTCCAGTCCGTCCATGCCCCTCAGCTTCGCCGGATCCGGGGAGTGCCGCACGTGGAGTCACCCGGCGGCGGCCTCCCCGGCGGCCTCCCCGGAGGCTTCTCCGGCGGCCTTTTCGGCAGTCAGCCGCTCGCCCTCGTCCGCCGCGGCCCGCAGCAGCACGCCGGCCACCTCCCGCGGCGCCGACAGCATCGGCCAGTGACCCGTGGCCAGCTCGAAGTACCCCACGGTGGGCCGTGCGAGGGGCGCGAACCGGGGATCGCCCGTGGCCACGAGCGACGCGATCGTGGCGATGCCGGGACCCCCGCCGAGCGTGCAGAAGACGCCCGTCGTCGGCAGTTCGGGATCGAGCGGCGCCGCCATGCGCAGCGGCTGCGTCAGCACCCCCAGCGGCATCGGCGCCGCGTACCCGGCGAGCCGCTCGCGCGCGTCCGCGTCCAGATCGTGCAGGTCGCCCCAGACGCGGGCCTCCGACAGCGGGGGCGGCGGCACGCGCACCCCGTCGCCCTCCGCCGCCGCCCGCGCGAGGAGGTAGCCGCGCACCTCGTCCGTGACCAGGTCCATGCAGCTGTCCCCGTCAGCGGGCAGCCCCGCGTCGAGATACACCAGGCGCACGACCCGCTCCGGCCTGCGGGAGGCCGCGCCCAGCGCCGGATGGATCCCGTAACAGTGCCCGACCAGGACCACGTCGTGTTCGGGCACGTGGTCGACGAGCTGGACCAGGTCCTCCACGTGGGTGTCGAGACCGGTCGTGGGCCGGGCGAGATGGCGCCGGTCGCCGAGGCCCGTCAGCGTCGCCGGGTACACCTGGTGCCCGTCGCCGCGCAGCACCGCGGCCACGTCCCGCCAGATCCAGCCCGCCGTGTACCCCCCGGACACCAGCACGAATGCCGTCATGGTGCGTCGACCCCTTCTCCTGAGACGCGTCGTGGACGGACGTACCGTAGGAACTCCCCCGAAGGGAGGTTCAACCGTGGCGCCGGAGCACGAGATGGGCATCGGGGAACTCGCCGAGCGGGCCGGTACGAGCGTGAAGACCGTCCGGTTCTACGCCGACCGCGGCCTGCTGCCCCAGTTGCCGCGCACCACCGGCGGACACCGCCGGTTCGGCGCCGAAGCGCTCCAACAGCTGCGCACGATCAGGGCGTTGCGCACCCTGGACGTGCCGGTCCCCGACATCGAGCGCGCGCTGCGCGGCGACTCCGCCCTGCGGGACGCCGTCGCCCGCCACCTCGTCGGCGTACGGGACGAACTCGCCGTGCTGCGCTGGCGCGAGAGCGCGCTGCGGCTCGTCGAGGAGTCCGCTTCGCCGGCCGAGCGCGCCGAACGGCTCGCCGTCGTCGCCGCCGCCCCGCTGCCCCCGGACCCCACCGAACTCGCCCGGTTCTGGCGCCGCCGCCTCCCGCTGCGCAGACTGCCGCGGAAGCTCTCCACGGCCATCGTCGACGCCGCCGTCCGCATCCCGCCCACCGACCCGGCCCCCGACCGGCTCCTCGCCTACGCCCGGCTGCACGCGCACGCCCGCACCTCCGTCGCCCCACGCCCACCGGCACGCGACGCGGGATGTGATCCGGTCGCCCTGTACGAAGGCCTCGGCGTGGCCTACGCGTTGGGCGCCGCCGAGCTCGCCGCGGGCAGCGAGCCCGGACCCGGCGCCGCCCTCGACGCGTTCGTCGCCGCGCACGCCGGGGCCCAACTCGCCCGGGACACACCCGCGTTCAGGCGGCTGCTCGCCGTGCTCCTGGACCGCACCGCCGACCCGGACGTCGACCGCTTCTGGCAGCTGAGTGCGGCCGTCGACCCGTCCGCACCGCCGACGATGGGCGCCGCCCACGACTGGCTGCGCGCCGCGCTGGCCACGAACACGGCGGTCCCGCAGGGAGGTTGACCGGGCCGCCGCCTCCGCCGCGCGGCGGAGGCGGACCGTCCCGGCGGCGGACGCGTCGGGCGCACCCGCGCCACGACACTCCGATCATGAACGCATCCACCGTGCAGCGGTGTGCGGGCCTCGGCGCGGCCGCCGCCCTCTCCCTCTACCTCGGCGTCAAAGTGGTCTGGGTCGCCGTCGGCCTCTTCGGTGGCGGCCCCGACGAGGCCCGGTCGAGCCCGGGGGAGTGGGTCCTGCTCAACGCGGTCACCGTCGTGATGGCCGCGGTCGGCGTCGCTCTGGGCCTCGGCCTCGCCCTGCCGTTCGGCCGCCGGCTGCCCGCGCCCGCCGTCCTCTTCTTCGCCTGGACGGCCTGCGGATTCCTCGGCTCCCTCGTGCCGTACGGGGTGGTGCTCACGGCCCTCGGCGCGGCCGGTGCCGACCTGGGCGGCGGAGCGGACCAGGGGCGGGACGAGAGCGGTGGGGACGGTGGGGGTGGCGGGAACGGCCTGCCCGGCTGGGAATCGGCCCTGATCACGATCGGCTTCGCCGGCATGGCCGTCGGGATCGCCGTCGCCCTGCCCCTCTACCTCCGGTCCCGCTGGCAGCACGCCTTCCGCGGGACGACCGGTCGCACCACGTCCGCCGTCGGCCTGCCGCGGCTGCTCACCCTGAGCGCCGCCGCACTGGCCCCCGCCGCACTCTGGCTGTACTGGTCGGCGGGAGGCCGTGCCGGTCTCCGACCGGGTTCACCCGCCTGGGAGTTGAGCATCCGGCTGCTGTTCGGCAACGGTGCCCTGTGGGCCGTGCTCGGCACCCTCGGCGCGTGGCTGCTCGCCGGACGCCTGCTGCCCGGCACGCCTCGATGGGCCGCCGTCACGCTCGCCTTCGTCGGCTCCGGTTCCCTGTTCGCGTGGAACGCGTGGCGCCTGCTGTGGGCCGTCCTGCGGCCCGGCGACTACGAGCCCTACCAGCGCATGCCGCTCGCCCTCGCCGAGCACACCCTCGCCGTCGGCGCGGGGGCGGGCCTGCTCGCCCTGATGCTCCGGGCCGTCGTGCGTGAATCGCGGGTGACGGCGGACGCGTGACCGATCCACGGGGTGCGGGTGGCGGCGCGGCGCGACACCGAACCGCGGCACGCCCGTGTCCGGGAGGAGCCACGAGGCCGGGGCGCGTGGTCGAAAAGGGCCGAAAACCGCCCGTAGGCGGACCAGTTGGGGACCGTGTGAGCGGCGCGTCCCGTGCCGAGTTCCGGTTACGGTGCTGTCGTGGTGATCAATGCGCAAGGCAACAACGAGACACACCCCACGGAGCCGGGGACGGCGCTGCTGCTCGCGGCCGCCCCCGCCGGGAAGGGGTGCCTCATCGACGCGGCCGCCGTGCTGCCCGCGCTCGCGGCGGTGCCGCCGAGCGCGCTCACCGGCACGGCGGCGGCCACCGTCGTCGAACTCGCCGACCCGCTCGACCCGCAGACCGTGCTCACCCGCCTCCGCACGGCCGCCGCGCTGCCCGGACCGCTGCACGTCTACGTCACGGGCCAGCTCCACCTCGACCACCGCCAGCACCTGTTGCACCTGGCCCTGGCCAGGACCACGCCGTCGACGCTGCGCTACACGGCGCTGCCCTGGCACTGGCTGACCGGTGAACTCGCCCTGCGCCGCCCGCACACCACGACCGTCGTCCTCGATCTCGTCGCCGACGCGGACGCCTGGCAGCACGTGCGGACGGGCGGCCTCGGACTCGGCCACGGCGTCCGCCTGTTCGGCCGCGTCGTGCCGCCGCCGCGCCGCCGTACGACGCTGACGCCCGCCTATCTCAAGGCGTACGCCGACGTCTGGCGCACCGGCGAACGCCCGCCCCTGTCCCGCCTCCACGAGGAGGCCGCCGCCCGGTCAGGACCGGCGGACGCGCTCTTCGTCGCCCTGGACACGGCCCCCGTGCCGCACCAGGCGCCCCCGCCCGCACCGTCGTCGACCCCGCCCGCCCGGTTCGCGCCGCCGGCGCCCGTCCCCGCCCCGGCCCCTCCGGCGCCCCGAGCGGCAGCCCCCGTGCCCCGCCCCGCGAGCGCGCCGCCCACGGCCCCCGCGGCCGCCACGGCTCCCGCGG
>NZ_JASERH010000137.1:0-9405 GCF_030766975.1 Streptomyces sp. KL116D | reverse complement strand
CGACGTAGACGGAGAAGCGGACGGCGCCGGAGACCCATGGTCATGCCGTCGACTCCGGCGAACGCGCGTCGTACGCCGCAGCTGCGGTTCAGGTCGATGGTGACGGAGGACTGGGCGTGCACCGAGACCCCGTTCGCATAGGTCCTGTCGGCGATCGACAGTCCGTAGCGCTGCCACACCCAGCTGCTCTCGCCGAGCCGCATCTCGGGCTCGCTGCTGCCGTCGCCGACGGCGCCGTACGCCAGCTGGTTCCCACTGGTAGACGGCCGGGGCCGGCGGGGAGTCGGCTTCGGGGTCGGCGTGGGCTTGAGGGCGGCGTCGGCGGGCGTCGGCTTCGGCGGCGGGGTCGGCTTCGGCTTAGGCTTCGGCGGCGGGGTCGGTGTGGGGGTCGGCGTCGGCGTGGGCTTCGGCTTCGCAGGCGCGGGCGGCTCCGGCGTGGGCGTCGGGGTCGGCGTGGGCGTCGGCTCGGGCTCGATCGGCTGCGAGACCGGCGGCTTCTCCTGCCGCGCCTCCGGCTCGGGCTTCTTCGCTGCCGCCGGTCAGCGCGATCGCCAGGGCCGCGGCCGTCGCGGCCGCCACCACACCCGCCGCGATACCAGGGCCTTCGCGGGCGCCCGAGCCCTCGGCCGCCGCTCCGCCGGCCGCGCCACCGCTCGACGAACCGCCGCTCGCGGCCCGCGGCCGCACCGGCCCCGGCGCCCGGCCGTGCCCGCGGCGCCACCCCCGATGAGCGCGGCCACCTTCGCGTACCCGGCGGCGCCGAACCAGCCGATGACGGCGATCGGCATCGACACCGGGGGATGCGCTGGCGACTCTTTGATCGGCCCGCCGCGAGGCGGCACTTGCGCACTCCTCCAGGTAGCGCGGGCAGGCCCCGCTCGGCCTGGGTGCGGAGGCTGCCGCGCGCGTAGGCCGAGCCGGTCCATGTAGCGGGCGCATCCTCGGACTCGGTGAGCGTGGCCGAGACGTGCGCCTGAGGTAGGCCTCCTTGAGGGCCCTCGCGGGCGCGCTTGGCGAGCACCCGCGTGCCGTTGGCGTCGAGCCCGAAGAGAGTGGCGACGCCGCTGGGCGACTCGTCCTCGACCTCGGTGTGCCACAGCACGGCCTGCCAGCGCTCGGGCAGCGAGCGGAAGGCCTGCATGGCCATCGACTGCTCGGCCCGTGCATGGCGCGCACATCGGCGCCCAGGTCGAGGGTGTCGTCGTCGGAGACCTCGTTGGAGCGGGCGGCCTGCTGGGCGAAGACCGCGAAGTCGTCCACGAGGTGCTCGCGCTTCGCCGACTTCTGTCCAGCCCGGCGACGCGGCGCTCGGTGGTCAGCAGATAGGCGCGCACCGCGTGCGAGGCCCGCGTCGCCGCGCACGGCCTGCAGCATGCGGGCGAAGACCTCGGCGGTCAGGTCGTCGGCGGTGTGCCCGTCCCGGCGGCAGGTGCGCGCGTAGCGGCGGACGGCCGCGGCGTGCCGGCGGTACAGCTCCTCGTACGCCGAGTCGTCACCGCCACGCGCATCCGGCCGATCAGATCGGCGTCGGACGAGGGCAGCGGCGCGCCGGACCCGGCTGCCGCGGCTCGCTGCGCCGCGCTCTCCCGCTGCATGGGGACGGAGACGTCCGCGGGCGCCGGCGCGGCCTCGCCGGACGTACGCCCGGGACCGCCCTGATTCGGAACCTGCTGCGGAGGAGCCCCTCGGGGACTCGCACCTCCACCGTCGGACTGCTGCTCGTCCCGCCCGTCAACGCTCATCGCGGAAAGCCCCGACCGCACACTCTGACCCGACCACCGGGAAAGAGTGCCACACGGGGCTCCCCCACCGTGGTGGTCGCTGCACAGCAACCACTCATCCGTGGAGATTTCCCGTACCCGAGCGCTACCTTTCACTCGTCCGTAGCAGGCCCAACGGGCATGTGGTAAAAGCAGTTGACCGCGAGCGACCGGTTCGGTCACGCGCGGTCAACCATCGTCACCCTGCCGGGCCGTCACGCGGGCCGGGACCGCAGCTCCTTCGAGCAGGATGTCCAGGGCCGGGCCGATGCCGCCGCCTGGTGCGCGGCGTCCGGCAGCGAGGGCGCCGCCGTCGCGATGACCAGCAGCATCGTCCGACACCGTGACGTCGGCCCGCAGCTCGCCGGCCTCGCGCGCCCGGTCCACGAGCCGCCCCACGACGTCGAGCAGCGCCGTGGCACCGGCGTCGTCCGCGGGCAGGGCCTCGTCCACCGGCGCCGTCCGCTGCTCCACGAGCCGCAGCTCGGGCGCCCCGCCGCGCTGCTCGGGCACCCGCGTCTCGTCCCGGCCGCCGTCGGCCTCTTCGTCGGCGACGCCCACCCGCAGCACCTGCGGCGGCAGCAGCCGGCCGGCGCCGGAGGCGACCGAGGTCGCAGGAAGCGGAGAGCGCCGACCACGGCTCGTCCTCCTGACCGAGCGCCGTGCGGGCCTGGTCGGTCAGCCGGGAGGTCTCCTCCTCGGCTATCCGTCGCACCAGTACGTCCTTGCTGGGGAAGCGCCGACACGTGCCCACCGACACTGCGCGCCGCGCCACGTCCTCCATGGGCGCCCCGTACCCCAGCTCGCCGAAGACCTCCCGGGCCGCGCGCAGTACGTGCTCCAGATTGCGCTGGGCATCCACGCGCAGCGGCGCGGCTCGTGAACTGTGCGCCCGCGCCGCGCCCGTTCGCTCCGCCCGAGGCGCCCCGTAGGTGCCACGGCCGACGCTGAGGTCCAATGAGAGTCCTGAATGTGCATATGTGTTCCCCCTGGTAATGACGTCTCCCCCGGAGACACTCCCCGTCATTGTCAGCCGGAGCGTGAGGAACAGACAGCGATTTCCGGGACAGTCCCTGCGGTCCCGTCAGTGCATCCCCGACACCCCGACAGCACACGAACATAGTTGAGCCGGAGTCAATTCAGAAGGGGCAGGTTCCGCACGGAGCGCCCCCGAACGGAGTACGCGCGCGATTCCGCCAAGATTGCACCTCCCCTCCCACCCCTCCCTCCCTGCTGACCTGCGCACCTCTCGTACGCGCCGCCCGGCCGCCCAACCGGTGCGGCCCTCCCGCCCGGTCACACAATTTGCCGGGGCTGTGGACAAACGCAAGGGTCCGATGCGTCATGGGAGGGTGAGGGAACCCTGCGCGCATTCTCGTTGTCGGCGGCGGCTACGTCGGGATGTACACGGCCCTGCGCCTCCAGAAGAAGCTGAAACCGGAGCTGCGCAGCGGTGCCGTGGAGATCGTCGTGATCACCCCCGACCCGTACATGACGTACCAGCCGTTCCTGCCCGAGGCGGCGGCCGGCTCCATCTCGCCGCGCCACGTCGTCGCCCCTGCGCCGCGTCCTGCCGCACTGCGACGTGATCGTCGGCGAGGTCGTCTCGATCGACCACGCCAAGCGGACGGCCATGTACACGACGCCGGCCAGCGACAAAGAGGGCACGGGCCCCGGCCCTGCTGGCCTACGACGAACTTCGTCCTCGCACCTGGCTCGATCTCGCGCACCCCTGCCTCGTCCCCGGCCTCGCCGACCACGGCATCGGTTTCAAGACGGTCGAGGAGGCCATCGGCCTGCGCAACACGCGTCATCGAGCAGCTGGACATCGCCTCCTCCACCCGCGACCCGGCGATCCGCGACGCGGCGCTGACCTTCGTCTTCGTGGGCGGCGGGTACGCGCGGGCGTCGAGGCGCTCGGCGAACTGGGAGGACATGGCCCGGTACGCGGCGAAGTACTACCGCAACGTCAAGGCCGAGGACTGAAGTGGATCCTCGTCGAGGCGTCCGGCCGGATCCTGCCCGAAGTGGAGCCCGAGATGGGCCAGTACATCGATCCGCGAACTGCGTGGCCGGAACACGACGTGCGCCTGGAGACCCGCCTCAATCCCTGCGAGAACCGGGTCGCGGTGCTCAGCGACGGCTCCCGCTTCCCCCACCCGCACCGTCGTGTGGACGGGCCGGCGTCAAACCCAGTCCGCTGCTCGCCGCCACGGATCTGCCGCTGAACGAGCAGGGCCGCAGCGCACCGCCCAGCTGCCGTCGACGGCGCCCCCGCACGCCTGGGGCGCGGGCGACGCGGCGCCGTCCCGACATCACGGCCGACGGACCGGGCACGGAGTGCGCCCAACGCCCAAGCACGCCGTCCGCCAGACGAAGACCTCGCGGAGAACATCGCGGCGACGCTGCGCGGCCGGCCCCCTCACGACTACGAGCACGCGTACGTGGGATCCGTGGCCTCGCTCGGCCTGCACAAAGGCGTCGCGCACGTCTACGGCCGCAAGCTGAAGGGCTACCCTGCGTGGTTCATGCATCGCGTCTACCACCTCAGCAGGGTGCCCACCGTGAACCGGAAGGCCCGCGTCCTGACCGAATGGACGCTCTCCGGCCTGTTCAAGCGGGAGATCGTCTCGCTCGGCTCCCTGGAACAGCCGCGCGCCGAGTTCGAACTCGCGGCCGGTGCCGTCCCTCCTGAGGACCCTTCTGCGGGGCCGTCACCGGAACCTCCCGGCCGTCCGAAGGGGTCGCCGTGACCGGCGCGTTGACGCCCTGGGCGCCCCGGCCGACGCACTGTTGACCGGAGCGCGGAACTCCCTTGCCGGACCGGCGTCTCGACGTTTGTCAGTACGGTCGGCACAGACTAGTCCACACGACCATGGGCGGGCCCATCGCCCTCCCTCGACCTCACGAGGCTTGTCCCACAGTGAACTTCACGCGCTGGAGCGCCCGGCTCCGGAACGCAGCGCCGCGCGGCGCTGCGCCGACCACGTGTGGCCTCAGCGAGGCGACGGCGCGGTGCCCGCGGCCCGCGCCGAGCACCCTGCCCGACGAGCCCCAGGAGGGCGCCACCGCCGAGGGCGGTGTCGACGAGCTGCCGGCCCGCGCCGTCCTCGACCGCATCCCGGCCCTCGTCGCGCCGGGTGCACGGCCCCGAGCACCGCATCGCCGACGTCAACGACGCGTACATCGCCGCCCTTTCGGCGACCGCCCCTGCGGCGAACCGGCGCGCGACGCCCTGCCCGAACTGGACGAGCTGAGCCTCCTCCCGCTCCTCGACCAGGTGCTGCGCAGCGCGAAGCCCCGCACGGTGAAGTCCCGCAAGACGTCCGGCGGCCACCGCTCGTACACGGTGACCTGCACCCCGCTGGAGACCGCGGAGGGCCCCGGCGTACTGATCTTCGCGGCCGACGTCACCGACCACGCGGAGGCCGCCGAGCGGCTGCGCACCAGCGGCGCGAACAGCGCGAGACGGCAGTCACCCTGCAGCGCAGCCTGCTGCCGCAGGAGTTGGAGGAGCCCGACGACCTGCGGATCGCCGCCACGCACCAGCCGGGCGGCACCGAGGCCGCGGTCGGCGGCGACTGGTACGACGTGATCACCTCGGCGGCGGCCGCACGGCCCTCGTCATCGGCGACGTCATCGATGCGGCGTCCGCGCGGCCGCGGTCATGGGCCAGCTCCGCACGGCGGTCCGCGCCTACGCCCGTCTGGACCTCCCGCCGCACGAGGTCCTGCAACTGCTGGACGGTCTGGCTACGGAGATCGACCCCCACCAGATCGCCACCTGCGTCTACTGCCGTCCACGACCTGAACGAGGGCCGCCTCGTCTACGCGTCCGCGGGCCACCTCCCGATCCTCGTACGCGACGAGAACGGCACGATCCACCGCGGCGACGAGCCGACGGGCCCGCCGCACCGGCATGGCGGCTGGCTGCGCGCCTCGGGCGCCGTCCCGCTCGGCCCCGGCTCCACCGCGGTCATGTACACCGACGGCCTGGTCGAGCGCAGGGACGAGGACATCGACGCGGCGTGGCTGCGCTCGAGCACGCCCTCGCGGGCGCGACCGGCACGCCCCAGGTCGTCTGCAGACCGGCTGATCGAGAGCGGCGGGCGTCACCGCCGACCACGACGACGACGTGGCGGTCCTGGTCCTCCAGCACCCGGCGCGCAAGGGCTCCGACGGCGAACTGTTCCGCAACGCCGCGCTGGAACTCCTCGGCGGCGTCGAGGCCGCCCCCGCGCGCCCGCGCCTTCGCCTCCGGCGTCCTGTCCAGTTGGCGCTTCACCCCGGAACTCACGACCCTGGGCGTCCTGGCGGCCAGCGAACTCGTCGCCAACTCGCTCCAGCACGGCACCCCGCCGATGCGGCTAGGCTGCGCCGCACGGACCGCCGGCTGATCGTCGAGGTGACCGACGGGGACGACCACCTGCCCCGCAGGCGCGCGCGCGGACCCGGGCGACGAGTCGGGGCCGCGGCATCGCCATCGTCGCCACGATCGCCTCGAACTGGGGCTCGCGGCGGACACCGGGCGGCGGCAAGGCCGTGTGGTGCGAGTTCGTGCTGCCGACCGGCACGGCCTGAGCCATCCGTGCAGCACCCCCGCACTTGCGTCCCTGCAGTGCTATCAGCGTCGTGATGACAGACGCGGCAGCAGACACTCCGGCTTCCGGCTCACCGGCAGCGCCCCCGAGCGCTATGAGCAGTACGTCGCGCGCTCATGGCACCGTTCGTCACCGCCCTCTGTCGACGGCGTCGGCCTGAACTCCCGGCGACACCGTCTCGACCTGGCCTGCGGCACCGGCTTCAGTGGCCCGGCGCTCGCCGCGGCCCGCGTCGGCCCCACCGGCCGGGTGCACGGCGCGCGGACGCGTCCCCGGACATGCTCGGGGTCGCCACGGTGCACAGCCCGCACCTGTACCCCGACATCGAGTTCACCCTCGCCTCCGCCGACCGGCTCCCTACGACGACGCCTCCTTCGACGCCGTCCTGTGCCAGCAGGGCGCGCGAGTTCTTCTCCCCGACCTGGTCGCCGCCCTCACCCAGGCCGCCGCCGGGTCACCGCCCTGGCGGCCGGTTCGCGGCGACGACCTGGACGGACCTGTCCGCCTCCCCGTACTTCCTCGCGCAGCACGAGGTGATCACCCGGTACGCGGGCGCGGAGGCCGCCGCTCCGTGCACCGAGCTTTCCGCTGCACCGGCGACGCGTCTCACCGAGGTCCCTGCAA
Organism: Streptomyces sp. KL116D; assembly: GCF_030766975.1. NCBI lineage: Bacteria > Bacillati > Actinomycetota > Actinomycetes > Kitasatosporales > Streptomycetaceae > Streptomyces > Streptomyces sp. KL116D. The sequence continues at coordinate 2,421 of NZ_JASERH010000137.1, read as the reverse complement.
GGCGGGCTTCCAGGACGCGACCGCCCGCACGCTCACGCGTCGACGTGACCCCTGCCCCGCTCGCCACGCACGCCGCCGGTCACTCGGCGATCCCCTGGGGAGCCCGGATCGCCCAGGAGCACGGGCCCGAGGGCCCTGGCGGAGGCGGGCCGCGCCATCGCCGACCGCTTCACCCACCGGACCGACCCCGACGGCACGGTGACGCTCCCTTCACCGCGACGCTGGTGACGGCGACCTGCTGAACGCACGGGTGGCCGGCACCCGAAGGCACCGGCCACCCGTCCGCGTCACTTTCTCCTGACTCACGCCTCCGCCGTGGCGGGCTCCGGGAGCTCTGTATCACCACGCGCTGCCGGCCACGGCTGGTCCTGCACCGGAAAGTGAGCCGCTTCGCCGAGCCGCAGCGCCAGGAACGTGATGCCCAGCGAGAACAGCAGGAAGGTCACTGATGTACGGCCGCCCCGTGCAGCGCGGCAACCCATCGGCCCGCCCACGGCCGGCGCCCGACGGCCAGCGCGGCGCTGCTTTGACCAGCGCGAAACGCCGGGAGTTGTACTGTCCTCACCATCCCGCCGGCGCCAGATCGGCGACCAGCGGGGCGACGGTCGGCGACAGCATCGACTCACCGAGCCCGAAAGAGCGCGTACGTCGAGATGAACGCGGCGGTCGCCATGGCCTGGCTCCCGTGCCCGAGCCCGCGTGAGTCCCTGCGGCGATCCAGGCGACGGCCCAGATGACGCCGACGGCGGCGATCACCAGTGCAGCTCGCGCCGCTCCACGAACTTCAGGACGGCGAACTGCGCCGACCACGATCATCGCCGTGTTGGCGGCGAGCGCGATGCCCAGCGTCGACGGCGAGATCCCGGCGGCCTCCGACGCCGTACGCGCTCAGTCCCGACTCGAACTGTCCGTAGCAGGCGAAGAACAGCACGAACCCGAGCACGCACAGCTGCACCATGCGCCCGGTGCCCCATCAGCGTCCGCAGCCCGCGTGGCCCGCCCTCCGGGCACGCCCTCGCCGCCCGGGACGGCGCGTGCGGCATCCGTACGGTCAGCACGATGGCGGCGACCAGGAACATCACGGCCTCGATGCCGAACAGCCGCAGGAAGCTGCCCGGCGTTGTTCTCGTCGACGATCTGGCCGCCGATGAGCGCCACCGATGCCGAGGCCCAGGGTTCTGCAGGAAGAACTGCATGGCGAAGGACCGCGTCCGCGTCCTCGGGCGTCGAGCACCACACGATCATCGTCGCGAGCGCGGGCTGCAGCACCGCCGGGTGCCCGCACCCAGCACCGCCGCGGCGGCTGACGCCGTCGGCTCACTGCTCGCGAGCCCCAGCCCGACCGCACCCCACCGAGGCCACGACGGAGGCCGCCACCAGTACGGGCAGCGGTCCGCGCCGGTCGATGGCGCGCCCGGTGAAGGGCAGGACGACCAGCGCGGCCATGGCGAAGGCGGCCAGCACGATGCCGCGCCGCACCGGCCACCAAGATCTCGGACCTCCGCCACGTACACGTAGAGTGAACGGAACCGTGAATCCCGATGTCCGAACGCGCTCAGCGCGCTGCCCACCGCGAACTGGCGCATCGCCGCGCCCATCGCCCTGGTCACTTTCACCTGCTTTCGCAGTCAGAGGCTCACGTCTGAAGACTTCGAACCTAAAGCTTTGAAGCTAAACAATACACAGAGAAGGACTTCAACGCCAACCACTTGCGTGCCATACGTGCGCGGCATGGACACCTGAGCGGGCCCGACAGCCGAGCCGACCCTCGAAGAGCAGATCGCGGCGTACCAGCGCGAGTTCCGGGACCTCGACCCCCAGGTCGAGCAGATCGTCTCCGCGCTGGGCAGGCTCAATCGCTGTATGAATGTGGCGTACGGCCGCGACCTCGGAGATCGGCATCAGCAACGCCGACTGGGAGGTCCTCAAGGCACTGGTCCTTCCGGGCGCCCCGTGCCGCGATGGGCCCCGGCGACCTGGCCAGCGCCTCGGCCTGACCCCGCCGCGATGACCCACCGCATCGACCGCATGGTCCAGGAGGGCTGGTCACCCGCGACCGCGACGAGAACAACTGGGTACGGGTGATCGTCGAGCTGACGGACGAGGGCCGCGAGAAGTGGCTGGAGGCGATGCACCTCGCTCTGCCTTCGAGGAGGACCTCCTCCAGGACCTCACTGACCGAGCGCGGCGTCCCCGGCGAGGTTCTCACCCGGCTCCTCGCGCCGCGTGGAGGACGCCCAGCCGGACGCCGGCGGCCGCCCAACGACCTCGACCGAGGTTCACAGCGGTGCTGACACAGCCCCCACCCGGACCGTAGCGTTCTTCGGGCTGCCACAGAGCCGTAATGTCGGCCTCCGCAGCGACAGCACCCTCCGCCGCTGAAGCGGCACTCAAAACCACAGCACGATCTCCCGCAACGGA